>NZ_CP029463.1:1564229-1877074 GCF_003148385.1 Flavobacterium sediminis | reverse complement strand
CGATGAGCTGAAGTTCATGCGAAAAGCAGGATGTAGGATGATCTTTCTCGGAGCAGAAACCGGAAATGATAAGATCCTAAAACAAATGAACAAAGGCGGTACACAAACCGGACAAATGATTAAGGATTTTGTTCTCAGAATGAAAAATGCGGATATTATTCCTGAATTATCCTTTGTTTTAGGGCTACCGGCTGTAACTGAAAAAGAAGTTTATGACCAAATTTTATGGGACATCAATTTCATCAAAGAGATCAAAGAGATCAATCCTAAAGCAGAAATCATTATTTACTTATATAGTCCGGTTCCTACTGAAGGCTCTGAATTATACCAACAAATTATCGATGCCGGTTTTTCTTTTCCATCTACATTAGAAGATTGGATTTCACCAAGCTGGGAAAATTTCGACTTGCGAAAAAATCCGCTTACTCCTTGGTTAAAACCTTATATGATTGACACCATTAAAAACTTTGAAACGGTCTTAAACGGCTATTACCCTACTGCTTCTGATTTCAGAATAAAAGGCTGGAAAAAAAGACTGTTACAACTTCCGTCAAGTATCCGGTATAAAACCGGTATTTATAACTATCCTTATGAAATAAAATTAATGCATAAGATCTGGAAATACCGCCAACCTGAAATTGAAGGTTTTTATTCTGAATAATACAACATGAAAAACATTAGAAACTTCATAAAAAAATGCACTCACCCGTTTCTGAAATCCGGACTGAAACTGTATTACTCAAAACCCAGAAAGTATTGTTATGAATCTGTCTGTGTACAAGTGCATCCCGATGTATTTCCTCCTCATTTAACATTCAGTACAAAAATACTTTTAGATTTCATTAAAGACCTCGAACTAAACAACAAAACTTTCTTAGAATTAGGCTGTGGTAGCGGAATTATTTCTCTATTGGCATCGCAAAAAGGGGCTATTGTAACAGCAAGTGATGTTAACAAGATTGCTCTGAATTATTTAGAAGAAAGTGCTATAAGAAATAACCTTAAGGTCAGAACCGTTTATTCTGATTTATTCGATGAAATTGACAAAACCAAATTCGATTTTATCATTGTGAATCCGCCATATTATCCTAAAAAAGCAAAAAACGTCAAAGAAAAAGCCTGGTTTTGCGGAGAACATTTTGAGTATTTCGAAAAATTATTCTCTCAACTTACTGAAATTGAATTTGACAATTTTTATATGATCCTTTCACAAGACTGCGAAATAGAAAAAATAGTATCAATAGCCCAAAAAAACAATTTAAAAACCCAAGAAGCTTCTAAAATTAAAAACAGTTTTGAAAATAATTTTATCTATAAAATCACAAAAATGAACTAGTAATTGTTTAAAACAAAGTATAAACAAAAGGAGACACCGAACTCTCGGTAAATAGTACTATCAAACCTAATATTATCTAAACAATAATAACTTGATAAATAACTGTATCAGGATGATATTGTTTTAATTTATCTTTTAAAAAAGACTTGTTTTGTTTAATGCCTGTACCCGAAACAGAAAAATTAAGAAATGCTTTATCAGGATATATAGTCTGTAAACAACCTCAAACAAAGCTATTGTTATACATCCTATTATTTTGCAAAATAAACAATCTGTTTAAGAATTTTATTTAAAATTTTAACCTTCATTAATTAGTGAAATTATTTCGAAATGTAATTATCAGTATAAAGAAAATAATAATTTCTGATAAAAAAAGAGGTTATTTAAAAATAATATTTAGATATTTGTCTAAATATATAAATATCGTGAACACAATTTTTAAAGCTCTAAACGATGAAACCCGACGAGAAATTTTAGAATTGCTTCGTGAAAAAGACAGAACAGCCGGTGAAATTGCGGAGCATTTTAATATTTCCAAACCGAGTATTTCCCATCATTTGGATTTGCTCAAACAAGCCGATCTGGTTACCAGTGAAAAGCAAGGACAATTCATCATATACTCACTTAATACAACTATTGTAGACGACATCTTAAAATGGTTACTAACCTTAAAACAATAACTATCATGGCTACTTTAAGAAAAGAACTTCCTTTTATAATTATCGCATTAATCCCTTTTGTCTATTTGGCATACGTATGGAATCAACTTCCGGAAACCGTTCCTCTGCATTGGAATGCAGCCGGTGAAATTGATCGTCGGGGAGACAAAAAAGAATTATTAGTTCCCATATTTCTATTATCCGGTATCGCCTATTTTATTTTTCTTATTCTACCGAAAATTGATCCGAAAGGAAAACTAAACAAAATGGGAAATAAACTGAACCAACTCCGGTTTGTAATATCCTTATTTATGTCGGCTATCTCGGTTTTTGTTATTTATAGTGTCCAACAAAACAGTCATTCTAAACCTACATTCATTTTTGCTGTGATCGGTTTACTTCTGGCTGTACTTGGCAACTATTTCAAAACCATTAAACCTAATTATTTCATTGGTATTCGTACCCCTTGGACTTTAGAAAATGAGGAAGTCTGGAAAAAAACACATTTGTTAGGCGGTAAATTATGGTTTGCCGGCGGCTTATTGATCTTCTTGTTGTGCTTGGTTCTCAATTCAAAATATGCATTCTACGTTATGATGGGAATTACTATCATCATTTCTGTCATTCCAATAGTATATTCCTATTTAACTTTTAAAAAAATTAAATCCTCTGAAACCAAATGAAAAAAAGTATAATCCTATTTAGTATCCTTTTCTTATATACTTCTATTTCAAAAGCACAGAATAGTACAAAACCAGCACTTATCGAGAACGGCATTACTTTGCAAACCGAAACAGGTGATTTATCCGGTACATTGTGTATGCCTGTAAACCCCAAACAAATGCCTGTGGCTCTGATTATAGCAGGTTCAGGACCAACAGACCGGAACGGAAACAATTCGATGATGCAGAATAATTCATTGAAATTTCTGGCTCATGAATTAGCAAAAAGCGGAATTGCCTCTGTTCGTTATGATAAAAGAGGTATCGGCGAAAGTTCCTCGATAGTACAAAACGAGACTACACTTAACTTTGAAGACTACATACAAGATGCTGCTGACTGGATCGCATTGCTAAAAAAAGACAACCGATTTTCCAAAGTCATTGTTATCGGACACAGTGAAGGTTCTCTTATCGGAATGATCGCTGCTAAAAGTGCCGATCTGTATATTTCCGTTGCCGGGGCAGGTGATGCCGCCGATAAAATATTAAAAAAACAATTGGCTCTTCAACCCCAGTATATTAAAGACATGACTACCCCGATAATCGACAGCTTAAAAAGCAGGAAACAAGTCAAAGATGTAGTACCCATGCTTAACTCTTTATTTAGACCAAGCGTTCAACCTTACCTGATATCCTGGTTCAAATATGACCCGCAAACCGAAATAAAAAAACTAAATATTCCCATCCTGATTGTTCAAGGAACAAAAGATATACAGGTCTCTACTGAAGATGCTAAAAAACTGGCGGCTGCTTCACCGGAAGCTCGGCTAATATTAATTGAAAATATGAATCACGTCTTCAAAATAGTCGAAGTAAACGGAATCAGTAACATGGAAGGTTATAACAATCCAGATTTGCCTGTTGCGGAAGAGATGGTAAACAGCATAAAAAGTTTTATCTTTAACTTTTAAATTTCCGAAAAAATGAAAAAACTGATTTTTCTAATTGCATTAAGCTTTTCAATAATAGTATCCGGTCAAGATCGTTTTGAAAAAATGGATCAGTACCTTACTTATCTATATGAAAACAACAAATTTATGGGCAGTCTTTGCATCCGAGAAGGTGAAAATGTTGTTTTCAGCAAAGCTTACGGATTCTCCGATGTTGAAAATAAAATTACAGCAGATCGATTAACTACCTATAAAATCGGATCTATCAGTAAGACCTTTACTGCTGTAATGATCATGCAATTAATCGAAGAGAAAAAATTACGTTTAGAAAGTAAACTCACCAAATTCTTTCCGAAAGTTAAGAAAGCCGACAGCATTTCCGTTGCCGACCTATTATACCAAAGAACCGGAATACCGGACTTTGTTAACCACGACAGTATAACATCAAAAGAATTGAAAACATTGAATCTTAAAGAGGCTATTTATCAAAAGATTGCAAAATACGATTCGCGTTTTAATCCGGGGAGCCAATTCGAATACAGCAACTCAAACTACTTTCTGTTAGGTGGAATTATTGAAAAGATCACTAAAAAATCATTTGCGGAAAATCTGGAAGAACGAATCGTTAAAAAAGCAGACTTAAAAAGCACCTACTACAAACCTGATACAACGGATACCAGGAACAAAGAAAGCTATTCTTATTCTTATGACGGCGAATGGAAACTATACCCGAATGGAACAACGACGTTGCCTTCTCTTCCGGTGGAATTATTTCAAACCCTGCCGACCTGACCCGCTTTTTAAATGCTCTTTTTGAAGGCAAACTACTAAAACCTAAATCCATAGAGGAAATGACTGAGATGAAAGACGGTTATGGCATGGCACTCTATCAATTTCCTTTCGGTGACAGAAAATTTTTCGGGCATAACGGAAGAATAGAGAATTTTAACGCTACTATGGGATATAATCCTAATGAGAAACTCTCTGTTTCACTAATATCAAACGGAAGCAATTATAGTCTGAATGATATGATGATCGGCATTCTAAGCATCTATTACAAGCTCCCTTTCCCTTTCCCAAGTTTCGAAAAAATCAATCCTGAATTAATTGCAAAATATTCCGGCACTTATAGCTCAAACGAAATCCCTTTAAAATTAACTGTTTTCGAAAAAAATGAGGAATTAATGGCCCAGGCAACCGGACAATCAGCCTTTCCGCTAACGCTCCGAGACGAAAAAACATTTATATTTGCAGCAGCCGGAATCGAAATAGACTTTGGCGATAATTCCTTAATTTTAAAACAAGGAGGAATGAAATTCAATTTCAGTAAAGAATAATGCAAAACGACACTGCAATAGCCAATTCTCCCCTTTTAACCTTAGTTAAAAGAATTACTAACAGTCAATACCTAGACATTATAGGAGTCGCTATTGTTGTGTCTGTATCTGTCTATCTGGAATATTACAAAACCGTTTACAATTTTCATTTCAAAGGAAAAACATACGTTTTTTACTTAGGCTATTTCTCTATTTTAAATACTTGTTTTTCCATGATGGCGACCCGTTTAGTCACTAAAAAGAATAATTTCGGTAACCTGATAGGCACCTGTAATACTGTTCTAAGCGGAACTATTGACTTTTTATTAGGGAATGTCGGAGCCATTTTAACCTATCCGGTATCTTTCATCGGAAATTATATTGCTTTCAGGATCTGGAAAAAGAAAAGGTTTTTAAATCATATTGATCTGATTTTCTTTCGAAATATGGCTTTAGGGTTAACGCTTTCGTTCGTCCTTAATTTCATTGCCTTCTATTATTTATCTGAAGGTTCAATTAACTGGCAACTCTTTTTTGCCATTACTATTCCCGCAGGAATCAGTTTTGGCGGTACATTTAATTTAGGAAGAATGTATCCGGACAATTGGGTTACCTGGCAAGTATACAATCTGTTTAAAATTGTACAAAACTTAATGTTACTTAATATTGCCAACACCACTAAATACGTATTCTATCTGTTCAACGCCACTCTGGGGTACATTACCTGGCGAGATGACCGAAAAAGACAAGACCGTGAATTATCCTAATTTACGGGTCGATTCCCGTTGCCTTAATTCCGTTTTAATCGTATACGTATTGTATCGGTAATATTCGTCATCGTTATTAATACGTTCTATTAACAATTCTGCCGTTTTCTCACCTATTTCAGGTGCATGCTGACTCACAGTAGACATACTCGGCGTCAATCTCTTTGACCAAACACCATCGGCAAAGCCTATTATAGATAATTCTTCCGGAATTTTATAACCCGCTTTTATGGCCAACTTCATTGCCATAGTAGCAGCATGTTCGTCTAAAGCAAAAATCCCGTCTATGGTCTTTGCATCTATTAATTCTTTAAGCTTCTCGTTAAACGTATCAATATCACTTTCCGACAATACCACCATTTGGTCTTCCATCTGAGCCTCAACCATTGCTTTTTGAAAACCATCCAGACGAAGTTGCCCGACACTTAAATTAGATATTGTGGTTATTACTGCAATTTTTTTACATCCGGTTTTAATCAAATGTTGTGCTGCATCAAAAGCCGAATCAAAATCATCCACAACAACTTTATCACAAACCACTTCATCCACAACACGGTCAAACATTACAATAGGCGTTCCCCATTTGATCACATTATTTAGATGGTCATAATCTTTTAATGCCTGCGTCTCTTCGGCAACCGAAAGTATGAAGCCATCAATCGTACCGTTGTTCAGCATTTCGATCACCTGTTTTTCCTTTTGACAAGATTCATTCGAAATCCCTGTAATCACATTATAACCAAGCTCAATTGCCTTTTTCTCGATACCCGAAAAAACTTTAGCAAAGAACGGATTTAAGATATTCGGCAAAATAACCCCTAAAGTATTCGTTCGCTGATTTTTTAAATTCTTAGCAATACTATTCGGCTTATAATTCTTAAAAGCAGCATACTCCTTTATCTTTTCTTTTGTTGCTTCACTAATTTCCGGACTATCGTTTAAAGCTTTAGAAACAGTTGAAACAGACACCCCTAATTCTTTTGCTATTTGTTTTAAAGTGGCTTTTGGTTTCATATTGTCAAATTAGAAAGTAAAATTAATAAAATTTATATATTTCTCAATAATAATATAAAATATTGACAAGACGTAAATTACCTTAAAAAGCAACTCTTTTACTGCTAATAGAATAAAAATCAAAATACTATTTGCTTTTATATTAAATAATTGTACTTTTGCACTCCCTTAATTGGGAATGGAATGTTTAATTAAAATTAATTATTGTGAACACATTAAGCTACAAGACAGTATCAGCTAACAAAGCTACTGCAGACAAGCAGTGGATTGTTGTAGACGCTGAAGGTCATAACTTAGGTCGTTTTGCTTCAAAAGTAGCTATGCTATTAAGAGGTAAATACAAACCAAGTTATACGCCGCACGTTGACTGTGGAGATAATGTTATCGTTATCAACGCAGAAAAAATCAACCTTACCGGTAACAAACTGACTGACAAAATTTACATGCGTCATACAGGTTACCCGGGTGGTCAAAGAACTTTAACTGCTAGAGAACAACAGGCTAAAAACCCTGCTGTATTAGTAGAAAAAGCTGTAAAAGGAATGCTACCTAAAAACAAATTAGGGGCACAGTTATTCCGTAATTTAAATGTATATGTAGGTTCTGAGCACAAACATGAAGCTCAACAACCTAAAACTGTAAACTTAAACGATCTTAAGTAATGGGAGTTATTCACAAAATCGGTAGAAGAAAAACCGCTGTTGCTCGTGTTTATGTTACTGAAGGTACTGGTAACATCACAGTAAACAAAAGAGAATTCGCTAACTACTTCCCTACACCAACATTACAGTACAAAGTAATGCAACCTTTAGCTATGACTGAGAATGCAGGAAACTTTGACGTTAAAATAAATGTTTATGGTGGTGGAACAACTGGTCAGGCAGAAGCTGTACGTATGGCTATTGCCAGAGCAATGTGTGAAGTAGAAGCTGAAAACAGAGCTATTTTAAAACCAGAAGGATTATTAACAAGAGATCCTCGTATGGTTGAACGTAAGAAATTTGGTCAGAAAAAAGCACGTAAGAGATTCCAATTCTCTAAACGTTAATCAATTTCTTGTTCATTTATTATTGAAATTAAAAACACAGTTGCCGTTATTCCTTTTCAAAAGGGAATTAGTTTAGCATCTAAATGGATAAGACCGATATTCGCTACTTGTCCATTGCTAATCAACGGAACGTAAACTATTACAAAAATGGCAAACAAAATAGACGTTAAAGAGTTATTAGAAGCTGGTGTTCACTTTGGACACATGACTCGCAAATGGGATCCTAACATGGCTCCTTACATCTATATGGAGCGCAATGGCATCCATATCATTAACTTATACAAAACTGCAGCTAAAATTGAAGAAGCTAATGAAGCTTTGAAAAAAATCGCTGCTTCAGGTAGAAAAGTACTTTTCGTTGCTACCAAAAAACAAGCAAAAGACATCGTTGCTGAAAAAGCAGGTGCATGTAACATGCCATACATCACAGAAAGATGGCCAGGTGGTATGTTAACAAACTTCGTTACGATTCGTAAAGCCGTTAAGAAAATGGCTTCGATTGACAGAATGAAGAAAGACGGAACATTTAACACCCTTTCTAAAAAAGAGCGTTTACAAGTTGACCGTTTACGTGCAAAATTAGAGAAAAACTTAGGTTCTATTTCAGACATGACTAGATTACCTGCGGCTCTATTTGTAGTTGATGTGAAAGCAGAACATATCGCAGTAAAAGAAGCATTAAAATTAAACATTCCAGTTTTTGCAATGGTGGATACTAACTCTGATCCTCGTCCGATCGATTTCGTAATCCCTGCAAATGATGACGCTTCTAAATCAATTGATAAAATTCTTTCATTAGTTTCAGGTGCTATCGTCGAAGGTTTAGCTGACAGAAAAGCTGAAAAAGAAGAGGCAACAAAAGAAGCTGATACAAAACAAGAAGCTACAACAAACAAAGAATAATTATTCATAATAATTCCAAAACAAATCCCAAATTCCGAAAAGCTTATTTGAAACATAAAGTTGATAATAATTTAAAATTGGAATTTGGTTTTTGAGTTTTGGAATTTTTACATTTAAAAACAAAAACAAGTTATGGCAAATATTACTGCTGCAGACGTAAATAAATTGAGACAGACTACCGGTGCCGGTATGATGGATTGTAAAAAAGCTTTAGTAGAAGCAGAAGGTGATTTTGATAAAGCAATTGAAATCCTTAGAAAAAAAGGTCAAAAAGTTGCTGCTAACCGTTCTGACAGAGAGTCTACTGAAGGTGCTGCTATCGCTGTTGTAAATGCAGATAAAACAGCTGGTGTTGTAATTACATTAAACTGTGAAACTGACTTCGTAGGTAAAAATGAAGGTTTCGTAAAATTAGCTACTGATTTAGCTACTCAGGCTTTAAATTATGCTACTAAAGAAGAATTATTAGCTTCTGATTTCGGTGGTATTACTGTAGCTGAAAAATTAATTGAGCAAACCGGTGTTATCGGTGAGAAAATCGAAATCGGTTCTTTCGAGAAATTAGAAGGAGCTTTCATAGGTTCTTACATCCACGCAGGAAACAAAATCGCTACTTTAGTTGCTTTATCAGCAAATGTTGAAGGAGCTGAAGAAGCTGCAAGAAACGTTGCTATGCAAGCTGCTGCTATGAACCCTATCGCGTTAAACGAAGAAGGTGTTGATGCAGATACAATTGCTAAAGAAATTGAGATCGCTAAAGATCAATTACGTGCAGAAGGTAAACCGGAAGCTATGTTAGACAACATTGCTAAAGGGAAATTAAACCGTTTCTTCAAAGACAACACTTTAGTTAACCAAGATTACATTAAAGATGGTTCTATGAGTGTTGCTGCTTACGTAAAAACTGTTGACGGTGGTTTAACTGTTACAGGTTTCAGAAGAGTTGCTTTAGGATAATAAATCTTGATACAAGATAGAAATGAAAAACCTCAATCAAAATTTGATTGAGGTTTTTTTATTATTTTTACACTATGCAAGAAAACAATCCTCTTCACGGAAAAACGCTAAAAGTCATTCTTGAAACTTTGGTCGGCTTTTATGGATTTGACACCTTAGGCGAGTTGATTCAGATACGTTGTTTCAATGTAGACCCGTCAATAAACTCAAGTCTGAAATTTCTCAGAAAAACGGATTGGGCCAGAAAAAAAGTAGAAGATTTGTACATTAGAACCTTACCTAAACTTAATGACTAAAATGACTTCAAAAAACAGATGCGCTTGGTGCGAAAAAGATGATTTATACCGCAATTACCACGACAATGAATGGGGAAAACCTGTTTACGATGACCCTACTATTTTTGAATTCCTGATTTTAGAAACCTTTCAGGCCGGATTAAGTTGGTATACCGTTTTAGCTAAAAGAGAAAATTTCAGAACAGCTTTTGAATCCTTTGACGTTCAAAAAGTAGCCGATTTCAGTGAAGAAAAAATAATTTCACTCTGTGAAAACCCTGGAATCATTCGCAATAAACTGAAAATAAGAGCAGCTGTAACTAATGCACAAGCTTTTATAAAAGTCCAGGAAGAATTCGGAAGCTTTTCTAAATACATATGGGGCTTTGTTGACGGCAACCCTATTGATAATCAACCGCAATCTTTGTCTGAAGTTCCGGCAACAACTGAAATTTCAGATAAATTAAGTAAAGATCTTAAAAAAAGAGGATTCAAGTTTGTTGGCTCTACAGTAGTTTATGCACACATGCAAGCCACAGGTATGGTTAACGATCATATTACTGATTGCTGGACGAGAAGTTAAAATCATCACTTTTTAAGCAAGTCACCTTTTTTAATTCCATCACCTACATATCCTTCAACGAAATCATATCGAATAGATTCATAGTTGTAATTTTCGCTTAATTTTAACATATGAAAATGCAAATGCGGTTCGGTCGAAAAACCTGTATTTCCGGAAATAGCTATAGGTTGATTCGCCAAAACTTTCTCTCCAATATTTACTAAACTTCCATCTTTTCTTAAATGAGCATAAGAAGATATTAAATTCATTTTAGGATGATAAATCCAAATAAAATTATCAAACCCTTTCCACTTTTCTTGTTTGCCTCCAAATTGATACCCTTCAACCATTTCAACCACGACTCCTTCTGCTACAGCACAAATAGTATCTCCGACATTCATTTCAAAATCTAAGGCATATTTACTTTTTAATGTATTATGACTGAAGTCACCATTATATCCTTGTAAAACCCTGTATTCTTTCCCTTTCGGAAAAGGCAAATTAATTTTAGGCTCTATTTCAAATTTTTGTTTGGCGTTTATTGTTGAAATGGAAATATCTCGAAATTCAATTAAACTAAGTTCTAACTTTAGAGAATCTCTATCATTAACAACATTTGAATTCCTATTCACTAACAAGGAATCCATCATTTTGTCTTTAGAATAAAGGTAAAAAGGAGTTTCAGCCTTATTGTAAATGGTCAAAAAAATAGAATCACTACTCTTTCTTGATTGTACAAAATAATTTTTTTTTGAATTAATTTTCTGTACCTCAAAAACACTTTTCTTAGTCTTACAAGAAAAAAGAGTCAACAAAAGAAATACCGATACTTGACAAACTATTTTCATTTTTTCAATATCATCATAAAATCATCGCGCTCGATTTCTACACAACCCAAAGAAGCTAAATGTTCATTATATACTTGGCAGTCTAAAATTCTGTAGTTAGCACGTTCTAATTGCTTTGCCAAATGAATAAATGCCACTTTGCTAGCATTAGATGCTTTTGAAAACATACTTTCACCACAAAAAACATGTCCTAAATCTACACCATACAAACCTCCGACCAACTCACCTTCTTGCCAAACCTCAACACTTTTTGCTAAACCTAATTCATTAAGCTTACAATACGCTTCCACCATCTCATCCGTGATCCAAGTTCCCGGCTGATCTTTACGCACTATCTTTTTACAATTTGTAATAACTTCCCTAAAAGCCGTATTGAACGTCACTTTAAATTTATTTTGATTTAGCACGTTTCGCATACTTTTGGAAATTTTAAGATCTTCAAAAAACAAAACCATACGTTCCGGAGGAGACCACCACAAAATAGGTTCGTCTTCATCAAACCAAGGAAAAATTCCGCTCTTATAAGCCAATAAAAGCCGCTCCGGAGATAAATCACCACCAATAGCCACAATGCCTTCTATAGACGCTTCTTCTACCGGCGGAAAATACAATGCTGACGTTAAGAAATACAAAACTCTTTTTTTGCAAAACTATAAATTCTTAATCACTTTTTGTTGTTTTTGAGTATATGCTTTGGCTTGATCTTTTAAAACACCAACCCAATGTTTTCGCTTTTCATCATATAAATCAGTATCATTGACCAATTCACTTTTCAATTTATCCTGAATTTCATTTTCCACTTGCTGAATAACTTCCTGCTGCTCTTTAAATTGTACCAGAATTTGCTTCACAGCATTCTCTTGATCTTCCAGTTTAAAGTCATATTCCCCTCTAGCTGTCATCATTTTAACCAGAACCGGAGCTGTTTCTACCGCTAAAAACAATAGCATAATAAAAAACGAAGGCCAAAAAGACAATTCCCCTAAAGCATCTATTCTGGCCATGATCCCATTGTACTCTTTAAGTACCGGTTGAACCGATTTAATTTTTGCTTCTTGGTTTTTTTTCAATTCTTCTACCTGGCTCTCTAACGCTTTAATTTTTATTGCATTGCGATTCTTTAGCGTATCTAACTCTTGCAAGGCTCTATCGTGTTTTTCGCGCTTTTCTTTATAGACCAGACCCTTACCCATCTTTTTAGTTCCGGAAGTTCCCTCTGCTTCTGTAATATAAACCGAATACAACTCATTTACCTCTTTTTCCTTTTTACCAATCTCAGACTTCAGACTATCTATCTGTTGCTGATTTTGTACTAAATCCTTTTGAAAATAAGAAGCGACTTGCTCTTTATTTTGCAGAGCCAACTGATTTTGTTCTTTTACTAAAACCGTATTGATCTCTTTTTCGAAAATTTTAAGTTCCAATGGCTTTGAAATTACAATAGCAATAATAATCGCCAAAACCAATCGTGGTGTTGCCTGCAACAATTCACTTTGCCAATGGTTCCGCTTACGAAGCGTTGACACAATAAACCGATCCAGATTAAAGATTAGCAAACTCCAAACCAATCCGAAGGCAACAGCACTATAATAATTATCAAAAACAGTATAAAGCGCATAACTCGCCGAAAGAAAAGCCATAACTGCTGTAAAGAAAACAGTAGCACCTATACCAACAAATTTATTTTGTTCGCCATTACTACAAGTGGCCATAATATCTTTGTCCGCTCCCGAACAAAGAAGAAAGAATTTTTTAAGCATGATTTTGTTTTTTGATGATGATACTTCATTAGTCCAAAAAACATGCTAAATGTTTCAAAAACAAGCTGTCAATTTGTAAAAAGAAAACCCCCTCACTCTGGTGAGGGGGTTCGATATCTAAAATTTTTTCCTGAAGTCTTATTAATATCTGTAATATTCCGGTTTGAATGGTCCTTCAACCGTTACTCCGATATATTTAGCTTGTTCTTCAGATAAAGTTTCAAGTTCTACACCAATTTTTTCTAAATGTAGTCTAGCTACTTTTTCATCTAAATGCTTCGGCAACATATATACTTTGTTTTCGTAAGCGGCACTGTTTGTCCATAACTCAATTTGAGCTAAAGTCTGATTAGTAAACGAATTACTCATTACAAAACTTGGGTGACCTGTAGCACAACCTAGATTTACCAGACGTCCTTCAGCCAAGATAATGATATCTTTCCCGTTAATAGTATATTTATCAACTTGAGGTTTAATTTCATTCTTAGTTGAACCATGATTTTTGTTTAACCAAGCCATGTCAATTTCATTATCAAAGTGCCCTATATTACAAACGATGGTTTTATCTTTCATTGCCTCGAAATGACGACCTACTACGATGTCCTTATTCCCTGTTGTTGTAATAACAACATCTGCATTTCCTACAACTGTTTCTAAACGTTTTACTTCGTAACCGTCCATTGCCGCTTGTAATGCACAAATCGGATCAATTTCAGTAACCGTCACAATAGAACCCGCTCCACGGAAAGAAGCCGCAGTACCTTTTCCTACATCACCGTATCCGCAAACCACTACTCTTTTTCCTGCTAACATAACGTCGGTCGCACGACGAATAGCATCAACCGCAGATTCTCTACATCCATATTTGTTATCAAATTTAGATTTGGTAACGGAATCGTTTACGTTGATCGCCGGAATGTGTAATGTTCCGTTCTCCATTCTTTCATACAAACGGTGAACTCCCGTTGTAGTTTCCTCTGATAAACCTTTAATCCCTTTAATTAATTCAGGATATTTATCAAAAACCATATTGGTCAAGTCACCACCATCGTCTAAGATCATGTTTAACGGTTGTCTTTCTTCACCGAAGAATAACGTTTGTTCAATACACCAGTCAAATTCTTCTTCATTCATACCTTTCCAGGCATAAACCGGAATTCCGGCAGCAGCAATTGCAGCAGCAGCATGGTCTTGTGTTGAAAAAATATTACATGAACTCCAGGTTACATCAGCACCTAAAGCAACTAAGGTTTCAATTAATACTGCCGTTTGAATGGTCATGTGCAAACAACCGGCAATACGAGCTCCTTTTAATGGCTGACTTTCTCCATATTCTGCACGTAAAGCCATTAATCCTGGCATTTCAGCTTCTGCTAACTCAATTTCTTTTCTTCCCCAAGCAGCTAAAGAAATATCTTTAACTTTGTAAGGAACATAAGGGATGGTTTTTGTACTCATCTATGTATATTTGTTATTTTTATTAGAAAGTGCAAATTTAAGCATTTCCTTTTTATTTCATAAATTAATTAGCTTATTTTGCGAAATGTTTAACTAGTTAAGCATTTGAAAAACAACAGAATAATACATGTCCTTTTACAAATCCATAGTTATAAACGAAACCACTACTGCTTATTTTTGGGAAATAACAGAAGATTTTAATGTTCTTTTCAGACAGGTTACATTGAAAGACATCTCATTGGCCCGGTTAGAAAAAATGAAATCTGAAAGCCATCAAAAAGGTTTTTTAGCTGTCAGAATGTTGTTGCAACACATCGGTTATTCTGATTTTGACCTGTATTACGACGAATTCGGAAAACCACATTTGAAAAATACAAAAGAAGAGCTTCATATTTCCATTTCTCATTCGTTTGATTTCTCCAGTATCTGTATTAGTAAAAGCAAACCTATCGGAATAGACATCGAAATTGTAAAACCTAAAATTTTAAAGATTGCGCCCCGTTTTATGGACATCAGCCATCTGAAAGATCTGTCGGAACCTGATAAAATCCGTAAAGCAACGATCATCTGGGAATAAAAGAGTCTATTTTTAAGATTAAAAATGAGAAAGGAATTAGTTTTCCCAAACATATTTTTGAAAACCCGTTCTGTTCCATTACTGAAACGAACTGTACTGCAGAACTTCGGTTCAATAATACAAAAGAAGAATTCGATATTCAATATTATCAGTTAGAAGATTATATCTTTGTATGCGCTTTACCTAAATAAGTAATGAGTATTTACCAAAACATCATACAATCTGCTGAAGAGAATAAGAAACTTTTAGCCATTTTGATCGATCCTGAAAAAATTGCTTTAGAGCATGTTCCTCACCTGATTTCACGAATAAAAAAATCGCCTGCAACGCATATCCTTGTGGGAGGCAGCACTTTTGACGGACAAAATCTGGACGATTTAATCAGCGGATTAAAAAAACATTGTGATTTACCCGTTTTGCTGTTTCCGGGCGGATTTCAGCAAATCTCAGCACAAGCAGACGGCATTCTCTTTTTAAGTTTACTTTCGGGAAGAAATCCCGATTATTTAATTGAACATCAGGTAAGATCTGTTCCTTATTTAGAGCAAACCCGATTGGAAGTTATTCCAACCGGTTATTTACTGATCGAAAGCGGTAAAGAAACTGCCGTTGCAAGGGTCAGTCAAACACTACCACTAAGCAGAGAGAATATAGAGTATGTTTCCCAAACTGCAAAAGCGGGAGAATATTTAGGTAAAAAACTAATCTATCTGGAAGCCGGAAGCGGTGCCAAACACGCCGTTCCTATAGAAATGATACGAAGAGTCAAAGACGCCCTTAATATTCCGTTAATTGTGGGAGGTGGCATTCGTTCCAAAAATGCTATTGAAGAAGCTTTTAACGCTGGAGCCGACATGGTCGTTATCGGAACCGCTTTTGAAAATGATAATACTTTTTTTGATGTTTGAAACACTATTTGAACCTTATCGTTATTATTCTACAGAGGCTATCATCTTAGAAGTTATTGCTATCTTCTTTGGCTTACTTAGTGTTTTTTTAGCCAAGAAAAATCATATAGGCGTTTATCCCACCGGTCTGGTCAGTACCGTTCTATATGTTTACTTGCTCTGGCAATGGGGGTTGATCGGAGACATGCTTATCAACTTCTATTATTCCACTATGAGCATCTACGGTTGGTTTCTATGGACTCAAAAACACGATAAAGAATACGACTACCCTATTAGTCAAATGAACCGCACTGATTTTCACAAATCTATCGTTATATTTCTATTAACCTGTATTTTTGTTATTGTCATTTACAATTTATTTAATAAATTTACGAATTGGACGGCTTATGTTGACACATTCACAACCGGTCTTTTTTTCGTCGGAATGTGGCTCATGGCAAAACGCAAGGTAGAAAACTGGATCTTGTGGATCATTGGTGATTTTATTTCGGTTCCATTGTATTATTGCAAAGGATACACGCTAACAAGTATACAATATCTGGTTTTTACGATTATAGCAATTTATGCATATAAAGAATGGAAGAATTATTTACCCCAAAAGATATAGAATTACTTGACCAAAAAGGCATCTCTATTGAAAAAATAAACCAACAATTAGAATATTTTATTTATGGAATTTCTAAAATAAATCTGGTTAAGCCTGCTACACCGGAATCCGGAATCTGGATTCTTTCCAAAGAAGACCGACAAAAGTACAGTACTCTTTTCGATACCAGTAAAAATCAAAAAAGCATTCTAAAATTTGTTCCGGCATCAGGAGCAGCCAGCAGAATGTTCAAGTTTCTATTGGAATTCCTGAACGACTTCCGAAGAGGAAATGAAACCGTTAATGCTTATATTAACCGAACCCGATGTACCGAGCTGTCCGTCTTTCTGGTCGGACTTAAACGGTTTCCGTTTTACAGAGACTTAAAAACGAGAGTACGTGAACTTTACCCTGATTTTATTCAACTGGAGAACGACGAAAAGAATTACTACTTAATAAAAACGTTATTAGATAAAAACGAATTTGATTTTGCCAGTAAAGCAAAGGGCGTTTTGCCTTTTCATGCAAAAGAAGACAAAAACCTGACTCCGATTGAAGAGCATTTCAGAGAAACTCTTTTTTATCAAAAAGAAGATAAAAAAGCTCAGGTACACTTTACGATTTCAAAAGAACACCTGACTAGCTTCCATTCGGTTTGCAATCAATATCCGGACATTGATACTTCTTTTTCTTTTCAGTGCGAATCTACCGACACTATTGCTGTGACTCCTGAAAACACCCCGTTTCGAGATGAAAACAACAATCTGTTTTTCAGACCCGGCGGACACGGAGCACTTATCAAAAACCTGAATGATTTAGAGGCTGATGTTATTTTTATTAAAAATATTGACAACGTTTCACAAAACCATATCATTCCCATTTTTGAATACAAAAAAGTACTTGGCGGCGTATTGCTGGAACTACAAGCTCAAACCTTTTACTATCTGAAAGAATTAGAAAACCAATCCGTTTCAGAAGAACTAATCAATGAGATTACCGGTTTTGCTACTCAAAAGTTAAATATTGTTCTGCCTAAAGATTTTTATAAATACCAGACACAATACAAGGTTGAAACGCTACAATCTTTCCTTAACAGGCCTATCCGTATTTGCGGAATGGTAAAAAATGAAGGGGAACCAGGCGGAGGACCTTTCTGGATTAAAAATGAAGAAGGAGAAATTTCACTTCAGATTGTGGAAAGTTCTCAAATTGATTTCAGTAGCCCAAAACAACTTGCTATTGCACAGCAAGCTACTCATTTTAATCCGGTGGATATTGTTTGCGGGATCAAAAACTATAAAGGTGAAAAGTTTGACCTTACCCAATTTGTTGATCATAACACCGGCTTTATCGTAGAAAAAAACAAAGACGGAAAACCTATAAAGTCATATGAATTACCCGGTTTATGGAATGGCGCCATGGCAGGCTGGATCTCAATTTTCGTAGAGGTTCCATTGGTTACTTTCAATCCGGTAAAAACAATCAACGATTTGTTGAAACCGGCTCACCAACCTGAAAATGAATAAAGAATACATTCAAAAGGAGTTACGATTCAAAGCTGTAAGAAGCAGTGGCGCCGGAGGTCAGAATGTAAATAAAGTAGCTACAAAAGTCGTTTTAAATTTTGATGTTCCAAATTCTTCGGGACTTACTGCTGAAGAAAAAGCATTACTTCATGAAAAACTGACTACAAAAATATCTCAGGAAGGAATTTTAATTTTATCCTGTGACGAAGACCGGAGCCAACTTAAAAACAAAGGAATTGTTACTCAGCGCTTTTGGGAATTATTATCCAAAAGTATGAAGAGACCTAAAGTCAGAAAAGCGACTAAAACACCCCGATCTGCCCAAGAAAAAAGACTACAATCAAAAAAGAAATCATCTGAAATTAAGGCAAACCGAAAGAAGCCAAACTTTTAGACCTATAAACTTGGAACTTTAAGCGAAAGAATTATATCTTTGCGTCGTCTCAAAGGGGTGCTCAAAATAAAGAGCTGAGATCATACCCATAGAACCTAGAACAGGTAATGCTGTTTAGGGAAAGCTGAGCATTGAGAAAATGTATTTTTACATTTTATGGAAAAATGTGCAGGCGCGCAAGCTCATTTTTCACGTTATGCAACCAGCAAGAGTATCAATTTTTAATAGTAACCTAAGAGTAATTACCCCTTTTATTCGTAAATTTTAATTACGGATGAAATTATTATTCACAAAAAGTGCCAAGCACAAAGTCACAAACCCGAAAACTCTTTTGAGTTTAACTGCTGTTCTTGTTTACTCTGTTTCATTTTCACAGGAAAGAGCAAAAGACACAACAAAAGTCACCGATTTAAAAGAAGTAACGGTATCAGCCGTTAGAGCAAAAGACAAAAACCCGATTACTTTTACAAATGTTTCTGAAGAAGAAATCGAATCAAAGAACTTAGGACAAGACATTCCTATTTTATTAAATTATTTACCGTCGGTAGTTACTACTACCGATGCCGGAAACGGAGTAGGTTACACCGCTATGAGAGTTCGCGGATCTGACGGTTCCCGGATCAATGTAACGCTTAACGGTATCCCTTTTAACGACAGCGAAAGTCAAGGATCTTTTTTTGTTGACCTACCTGACTTTGCATCTTCTTTAGAAAGTGTTCAGCTACAAAGAGGTGTCGGAACTTCTACAAACGGAGCCGGAGCCTTCGGAGCCAGTCTGAATATGCAAACCAAAAGTTATCAGGAAAAAGCACATGCAGAGATCGCTAATTCAGTAGGATCATTCGGCACGCAAAAACACACTTTGTCGTTCGGAACAGGGCTACACGGCAATTTTGAAATGAACGGACGTATCTCGCAAATTGAATCTGACGGTTATGTAGATCGTGGATCCTCTAATATGTTCGGCTACCTTTTCAATGCCAATTATGTGAAAGAAAATACTCTGATTAAACTGATCGCTTTCGGCGGAAAAGAAAAAACCTATCAAGCTTGGTGGGGACAGGACACTGCGGCAATGGAAGGGTTGCGTGCTACTAATCCCAATTTTGATTTTGGCAGAAAATTTAACGTTTCCGGAATTATGATGAATGATAACGGGGAAATTACAGGATATTACAACGACCAGACAGATAATTATTGGCAAAACCACTTTCAATTACACTGGACTGAAAAGTGGACTGAAAATTGGACCTCTAATACCGCCTTACATTATACGAAAGGAAAAGGGTATTACGAAGAATACATAGACAATTATTACTACTCCAACATTTTATTTGAGGACGATTCTTACCTGTCTTTCTTCGGATTAGATGACATCACTGTAAACGGGAACACCATCTCTTCAATGAACTATATCCGAAAAAGATGGCTAGATAATGACTTCTTCGGAGCTACTTTTTCAGCTAATTACAAAACAGCTAAAACGGATATTTTACTTGGCGGAGCTGCGAATCGTTACCTAGGAAAACATTACGGAGATGTTGTCTGGACTCAATATGAAATTCCTGATTTAGGTCGTTATTATAGCAATTACGGTAACAAAGACGATGTCAATTTCTACGCTAAAGCTTCACAACAATTTAACAAATTAAATGTTTTTATAGACCTACAATACCGCTACGTGGGTTATCAGGCTACTTCTTATAAATTTGCAGATGTTAATGACACATTTCACTTCTTCAACCCTAAAGTTGGCTTAAACTACCAATTAAACACTAAAAATGCTTTCTACGGTTTTGCCGGAGTAGCCAATAAAGAACCCAGAAGAAGTGATTACGAAGATGAAAACATCAAACCGGAACGCCTATACGATTTTGAATTAGGCTGGAAACACAATAGTTCTAAGTTCAAACTATCAGCCAATGGATTTTTCATGTACTACCTTGACCAGTTAGTTATGACAGGTGCTTTAAGTGACACCGGTTCGCCTATTTTTACCAATTCAGGAAAAAGTTACCGTTTAGGAGCTGAAGTGGAGTCCGTAGTAAAAATCACTAACAAATTCAATGTTCAGGCAAATGCCACTTTAAGCGATAACAGAAATATTGATTTTTATTTCCAACGTGATGGCGAATTAAAAAACTTAGGCAATACCACTATTGCTTTTTCTCCGAAAATCGTATCCGCAGGAGCTCTGAACTATTTACCTCTTCAGAATTTACAATTAAGCCTTTTAGGTAAATATGTAGGAAAACAATATATGGGAAATATTGATTCTGAAGCTTCAGCGTTGAAGGCTTACGGAACGCTTGATTTCAATGCTGTTTATGAGTGGAAAATAAACAAAGGATTAAAATCAATTGTTTTTACAGCGCTTATTAATAACCTATTGAATTCAAAATATAGCTCTAACGGCTACTTCTATACTTATGACGATGACTGGTCTAATCCGGGAAGTGTAAGTACCATTGAAGGTACCGGCTATTACCCGCAAGCCGGAATCAACGGATTAGTGGGTGTTACACTTAAATTTTAAGAGTTAATACAAAAAAGGCTGTTTAATTAACAGCCTTTTTTTATTAATTATAAACTCTTAGACTATATTGATCTAGGACTTCAACTCTATATTGTTTCATCGGATATTCTTTTCCTTGTGATTGCCCTGTAAATAAACTATATTCGGCATCATCGCAAGGGCAAATAGCTTTAATACCATCTAAGCTCATAGTTGAGCAACTGCTCAATTCCTGATTAGGACATGCCGCATCAAAAGCTACATAACCGGAACCGGTATTAAATACAAAAATTCCTCTAACTCCTTCTGAACCGGTAAAGACATAAACTGCATTAGCCGGATATAAAAGGGTATTATATTGCGGAAGTGATAAATTCAGTGTTGTAGAAAAACCATAATTCGGTAAATAGGGGTTGGAATTATTAAAACTGTCTTTAGTACAAGACAATACAGAAAAAACAGCAAACAGTAATAACACACTCTTCTTCATAAACAATAAAATATTAATCATTTTGATGTAACAAATTTAAATTAAATATTTTTGCCTTGCGTTAAGATTAACATTAATATTAAAAAATTCACTATATTTGCGTTAAGGAATCCCACAATGGATTCTTTCTATTTATATAAACATGACGTTATGAGTAAAGTATCTTATTATACAGCAGAAGGATTAAAAAAATTAAGAGACGAGTTAGAATATTTGAAAAGCGTGGAACGTCCAAAAGCTTCTGATGCTATTGCAGAAGCACGAGATAAAGGTGACCTGTCTGAAAATGCAGAATATGATGCCGCTAAAGAGGCACAAGGGTTACTTGAAATGAAAATTGCCAAAATGGAGGAGCTTTTAGCGAATGCCCGCTTAATTGATGAATCTCAACTGGATGTTTCTAAAGTTTTAGTACTTTCTACCGTTAAGATCAAAAATCAGGCTAACGGTATGGAAATGAAATATACTTTAGTAGCGGAGAGTGAAGCCGATTTGAAAACCGGTAAAATTTCCGTAACTTCACCTATCGGAAAAGGCCTGTTAGGCAAAAAAGTCGGAGAGGTCGCTGAAGTTCAGGTTCCTAACGGAGCTTTAAAATTTGAGATTTTAGAAATCACACGAGATTAATTAACTGGTATAAACATGGCTTCTATATTTACTAAAATAATAAACGGTGAAATTCCGTGCTATAAAGTTGCAGAAGACGACAATTATTTAGCTTTTTTAGATATCAATCCCAATACTCAGGGGCATACCTTATGTATCCCGAAACAAGAAGTGGATAAGATTTTTGATATGGAAGAAGAACATTATATGGGATTAATGGCTTTTTCCAGAAAAGTTGCCTTAGCTCTTGAGAAAACCATTCCTTGTAAACGTATTGGAGTTGCCGTAGTAGGTCTGGAAGTCCCGCACGTACACGTTCATTTAATTCCTCTGCATGACATGGATGATATGCGTTTTCAACGCAAAGTGAATTTAACAAAAGAAGAGTTTGAAGATTTAGCTGCTAAAATAAGTGCTAATCTATAAACTACGAGAAAGAATATCATATCAAAAAAGCCTTGCATTTATGTTATGCAGGGCTTTTTTAATTTACTGTATCTGACTCTTTGTCAAACTTACCTGTATTGTCGTTCCTTTTCCTATTTCTGAATGCACTACTTTTATTTTTCCTTTATGGTAATCCTCCACTATCCGTTTCGTAAGAGACAATCCTAATCCCCAACCTCTTTTTTTAGTTGTAAAACCCGGTTCAAATATCTTTTGAAATTGATTTTTAGGAATTCCTTTTCCCGTATCTGTAACCTTTATGTGAATCTGATTCGGCAAGTCTTCTATTTCAACATGAAGTTCACCTTTTCCTTTCATGGCATCTATAGCATTCTTAACCAGATTTTCAATGGTCCAGCTATGTAGTGCCGGATTAATATTGGCAAAAACAGGATAATCGGGAGCCTCAAAGCTAAATTTCACTTGTTTGGAAGCTCTGCTCTTCAAATATTCAAATGACATTTGAGTTTCTGCAATAACATCCAATCGTTCTAAAATCGGCTCGCTTCCTATTTTTGAAAAACGATCCGTTATTGTTTGTAAACGCCCGACATCTTTTTCAATTTCATCAACGATATCTTCATCTACATTTTCCGTTTTCAATATTTCAACCCAACCGATCAAAGAGGATAATGGGGTTCCGATTTGATGAGCAGTTTCTTTAGCCATACCTGCCCAAAGTTTGTTTTGGCTCGCCATTTTAGTCGCCCGGTAAAAATTATAGACCACAGCTCCAAACAAAAAAATGATCAGTAATAAAGCTATCGGGTAATATTTCAGTTTATTCAACAAAGGTGAATTACCATAATACACCAATTGATAATTCTGCGCGGAAAGTTCCATTTTTATCGGCTGATTCTCCGATTTCATCTGATTAAGGTATCCTTGCAACGCAATTGTATCATTAGAATCTGAAAGTTCAATATTATCGAAATTGATAATTCTGTTAGTAGTATCCGTAACGATCATAGGGATCGTATTATTTTTACTGATTACCTGAAAAGGCAATTCCACATCGGTATATTCATTAGCATTTGCCAACGTCTTTTGAGCTGTAGCCCAAAGTTCCATTCGCACTCGCTCTTCATTTTTAAAAATCTGAAAGAAATTATACGTATTCCAGACGATAAGAACTACGATAAAAAAAGAGGCTGAGATAATAAACCAACGGGTAATATTTCGTTTGTCGGTGAAATACATAATAGCTATTTGTTAGTAAAAATACTAATTTCATAAACAAGTACAAGTTCCTGCGTTTATTATTCTATCTCTGTCACGCCTTTCGTCCGGTTGCTCCACAAAGAGCAGAAACATCAGGAGCAAATCCTTCTAAAAGTTTATCCTAAATAATTATCTTTGTACCAAACTAAAAAACATGCTGACCATAAATCCTAAAGAAGTTTCTCCGGCTAAACTGCAAGGCTATTTGCAAGGAGCCGTAGGACCGAGACCTATTGCTTTTGCCAGTACGGTTGATCCTAATGGAACCCTAATTTATCGCCTTTTAGCTTTTTTAATATTTTCAGTTCTAACCCGCCGATATTAGTCTTTTCGCCGGCAAGAAGAGTGCGTAATAATACGGTAAAACACACTTTAACGAACTGCGAAGCTACAAAAGAAGTTGTAATCAATATTGTAAACTACGATATTGTACAGCAAATGTCTCTTTCCAGCACAGAATATCCTGATGGTGTTAATGAATTTGAAAAATCTGGGTTAACTATGTTAGCTTCAGACCTTATAAAACCATTCCGGGTAGCTGAAAGTCCGGTTCAATTTGAATGCAAAGTAAATGAGATCGTTCCTTTAGGTCAAGAAGGAGGCGCCGGAAATCTAGTGATCTGTGAAGTGATTAAAATTCATATTGATGAAGCTGTTTTAGATGAAAACGGAGGAATAGATCAACATAAAATTGATCTGGTTGCTCGAATGGGAGGCAATTGGTACACCAGAGCCAATATGGGAATGTTTGAAGTAGAAAAACCCCTTACAACCTTAGGAATAGGCGTTGACAACATTCCTGACTTTATAAAAGAAAGCTACTTTTTTAACGGAAATGATCTGGGAAAATTAGGTAACATTGAAGCCATTCCAACTGAAGAAGAAATTGCTATCTTTGTAAAAGAGGATTTTTCGGTAAAAGCTGCTTTAAGTTCTGACGATCAATTAAAACAAATGCAGCTTGCAAAAAAATTATTAGACGAAAATGAAGTTCTGAAAGCATGGAAAGTGCTTTTAGCAAAAAAATAAATTATTTAGATATATGGAAGTAACAGGGAAAGTAAAAGTAATTAATCCGGTACAACAAATAAGTGCCACTTTTAAAAAAAGAGAATTAGTTGTGACTACTGAAGAGCAGTATCCTCAACATATCATGATTGAATTCACTCAGGATAAGACAGATATTCTAAATCAATTTAACATCGGTGATTTAGTAAAAGTTTCAATTAACCTAAGAGGTAGAGAATGGGTTAATCCACAAGGTGAAACTAAATATTTCAATTCTATCCAAGGTTGGAGAATAGAACGCGTTGCAACGGAAACTCCGGCTGCTTCAGCTCAAGGGATGCCTACCATGCCTCCTGTTGATGCTTTTGAACCGGCAACAAACTTCAATGAAGAAGAACACGACGATTTACCTTTCTAAGAAAAAAGATCTCATATAAAAAGCGCCGTTCAGATGAACGGCGCTTTTTTATTTTTAATTATGGTAAAAAAGAATACCCGTTTTTGGTTTTCCATAAAAAGTATTTTTCAAATAATATTTTATTAAAATCATAAATCACATTTGGAATCATAATAGCAAAACTTCTTGGTTTAAAAAGTTTATCTGATACAATAATTACTTCTTTTTTTCCGGCATCCATAATACACAAGCCCGGAATTTTACCCCAAGGTTTTTCTTTTAACTTGGTTTCTCCTTTCGTCACCCGAATAATATTTTCGGCTACAACTTTTCCGGTTTCATCAGAAGGATAACCGGTTTTCGGAGCTGCAAAAGGAACTGTTTTAGGTGTAAAAGGCAACGGAACATTTACAGCGATTCCGGCAGTCCAGATATTAGGATAATCCGGATGTCTGTAATCATCTCCTGCTGGGACATACCCGGCAGCATTTGCATGAAGTTCCGGAGAATTGGTCACAAAATCCACTCCTATAAACGGCGGCATCAACATTGTAAATTTACTTGGCAACACTTCTCCGTTAGTTAAAATCACTTTGTCTTTTTCCATTTCTTTAACACCTACCTGCGTTCTGAAATGAATATTGAACATTTTCATAAAGCCGGTTAACATGGATTCTGCTAAAGGCATTCCGTCAATTCCGAAGTGTCCTAAATAATCTTCCGGAGTAATCCAGTATAAATCCACTTTTTTACGGATTTTTTGATCTCTAAGCCATTTTTCAATATTGAATAAGAATTCGTAAGCTGCCCCCATACATCCTGCATTTTGGGTCGCCCCGACAACAATTGGTCCGGGATCTTTTTTAAATTCTTCTAATGCTTTACGGATTTTCATTGCTCCGTTTGGCGTTCCTACATAATAAGCATGCTCGGCTACACCGGGAGCTACATCATATTTTACTTTCGGTCCTGTCGCAATAACCAAATGGTCATATTTGAATTCCCCTTTATCAGTATAAACCACTTGTGTTTTCGGATCGACTTTTAATGCCTCTGCATTTATAAAATCAACCCCTTTTTTTTGAAGAATTCCATCTTTTCTAAAAGAAATATCTTTAATTTCTCTTCTTCCGAATGGTACCCAGATAAGAGAAGGAATAAATAAAAATAATGGTGATTTATCTATCAAAATGACTTTGTGAGCTTCTTTCCCTTTTCGTTTAATCTCGAGGGCTGCTGTCATTCCGGCAAAGTTCCCTCCTATTACTACAGTAGTTGTCATGATGTCAATGTTTTTTAGTTTTGTTATTTAAAGTTAGACCTTTATATCAATCCCTACTGTTACAATTGTTACAAAAAAAAGCTCGGTTTTATTGAGAAATTTCAGTTTGCAACTTTTTAGACAAACTCGAAAAAACCAAATCGTACGAATGCCACAACATTTTTACAACTTCCTTATCCTCAACATCTTGATTTACCGAAACCGTATTCCAATGTTTTTTACTCATGTGATATCCGGGCTGAACCCCCTGATAACGAGCTCTCAATTCTAAAGCCTCTTCAGGATCGCATTTTAAATTCAGGGATGGTTTCCCGTTTTCCCAACCGGCTAACGATGTTAAACAGAACATTTTTCCTCCTACCTTGAAGACTAAGGTATCCTCATCAAAAGGGAAATGCTCGGTTACCCCTTTCTTTGACAAACACAACTCATATAATTGCTGAATATTCATTACTTTCCTATATTATCTAAATGTGTAAATTTAAAACCTTTTATATATTTCAACCCATACCCGAAAACTCGATCCATTGAAGCATGGGAAAACAAGATAATTCCAATAATCTGTACTATTTCTGAATGAAAATATAGTCCCAATCCATAAATTCCTAATGCCAATCCTTTATGATGAAAAACATTATATACAAATGCTCCTGTTTTATTGTTTATACTATAGCCTATCATTCCGACATCAGGTACTAGTATCAACACAAAGAACCACCAAACAGGAACATTAAGTTGATAAAAGGCTATAAATCCCGCTATAAACAAGGCTAACTCTTCAAGTTGTAAGATCCTTTTCATCCATTAATTTTTGATTATTAGTCTTTTACCTCATCCTATTGTTACTCAATTTTATACAAAATCGGTTTTCCGGGACTGGCATCATTTTCAAATGAAGCAATTTGTAAATTGAGTAAATAGGTTCCGTCTTTAATTGTATTATCAACGAAAATCATTTCAGTAATGGTACAATCTAATCGGGCATCGTTATTCAAATGATGTACGTCTGTTACATTCCAAAAAGCTTTATGCGCCAATAACTTTCCTTCATCATGCTCCTTATCTACACTTGGTAAATCAATCAATAAATGTTTGATATTCATTTCTCTAATGTAAGCCGCGGCTTTCTCTGACAAATAAGGTGGATTTGAATTAGAATAGTTTTTATGTCTTTTCTCTGCTAAATTAGGCAACGTTCTGATGATTAGAGCTTCAATTTGATGAAGCGACTTCTCGACTCCGCCCGGAGTGACAATAGAAGATTCTATCTGTCCTTTCGTTATCACTAAATCTTCACCTACAGAAATCGGCTCAACTGAAATCAGTTCTGCCAGAAAGAAAAACTGTTGTAAGGACTGATTAACACTATAAAAATCATTGGTTATATGACCTAAACATTCTGTATGTGTTCCGTGCGCATGCGGATTAAAGAAAATATTATTGAAATTAGTTGACGATTTTCCTTCGGAAACTTTCCCTATCCAATCACCCATTTTAACGGGTTCTATTTCCGGCTCTTTCTGGTACCAGGCAATAGGATTTTTATCATCATTCGTTACAGGTAACGAAATATCTATCGGTTTTGATAAATCAACTGTAAAATTTTGACCTTTATACTCTAAGACTGCTTTCAATTGGAATTATTTTTATTCCAAATTTAGCAAAAACAAATCACTCGCTATCCCGTCTGTCAGAAATTTACCTTTTGGGGTCGTTTTTAAAATCTTTCCCGCCTCGCCGGGAATGACAATCTCCAAATATCCCTGCTCAATGAATTTCTGACTTTGCCGGTTAAGGTACTCTGAAAATTTTGTTCCGAATTCACGCTCTACTCGTTCCAATGAAACGCCCCAAATGGTTCGTAGTCCGGTCATAATATATTCGTTATAACGGTCAATTGTTGAAAGTGTTTCCGCCTCAGAAGGTCGTTTATTTTCCTGAATGAACTTGATATAAAGTGTATTATTGGCAAGATTCCAACTTCTGTTTCTTCCGTCATAACTATGTGCTGACGGGCCGATACCGATATATTTTTTACCTAACCAATAAGCTGAATTATTTTTGGAAAAATAATTCGGTTTTCCAAAATTCGACAGTTCATAATGTATAAATCCGGCTTCTTGCAGTCGATTGACCAGCAAATGAAAGTGCTCGTTAGCTACCTCATCTTTAGGAGCTTGAATTGTTCCTTTTTTGATAAAGGAATCTAAAGCTGTTTTAGGCTCTACCGTTAAGGCATAACTCGAAATATGAGGGATCCCGAAAGACAAAGCGGTTTCAATATTTTCCAGCCAACGCTCATTTGTCATCCCCGGAATACCATAAATCAAATCGATTGTAATATTATCAAAATATTGGGTAGCAGTTTCCAGACATTTTTTAGCTTCTTCAGCATTATGTGCCCGATTCATCAGTTTTAAGTCTTCTTCAAAAAAAGACTGGATTCCGATAGAAAGGCGATTAAT
This sequence comes from Flavobacterium sediminis, assembly GCF_003148385.1. Lineage (NCBI taxonomy): Bacteria > Pseudomonadati > Bacteroidota > Flavobacteriia > Flavobacteriales > Flavobacteriaceae > Flavobacterium > Flavobacterium sediminis. The sequence goes on along the minus strand of NZ_CP029463.1, from coordinate 1,848,137 downwards.
CCCTATTTCTTTTAGATCCTTTATGGGATGCTTTGCTGAACTTACGTTTCCCTCATCGGATTGAAAGCTCAAATCATCAGGATTAGCCTCTAACGTAATTTCAGGGTTTTCAACTACTTCGAAATTTTCATATACTGTATCAATCAGAAACTGAATTTCTGTAACAGAAAGTATGCTTGGCGTCCCGCCACCAAAATAAATAGTTTCTACTTTTTCATTTCCCGGTTCATTTTTTCGCATTTGGATTTCTTTGGCTAAAGCCAAAACCATTTCCTCTTTTTTCTTCAAGGATGTAGAAAAATGGAAATCGCAATAATGGCAAGCCTGTTTGCAAAAAGGGATATGAATGTAGATGCCTGACATATTTAGTGTAACGTTATGATTGCAGTTGCTATTACTAAATCTAAAAACTATTTCTTGATACGATTCTCATTTTGCTTCACAAAAGCATCCCAACCGGAATAACTTTTCCCTACTTGGGTTTTGCCTGAATTAAAAAAATGACAAACTGCTGCTGCTAAACCATCAGTTGAATCTAAGTTCTTAGGCAACGTTTTTAGTCCTAATAATTGTTGTAACATTTTGGCAACTTGTTCTTTACTGGCATTACCGTTTCCGGTTATGGCCATTTTAATTTTCTTAGGTTCGTATTCGGTAATAGGAATCTGACGCGATAAACCGGCTGCCATGGCAACTCCTTGTGCTCTTCCCAGTTTTAACATCGATTGCACATTTTTACCAAAGAAAGGCGCTTCAATAGCAATTTCATCCGGGTGATAGGTATCGATCAGCTCTATAGTGCGCTCAAAGATACGTTTCAGTTTTACGTAATGGTCGTCTAATTTGCCCAATTGTAATTCGTTTAACTGGACAAATTCCATTTTTTTATTGACTACTTTAATGAGTCCGAAACCCATAATAGTTGTTCCCGGATCGATCCCTAATATGATTCGTTCGTTTGCCAAAAGTTTTGTTTTGCGTTTAAGGTTTCATGTTCAAAGTTTTATGTTACTTTGCAACATGATTGTTATTTCTCACAAAGCTAAACAATTCTTGTTAGTTCTCGCCAAAGTTTTGATTGTGAGTCTGGCCTTTTTTTACATTTACAACAGATTGCAAACTGAAAAAGAAATCACCCTAAAACAGTTGATTCACTTTTTAAACGTTCCTGCAATTGCTATCCTTTTCCTTTTTTCTTTAGCCAATTGGTCCTTAGAAATTCTAAAATGGAAAACCTTAGTAAGCAGTTTTAAAACGATTTCTTTTAAAGAATCAGTCTATCAGACTTTAGGTTCACTTACTGCTTCTGTATTTACCCCTAACCGAATCGGAGAATATGGTGCAAAAGCCTTGTATTTTCCAAAAGAAAAGGTCAAAAAAATTGTCTTTCTGAACTTTATCCATAACAGTAGTCAAATGCTGGTTACTACCTTGTTTGGAACCATCGGTTTGCTTTTTTTATTCTTCTTACACGATAAGAACAACCCGATCTTTCAATTTTCGTTCAAGATCAATAACCTTATTATTTTATTGGTCTCCATTGTACTTTTGGTTCTTTTCTTTATTTATGGACGGAAAATGGAAATTTATGGTTTTTCGATTGAAAAATTACTTCAGAAATTCAACGCTCTTCCCTCTGAAATCCGACTAAAAACTTTTATTTTTTCTTTATTGCGTTATCTTGTTTTTTCACATCAGTTTTTCTTTTGTCTTTTTATTTTTCATACCAAAATTGATTATCCAACAGCACTAATCACTATATTTTCCATGTATTTTCTGGCATCGGTTATCCCGAGTATTCACCTTATGGATGTTGCTGTAAAGGGAAGTGTTGCTATTTACCTTTTTAATACTTTAAATATCGAAAGTGAGAAAATTATTTCCGTAACTTTGCTGATGTGGATTTTTAACTTAGTTTTTCCGGTTATCTGGGGAAGCTATTTTGTTTTACGGTTCAAACCCAAACCGAAACAAGTATGATACTTTTATTTATTGTTTTAGGCATTTATGTAGTAAGCATAAGTGTCTTGATTTTAGGATTCACTAAGATGAAGCCTATTCACTTTCACAATGCCATTCCTCAAACCCGTTTCAGCATTGTAGTTCCTTTCCGTAATGAGGCTCAAAATTTACCTTTGCTCTTAGCCTCTCTCGAAGCGTTAGATTATCCTAAAGATCAGTTTGAAGTTCTTTTAGTTGACGATGCTTCTGATGATAATTTTATACTTCCGCCAACAACTATTGACCTGAAGATCATTCCGAGTAAACGCAAAACACTTTCACCTAAGAAAGATGCTATTAATACAGCTATTACATCTGCTAAATACGAATGGATCATTACTACGGATGCTGATTGTGTTGTTCATTTTAACTGGTTGAAGGTTTATGACAATTACATTCAGCAAACCGATAGAAAAATGATTGCTGCCGGAGTTTGTTATATTCCTAAAAAGGGCTTTTTACATGCTTTTCAGAATTTAGATCTGCTAAGTTTGCAAGGAGCTACTATCGGTAGTTTCGGTGTATTTGGTCCGTTTATGTGTAATGGTGCCAATTTTGCCTACAAAAAAGATTTTTTCTTTGACCTGAACGGTTTTGAAGGCAATGAAAATATCGCTAGCGGCGATGATGTGTTTTTATTACAAAAAGCGGTAAAAAAAGACAAAAAGAAAGTGGGTTTCTGTATGCACGAAAACAGCATTGTTGCTACCCAAAGTTTAGACTCGTGGAAAGCTTTGTTTTATCAGAGAGTCCGATGGGCCGCTAAGAGTCCGGGCTATTCGTCAAAATTCGGGAAATTTTTAGCTTTAGTAGTCTTCCTGACTCATTTAGCCTTACTTTCTGCTTTAATTTTATGGCTTTCCGGTTTTATGGATCAGAATTATTTTATGCTGTTTTTTGGCGTGAAATTTTTAGTCGATCTGGTACTGTTAATACTTTCCGCCCGACATTTTCATTCCGGATTAAACGGACTGTTACTGACTTCTCTGTTGCATCCGTTCTTTAATTTTGCCGTTGCTGTTTACAGTTTGTTAGGATCCTACCAATGGAAAGGAAGAGTATTCCAAAAATAATTACTCTGTCACATTTAAGATTACCGGAAGTACAAATTGAGATTTTACTTTTATTCCTTGTTTGATTGCCGGCTCAACAGTCGGGAAGTCAGAAAGTCGGTTTTGCAAAATACTGTCAATAACCTTAATATCATATGAAATTGAATCCTGCGGTATCTCTGTCTGAAATTGTAAGGTAGCATCGGGGTTTATGGTTACCTTAACCGAAATCGTATCCAGTTCAGGGTATAAAATATGAATTGTATCAATACCTATTCGATTCTGGATCGTTTCGATAAGAAAATCAAACAAACATTGTTTTTGAGTTTCTTTGTCTAAAATAGTATCACACGAAGCTACGGAAGGGTATTGATCGACTTGATTCCAATTTATTTTTTGCAATTCCTGCTGCAACAACTCTTTTTCATCCGGCACTTTTTTATCAAAAAGTTGGCAGGAAGTTAAAAGCATCACTAAAAATAAAATTAGAATTTTGTTCATTTATGCACTAACTTTGTTACTGTTAAGACTGTCAAAAATAATAATATTAATGGAATACTTTCTCCTAATCGTCGGATTTTGTTGTATGTTAATAGGAATTGCCGGTAGTTTATTACCTGCTTTACCCGGACCACCTATCAGTTGGATCGGGCTTTTATTACTTTATCTGAGCCCGAAAATAGAAAATAATTACTGGATATTAGGTATTACACTTGCCATTGCTGTACTTATTGTTATCTTAGATTATGTGATTCCGGCACAAGGAACGAAACGCTTCGGAGGAAGTAAATACGGGATTTGGGGAACCAACATCGGATTGATCTTAGGGTTGATTTTACCTATTCCTTTCGGTTTCATTATAGGTCCGTTCGTTGGAGCATTAGCCGGTGAACTTTTATTTGACAAACAAAATGTCAACAGAGCTTTTAAGGCCGCTACCGGTTCTTTTTTAGGCTTTCTGGCAGGAACTTTCATGAAATTTGTAGTAAGCATCGCTTATTTCGGATTATTCATCGCTTTATTTTGGAACAACAGATCCGTTTGGTTTTAATTTACTAAAAACATGTTTGCCTTAGTCGATTGTAATAATTTTTACGCTTCCTGTGAAAGGATATTCCAACCGCAATACCAAAACCAACCGATTGTGGTATTGAGCAACAATGATGGTTGTATCATTTCGAGAAGTGAAGAAGCAAAACGATTAGGAATTCCTATGGCTGCACCCGAATTCAAATTCAAAAAACTTTTGGCAGAGCACAACGTTAAGGTTTTCTCTTCAAATTACCCGCTTTACGGAGATATGAGCAGCCGGGTTATGAATTTATTGCATCACTTTACGCCCGACGTAGAGATTTATAGTATTGACGAAGCCTTTTTAAATTTTAAAACCGTAAAAATTGACCATTACTATAGCTATGGTCAGGATATAAAAAACTATATCAAGAAATGCCTCAGTCTTCCTGTTTGTGTTGGTATTGCGCCTACCAAAACCTTAGCCAAAGCCGCAAACCGAATCGCTAAAAAATTTCCGGAAAGAACTAACGGTGTCCACGTAATAGATTCAGAAGAAAAACGCCTAAAAACACTAAAATGGTTGGCAATTGAAGATGTTTGGGGAATCGGTTTTCGGTTGAGCAAAAAATTTAGAGCCAAAAATATTAAAACAGCTTATGATTTTACGTTACCCGAACATGAAAACACCATCAAAACATTAATGGGAATAACCGGACTTCGTTTGAAAATGGAACTGGAAGGCACACCCGCTATCGAATCAAACGACTCCAATGAAAAAAAGTCAATTGCCATAACCCGAAGTTTTGAACATAGCATCAGTGATCTTAAGGAGCTAAAGGAACGCATCACAACTTTTACTTCTGTTTGTGCCGAAAAACTTCGCAAGCAAAACACCTTGTGTAACGGTATTATTCTATACCTGAGAAAAGACAGCTATGACCCAAAAAACACTAGGTATAACTATACTTCATTCTATACATTACCTTTTGCGTCAAATTCGACCTTAACAATTAATACTATTGCTTTAAAAATGCTGAATGACCTTTATGAGGAAGGTTCCGTTTATAAAAAAGCGGGAGTTATTGTAACTCAAATCGTCAAAAGCGAAGAGGTTCAACTTTCCATTTTTGAAAACGAAAACCCTAAGCATCAACATCTGATGCATGCTATTGATACATGCAATAAAAAATGGGGGCGTAAAATACGACTAGGTTCACAGGACCTGAAACGGACCTGGAAGATGAAACAAAATCACTTGTCCAATCAATACACCACTAAAATAAACGAGATCCTTACTGTAAAATGTTAAACAAAAAACTCCATTTCTTTAAACCCGATTTTTCTAAACCTAAAAATGTAGTTATGATTAGTGAAGGAATCAAAGCCGGATTTCCTTCACCTGCTTCTGATTTTGAAGAGCAACGCATCAGTCTGGATCAATACCTGGTAAAAAACAGTGAAACTACTTTCTATGCCCGGGCAAGCGGTAATTCTATGATCAATGCCGGAATAGAAGACGGAGACCTGTTGATCATTGACCGAAGTTTGGAAGCCAGTGATAATGTTATTGCTATTTGTTACATTGATGGCGAATTCACTGTAAAACGCATTAAAAAAGACAAAGACAAAGTAATTCTTCTACCAGAAAATGAAGCCTATGCTCCCATTGAAGTTTCGAAAGAGAGTGAACTGCTTATTTGGGGAGTTGTAACCTATGTGATCAAGAAACTTTAATTTCAGCCTTTTTCCACATCTCAACTTATTTCCTCAATTCAACCAATCTCATCATAAACGATATTCAATACTCAGACAAGCTAAAATGGAGATGAACAACCATTTTTTTAGGTAATTCTGTTCACAAACAAACGTTTCAACCTTTAAGAGAGCAAAAACAGTCAAAACCTTTCCCAAAAACTTCATTCGTCGCAAAAAAAAGAAAGAAGTAAGCTCTGCTTTTATTTTTGGAACTCAATTTAAAAACAGAATTATTATGAGAATGCCATTTACAGAATTTATTGCTAGTGGAGACCCGAAGTTTATCATTGTTTTTTTAATTTTCAGTTCAATAGCGGTCTTTCATTTCATTAAAAAATTAAAAACAAAACCTGAAGATCAAAAATTGATCTCTTATTACAATTCTAAAATAGACCATGCTGCCTTTTGGATCCTTATATCCGGCATCCTATCCCTTTTACTGGGATTAATGCATAGCTTTTATTTTGTTGGAAAATCCGGAGGTATTGCTCCGAATTTAATGTTCCAGGGTATCTCTTATACCTTAATTACTCCTGTATTAGGAATCAGTTTGTATATGATCTGTAAAATACTCAAAGGTCTTTTTAATTCTAAGAAAAACAAAGCATAAGGACATGAAAAAGTATCTAAAAACAATAATCCTGCTATGGATCAGCCATAGCTGTTTTGGACAAACTGCAATTTCTGAAGGCGATAGTTTACGACAAAAAGGAGAATTAGACCAAGCAATCATAGCTTATAAGACAATTTACAAAAAAGATCAAAACAATCGGAAAAACGTTTATAATCTGGCATGTGCCTATGCTTTAACTTTTCAAAGAGACAGTGCTTATCATTACTTAAACATTGCTTTACAAAATGATTCTTCTTTATGGGCATTGGCAGATACCGACTTGTACGCTCTAACACAAGATCCCCGTTGGCTTAATATCGAAACGCAACAGATGGAAAAATTCCAAAAAGTAAATGGCAAACTTAAACAGCCGGAATACACAAAAAAATTGCTCCACATTATCATGAAAGATCAGGTACTGGACTATTACATTGAACAAGCCAAAAAATTTTATTCAGAACAAGGCTATATTCCGCAATGGTATTATCCGTTAGCTTATATGAAGCAAAAAACAGCTCAGGACAACTACACGGACATGGAAGAACTAATTAAAACGTATGGATGGCCTAAATATTCTAATGTAGGTCAATTGGCAGCTGATGCTCCTCTTCTTGTCATTAATCATCATGAAAGTGATAGCATACGAAAAAAATACTTGCCTGTAATAAAAAAAGCCTGCTTAGACGGAGAAGGAAGTTGTGTAGAATATGCCAAAATACAGGATCGGATATTGGTTAATGACAACCAACCTCAAATTTACGGAATGCAATTTCGTTATAATGCAGAACGAAGCCTTGAACCCTTTCCTATTCTTGAACCTGAGTATGTGGACCAACGCCGGAAGAAAATCAGTTTAGAGCCTCTAAAAGTGTATTTAAAAAGGAAGATCAACTATGATTGGGAAATTGTACAAAGAAAATAAAGAAGCAACCTTAAATATCAAAAATTGTAATCATTAAAGCCTAATAAGATGTCCGGAAAGACATTCATTAGACTTTCAAATTTAAACTTTGCTATTCATAAAGCAAAATCTGACTTCTTTTAACCATCCTATAAAAAGTCATCCGAACGAATAAACAATCTAAAAATAACATTTAGTTAATTAAAACTTTAAATTAATTATTTAAGCGATTGATTTTTTAAGAAAAAAGATGTGAAAAATGCAATAGAGAAGTCTATATAAACAAAAAAGCCCTTCCGTAAACGGAACAGCTTTTCATTGGTCTAACTACTAAACCTTTGGCACTTTCGTGCCTAAACAACACAACTATCTTTAAAAATGTAAGAGGGCAAAAAAGCTCCGTTGTTCACGGAGCTTCCTCTTTTTCTGGCGGTCTGGACGGGACTCGAACCCTACGTTTTAAACATTTAAAAATCAAATAATTAAAATAAAAAAATTATTACTATCCTTTTATACGACTTTTAAGAGTAAATAATTATTTCGATTTTATAATAATCTCTTTATTGCTTTACTATCTGAATCTAATTCAATAAGTTTATAATTCTCTCGTGAAATTCCATCTAAGATTTTATATATATCAAGTTTTTCATCATTTTCATTATCTAAAACTTTATCAACTGACGTAAAAATTATCACTTGTCTATCATAAAAAGTAGAACAAACTTGGAAGAATTTTTCTAAACTGCTCATTTTAGTTTTATGTTGACCAGGCTCATCAAACATTACGATTCCTATATGATTTAACCCCTCACTCAACAGTGTTAATGTGTAAGCCCAAATATTCCTAACAAAATCAGAAGCTGACGAGTTGATACGAATAGATTGTTGAGGAGCTTGTCTGTTCTGCTGATAAACTGGAAAATATTTAAATGGTTCTTTATCTGATATATTCACTTCCCATTTTTCATTACTATCATATTCAAAATCAAACAAATAGTCCTTATATTGCTTTTCAAATCTTCTTACCTTATCATCATCTTCTTCTTGTTTACTCTTTAACCCCCTAACCTTACTAAGTTATTATGATATTTAGTTGCTAATTCTTTTAAATCTTCAAATAGTTCTCTAATTTTTTTATCAATAAAATTTAGTTCACTAATCTCTTTTTCCAATTGAACTTTTTTTAACACATCTGATTCAGAAAAATCTCTATCATCAGCAATTAAATCATTTGATAATGATTTAATTAATTCTTCTTTATTTCGAAGGTTCTTTTTATAATATTTTAAAATAACATCTTTCTCTTCTATAACTTTTGTTAGCGATTTTAATGAAGTTTGTATTAATTTTTCTTGCCCTACCAAAAACACTTTATTATCTTCCAATGTTAACTTAGGAATATGAATCTCTGCTGAGGATATTAAATCATAACTAACTTTTTGAGTACATGTTGGGCAAATATTTCCGTTATTTCTATTCAAAAAATTTTCATCAAAAACTTTTATTAATGAATTATGATCTTTAATTTCTTTAGTGATTTTTTCTTTTTGACTATTTAAATTTTCAAATTGTAATTTTTGAAGACTTAAATTATTAGAAAAAGTATCAATTTTTTGCCTTAGTAATTTATATTCAGCTTTTTCACTTTCAAACTTTTCAAGAACTTCCAATTTGTTATCTTGTATTTTTGAAATAGGCTTATTCTTTAATATTTCATAATCATCTTTTTTGGATTCTATTAAACTATTTAATGTTTTAATTTCATCTACATCTGTTTTAAATAATACTTTTATTTGATCTATTTCACTTTTTTCGACGGTTAACTCTTTTGGTAATTCTTGAATTTCTCCATTAAATTCACTAATTATTAACTCTAAAGATTTGATTCTTTTATTCCATTCGTCAGACAAATAATTCTTCTCTTTTAAGATTTCATCCTTTTCTAATGAAGTATCAAGTTCATTAAGATCCAATGTAAATTCAATAATTTTTTCTTTAGCCTTTGGAATTCCAAAATATGGCATAGTCGCAAAAAAATCTGACCATCCTTTTGTTTGCTCAATGAATAATGAAGAAAATATTGTTTGCATATATAATGGACTATAACCGTCTTTCTTTGAATTATTAATTACTAATGGCAACTCAACTCCTATAAATTCAGAAAGCCAATTATAAAATCCATTTTCATTTTCATTATTATTGTTACCTCTGACGAAAAGTTTGGTGATCTCAGCTATATTAACTCCATCAATATTAGAATTAAATACTTTGCATAGTTTATTATCCTCAGAACTTGACTTTATATATCTTTCAATCGTTTTTGTTTCTCTAGAATTTGAAACTTCCAAGAAAACTTTAGATACTAAAATATCATGATTAATATGTTCTTCCCATTAATAGTTGTAAAATTTTCTTTTAATGACTTATCTAAAGCTTTGTCATTTTGAGCGCCCAATAATTCTTCCATACCTAAAGCGTAGTAAATACAAGAATTAATAGTTGTTTTACCCCTTGAATTTTGTCCAGCAATTATATTTAATCCCTCCTTAAAGGAAAAATCAAATCCATATATATTATCATCACTATCTTGATCAGATGTAATAATTTCCAGTCTTAATCTTTTTAAAATTAGCATAACTTAGACTATATTAATTTCCAATTTGAATTAGCTTTTTTAATTCTGTTTTTAGGTATCTGTCCTATTGTTTTTATTCTATTAATTTCCTCTACAAATAATTCCTCTTTAATAATTTCTTCCAAAACTTGATTTCCATGCTCTGTTAAACTTAACTCTATTTCTCCTCCAGAAACTTCTTTTTTACAAAGTTCATTTATGAAAGCTAAAGCTAATATTTTTTCAATGCCTGTTTCAAAAGACCAAGGCACTAAACTTGATCGAATTTGCTTCTGTATTTCCATTATAACGGTATAATTTTCATTGGATCGTATACTCCAAAAAATTAAATGTATCAATGTGATTGATGCTTTCCCACCTCTCCCACAATACTTTATTATTGCCAACATTAGTATTAGCTTGTAATAACCATTGTATTTAATTGGGAAAGATACTTCCTTACTTTTTAGAATTATATTAATCATTTTTCTTAGGTATAAAATTTAAAGTGCAGTCCATTAACCATTCAATTATTTGATATTCTGTAATATCTAATTTCATATCAGCATTAAATATCTTTTCAAGTTCTCTTTTTAAGCTTTCGTTTAAAGAACGTCTTACTTCTTTCGCTACACTTGAATTTTCAACTTCACCAGTAAAATCATACTCTACAGTATCCTTATATCTCTTTATTATTTCTCTAAATTTTTTAAACAATTCAGGATATTTATCTTCATATTCATCTATATTATTTTTAATGGATTGATATTTTTTTATATCAATACTAGTTTTTCTATCTGCTATTTGGTTATCACCATATAGAACTTTATTTTTCCTGATTATATCTTCAAATTGTTTAACATTACTATTTTTCCATTCTTCAATTTCTTCTTCAACACTTCTGTTTTCTAAATTCTCAGACCATTTATCTAAATAATCCATGTCTGATAAATCCTGACATTCAGAAATATATTTGATTAAATTGGTTATAAGACAGCAATCAATATCATCATTAAAACCCTTTTCATCCTTTATAGAACATAAAATACCTATTAGATATGGTTTTCCATCTTTAATTACGTAGACACCACTTCCCGACAATCCTTCCGCTATACTAACCGCATCTTCTCCTGCTTGTTGAAAACTTTTACCTTCTAGTGTAATCTTAAATGAAGAAGTTGCTAAATCTAATATTTTTGCATCCCATTTTCTTCTATCTCTCTCTAATATGTTTTGATATCCAGAAAAACTAACTACTTCGTCAGCTATAAAATTTTTAGCAGTTTTAATGTTTTTTAAATCATCATCTTGATAATCTACTTCAAGTAGCATCCAATCATTATCTATATCAAACTCTACTTTTGATATAATTTCAATTTTTTCAAAATTACTGTTATAATGTTCTTGTCTTTCAATGATTATATTTTCAATTTCATTATCGTCAACGCAATGATATGCTGTCAATACATAAAATTTACTACTAAAATGAATAATAACACCACTACCTTGCTTTACTGTCTCTCCATCTATAATAATAGAAACTTTTACACAACTTTTTTTAATTAGTTCTAATGCCATTTGATTTAAAATTCATTCTTATTAAGATACTCCCAATTACCATCTTTAACATCATTCTCATTTATAAATACTCCTGATTTTTTCTTAATTTCTTCAATAGGGTAATTAAAATATATATATCTTTTGTTATTAAAATTCCGTTTTTCATTATAAACTATTCTCGCAATCGTTTCCCTTGATGGGTGTTTATGTTTTGCGGTCCCGCCATTTGTAGAAATAATATAATTGTCACAGTCGATATAATCCAGCATTTTTTGGGAAGTATTGTTTTTACTTCCGTGATGGGACACTTTTACATAATCTACTTTAAGCTTTTCTTCACTATAGTTTTTTACTAAATATTCCTCAATAACCTCTGGTCTTGAATCAGCTAATAATAATAGTTTCAAATCGGGACAATCAAGAATTATAGAAATTGAAGATGCATTTATTAAATCATTTTGAACACTCTTGTCTGGATTAAATGGAATTTTGTTTAATTCAACTAACGCTTTTCGATTAATCGTATTATTATTTTTTGAAACATTAGTTTCAGAAATATCTTTTGCCTTTTCTATTTTTTCTATTTTTGGCCAATTCTTATATAGATCATCTAATATTTCTTTAGTTGGAGAAACTACATTAATATCAAACCCTTCTATATTTATCTTATCCTTGCCTGAATGAATATAGTTAAGAATTTCTGTTTTAGGCATTTTTACTTTTATGAGTTTTTCTAAAGTTTTAGCTTGATTAAAACTTATTTTTTCACCACCAGAAACCTCAATAATATCTGGAAAATTAACCCAAATTTGTTTTACTTCAATTTTCTCAATTATTGAATTTTTAAAAAATCTTATTAAACCTCCTATGTGGTCGGAATCTATGTGTGTTAAAATTATTAAATCTATTGATTTAGTATTTACGAGCTCCTTTTTTAAACTATAATCGAAAGTTGATGCAGTTCCTCCATCAATTAATATATTAACTTCACAATTCTCTTTAACATGCTTAATCAAAATACAATCACCATGATAAGCTTTCAAAACCTTAAAAACAGGAATAGCCATACTCAACAAAAATATTTAGCTAATCTAAATATTTTTATTTCTTTTTCCTACAAAAAAACATTTAGTTCATCATAAAAAGAAATTTAATATAGAATTCCTTTTAGTCAGACAATTTCCAAATAAAGTTTCCTGCCTTATTTCTTTCTCCTCTACGGCATTTTGCAATAGAACTATTGTTAACTCCAGTAATTTTTGAAGCTTCTAAAATTGAATCAAACGAATTTAAATATTCATTCTCTAAAGAATATTGTTCAACTTTATTTCTTCTTTTGTCTTCTTTAATATTAAATGTTGCTGTATAATTCCAATAATAACCATCACATGTGTTCCTATCACCTGTACAAGCCTTACTAATTGAAGAAACTGGAATATCAGCAGATTTTGAGGCTTCGGCTAATGACTTAAATGTTGTAATTAATTCCCCAGTTAAATTAAATTGATAAATAATCTTTTTAAAGCCTCCTCCCCTATCAGAATTATAACCATTATTAAACGAGTCGTATTTTTCAATATAATCTGACTCCTTAAGTGCTAATTCATTTAAATTAGTCGCTGTATCAATTTCTTCCCAAACAAAATTCTCACACCCATATTCTCCTAACGCTTTATGGAATTTATGACCATATTCTTTATTAATTTTATTAATATGGTCTTTTTTACGTTCACTCAATTTTTGAGTTGTTGCTCCTATGTAAACTTCACCATTAATCGTATTTGTTGCTCTGTAAATTATTCCTTCTATCATCATCTTTTCTTTTTTTAATTTATTATTCAGCTACTGTGGATACTCCAAATTCTAATATCACTTCATTCATAGTTTTTTTAACTATATCAACTTCACTTTCTTTACACCCTAAAGCATCATAAATATATAAGACGTAAATTTCTTGTTTGTTTAATCTTTGTATTACTTCTGTCATAATTTGCACCTCTAGTTGGAATAGTTTCATAGAGGTTACCTTATGCCTATATTTAGAACCTTTTTTGTCAGCTATTATATTTTTCAATAATTCTGACTCATACTGGTTGTAATAATCATATAAGGGACTTCTTTTCATCCCACTGATTCTTCTATTAAAAAATGATACGTGTTCTCTCTTTACCTCTTGTAAGGTAATTCCAAGCGTATTTGCGAGATCTTGATGTTTTATAAACTTAGTTGAACCATTGTAAATTTTCATCGCTAAATTCGGGTGCAAAGCTTTAAAGTCAACTTCAACAATTTTTTCACCATCAATAATAACAAGCTCTCTTATCCAACTTGACATCAAAGTAAAACTATCCACAACTCTCCCTCCAGATTTTAAATCTCCAATTGATGGCATAAAAAAACCATTCTTTGTTAAATAATTAAATTGCTTAATATTGTCTTCAACAAAACTTTTATTTTTAAAGTCTTTAATATTTTCTCTTTTTCTATTATTTAATCGAGTTAATAATTTACCCTTCTTTGTTTCAAAATCATCTTTAATTAATGTACTTGCTTTAATTTCTATTTGCTTATTAGTTGGCAATTCAATATTTTTATAAACTTCCAACAAATTTTTTCCAATTGGATTCTGAATGGTTTGAGATAGTCTTTCTAAATGTTTTTTCCTTTTTTTACTTATCAAATCTTCATTTTTAAGACTATAAGAAACAAGGCTGTCAGTATCAAAATATGAATTTAATTTATACGATTTTGAAAACTCATTAGACAAATATGACTCATTGCCATATTCATTTTTCTTAATTTCAATAATTGGATATGTTGAAATAGTAGAATATTGGAGAGCTTTAATAATGTACCTATAAATATAAGTGTTATTTTTACCTTTTCTATAGGTTTCATCGAGGTATTTGGAACTTAGATTCCTCCATTTATCTTCTTCCTCTTCATAAAAAATAGATCCTGTAAAATTTGAAACAAAATCTAAACATTTTTCAATTGCTACATTTTTATCCTTATCAATTTTGTTTAAAACACCTTTTGGTAATCCACTAACTGCTCTTTTCACTTTTTTAGGAATTGTAATAGATTCACAATTACTTAAATAAGTCGGAAAAGTGTCATTAAAACTTTGGTAGTAATCTTCAAATTTATGCCCTGTAACTTCAGTAAATAAAGGCTTTTTTAAACAATCTTCACCTTCAATACCATAAGTAACATTATTAATAGTATTAGTAGGTTGATTAGTAGTTAGATACTTAATAGAATTAGAATAATTCTTCTCTTTAATCCTTTCTTCATTTAAATTCATAATTTATTAATTTAATTAAACATTATTGTTTAATCAGCTTTATGAATTTTTTGAATTGTAGTATTTGTTAAATTTTTATATTATTTTTAAAAAACTGATAAAAATCATGTAAACATACAAAAAATATTTGAATTACGCAAATTTTTTTTAATTTATTTTACTAAAAAATAAATTAATCATTAATCATGTATAGAAACACCTCATATAAGGTGTTTCTATACATATTAGCTAACATCTTTTTCAGTGGTTTTGTTTCACGTGTAAACCGTCTCAAAAAGTTGGTTATCCCATAATACAGCATAAGCACGAGATAGTAATACTATCTTTTTTTGATATAGAAACTATGTTTCAACGATGATTTCAAAATAATAATAGTAATAAGCTTTTTGATTAATCACAAAAATGGTTGTTAATTCCATATTTACTTTAACTTCGTCAACTAAAACAACTTCATCTTCTTTTATTACACCAATATCCTGCTTTGCTTTAACTTTAAAAGGACAATAAAGCTTTTTTAATATATTATTCCATGTAACAATATAAAGCACTTTAGGAGAAGCGTATTTTAGTATTTCTGCAATTTCTTTTTTAGTCATTTTTATTTATAATTGATTTATAGAATCGGACTAAAACGCTATTATATTATTATGTAAGAAGTAATTTGAATGGTTATTTTTAAGCAAATTCCCTATATATTTCATAAACTCACACGCATTTACATTTCGTTCTAAATTAGAATCAATGTAAGTGCTTTTATTTGCTTCGGTAAATAAATTATATAGACTCCATAAAGAAATTTTATTATCCTTTTTAGAAAAATACTTGTCAAAATGATAATCTTTTACTATTATATTTATCTGCGAGTCATTAATCATTAATGGGAATAATGTCTTTTTATGTCCTTTTTCTAAATGAGAAAATAATTTCATTTTACCAATAAGATGAGCGAATTGACTTTCTGATAAATAGAAATCATTCAATTTTTTCATTTCTATTAAATGCTCTTTCCTGTCATATTCATTAACCAATTGTATAATGGATTTCTTCAATTCTTCAACTGAAGAAACTCTCAAATCCGATAACAAGCCATCTGTTGAAATGCATAGATTTGTGCAAATAGTATTTTGAAACCCAATGAAGACTTTAAATTTCTCAATACTTTTTTTACTAAAAAGATTTTCTTGATTATAAGCTCTAACACCTCCGATACAGAGATTGAGTTTATTACCATTAACTTCTTCGGATATTTGAGGGATTTCAAACAAAAAAGCCATTCTCTCATAGTAAATGGTTTTTTCTTTTTCTAAAAGTTCTTTTGCGGGTTTACCAATGGCACTTGGAACTCTACCTTTAATTATATGACTGACCCTAATATCTGGTATTAAATCGCCTTGGTAATCTAATATTTCTTTAATCGCACTTTTAGTTGTATTAATAAACTGATAATGGGAAATGGTTGTTTCATTATCTTTTGCAAATACAGGTATAATACATTCATCTTTTAAATGATTTATGTCAACTTGTATAGTATTTGCTTCTATGAAATTTCTTTTAGGATGTGATTTTACAATTTGTGATTCTTCAACCACAATCCCTTCTTGTCTTGTAGTAACTAATTCCATCGTATTAATTTTATGGTTGAACAATATTGTCATTTACAACTTGAGAATTAATTGAATTTAATTCTTCATTCCTTTTTATAATTAAAGGATATAGTTCCGTTTTAAATTGAGTGTTTTCATTATAAATATTTTTCAATTCATCGGTTGAAGTTGTGCTTTCAATCATCACTTTTAACTCTTCAAAAGATGTTCCTTGATTACACCAATCCAATAGTTTTTTACCTGTAGAAGCGTTAATTATAAATTCAGGTTTACCCACAAAAAGTCCAGTTCTGTCTTTGCTTACAGTAACTAGGTGTTTATCATTTAAAAACTCAAAGTTTACGGTAATTTCATATTCGTAACCCTCGCGTTGAATTTCCTTAGTTCCCAATTTCATCACTTTAGTTTTACCATTTGAATCTTGGTCTAAACTATAATCTACTTTTCTTCTTGAAGTTGTTATAACATGAAGTTTAGATTGAATAATCGCATCTAAAAACGAATTATGACGGGGAGTTACTTTATTCCAATCTTGGAATCTTCCTCCAAGCTGTTCATGTATCTCTAAACAACCTCCTTTTCCATTCCACTCGTGCGAAATTGAGTCAATAATTAAAACTTCAATTCCTTCGTTTTCGCAAACTTTAATAGCTTCAATATAACGCTCTGGAGTAAAGGGTTCATTTAAAGTTAACACATTAAATTCTCCTAAATGAGAATATAAACTTGCACTATTATTCTCTGTATCTATAATAGCTATCTTATTCCAATCATTAGTCATTCCAAAAGCTAATAATAGTGCACTATAGGTTTTCCCATAACCACTTGGTCCTGACAAACCAATTTTTAATTTTACTTGTTGTCTTTTTGCTTTTTTTAATTGCATGGCTTATATATTTAATTAAACATTTAAAAAATAAAAAAAGGGCTCTCTGTAGAACCCTTTTGTTGCATGTAATAATCTGTATGGCATATACTAAATTTCTTCTTGAATGACATGCTCATTCATAGTGACTTCTTCATCAGTCATAAACACATTACGATGATTTCTCTCGATTTCTTCACCAGTTTCTTCATCAATATAAGAGTAAGGTTCAACTTCTACTTTAGTAATTTTACCTTCTAGATTAGTTCCAATTAAACTCTTACAAGTTGGTTCGTCAAATGTGCATGAAACTGAAGCTTTATTTGCAGTTAAATAAGTTCTTCCTGTAACTTTACTAACTACTGCTTCAACACCACCTTGAACAATTAAAGAGTAAAAATTTTCTCCATCTTCTCTTTTAAATTCCTTGTAACCTACAATTTGTACCATAGTCTTTTAAATTTTTAAGATTAAACAATATTGGATTTATCCCAAACCTTGAATAAAGCGGAATGATTAAAATAACTTCCATATTTATACTAGGGGGATAACCCAAAATTTTGAAGAAGTCGGGGGATGATGTTGGCTTAATAGGTACTTTCGTTTTTAATAAACGTTCTGAAAAAAATTAAAAAAAATTTTTAAGAATAAATATAGCTTTGAAAAGTTAAGCTATAGTTTTTACATTTTGGACAATAATTATTTATCTGATTTAATTCTAAATCAAAATTTCTAAAAATATATCCATCTTCATTATCTCCTTTAATTTCGTCATTTGAATAAAAAACGTAGTTTGAATTTTCTTTTTCAGTCAAAAAATTTACACTTTCTATTTCTTCTGTAGTTTTATTAAATGCGGGAACTGGATTGTTTGTTAAATAATCGAATTTCCCTCCACCATATTTAACCTCTACTTTGTAATTACAAATTCTACAGTTTGCTTTTAATATTTCTGCCATATTTTATAATTTTAAAACATATTCTTCTAAAAAAGTAATTAACTCGTAGTTTTCTGCGTCAATGATTTTAGTTAACATGATACTTTTTCCATCTTCATAAACTCTTCTAACAAAATGCACTTCTAAAATTGGGTCATAAACCAGAACAAATATTGCTTTAGGAAAATTGTCTTTACAATAAACAATAAAATTTTTTGCAATTAATACTTCATTATTCTGTTCATCTACAACATCTTCAAAATCATTATATAGTATATCAAAATAACTGTTATTATCATCATTATATTCTCTATGTACATCTATATAAAATTTAAAACCATCAATTCTATAAGTATTATAACTTCCCTCACCAAGTTCGAATCCATATTTTTTTCTAAAAAAAATCTTTAATACTTTTTCTAATAATTTTTCAGATTCGAATTGAAAAACCAACAATCCCATAATTATACTTTCTTGTGACTTACTTTCTACTAAAAACATTTTTGCTGTTTCTATATTAAAACAAAAGTCATAGAATATATAATTAATAAATAATTTTGTTTTATCTAATTCGCTAAATGAGTTTTCTATGAGAATTTTTTGAGACTTATAATTTTCCAAATCTTTATGATTAACACTTTTTGTCATTAGATGATTAGAATCTTTAAAAACCTTTGAATTATTTTTATTTTCTCTTTGAATATTACTTAATTTTTCTTTGCCTTCAATAAACAAAGTAATAACTACTGCCATTACAACGCCCATTATTACTAAAATTCCTAAGAACTCTAAAATTGAATTTGGTTCATTCATAATCTAATTTAGTTGGATCTTTTTTAAAATAATTTCCCCTCTTATTTTAACTCTTAAGTTTATCTTGAAGTTGTTGCAACAGCAAATCCGTCACAATCAAATACATTAATCTGATTAATTCCAGTTGTATAATTCAAAGAATTTAATAAGTTTTCAGCAAAAATTTGAGCATCATAGTAATCATCAACATAACAATTTAATTGAATTTTTAATATTTCATCCTCGATACGTGCTTTTTTAATATAATCTTCATTTTCAAGTTCAATAATAAAATTATTATGAACTTCATTTAAAAGTTTTTGCCTGTTTAATGCATTTTGAACCATATTTTGAAAGTGAATGTCTGCTATTTTTTTATTACTTATTCTTCTCTCTCTATCAACAGCTTCTCTTGTTTCATTTTCTTTAATTCCTGCAATAATAAAATATATAATTACAAGTGTTATAATAATTAAAATTGTAAACATATTCATCTAATAATTTTATTATAAAAAACATCCATATATTCCATTGTCATTAATGACATATAAGGAATGAAATTATTATCACTATTTAATTTATATAAATGTATTTCTTCTCTCTCAGACTTATCCATAAGGAAAAATATACTATACAAATCACCAGAGTCTTCAGTATAGACTCTTCTGTAAATTTTACGTTGCTCATCGACGAAATATTCGTTAACCTCTTCTGTGTTACCTGAAGGTTTCAGTTCTAAAATAAGTTTTGATTCATCTTGATGATTTTCAAATACACTTACCCAATCTTTTTCAGGATGATCTATAACTACTGTTATTGGCATCTCTATTAAATCAGCTGTATTTTCTTGATACAGAATATAAGAAGCATACGCAAATTGAAGCAATTCACCTTTTTGTGCAAACCCAAAAATTGGGATTACTAATAGAAATAAAAGTTTAGTTCTCATGTGTAAAAAGTTTTAATTAAACAAATATAGGCAAATATGCCTACTAAATAAATATCCTATTGTTCGAATTTTATCCTGTGTTAGCAAAGGATAAAACAGAAATATTAAAATTATTTGGTAAAAACCTTAGAAAACTAAGAGAATCTAAAGGTTTAACTCAGGAGCAACTTGCCAATGAATTAGGTTTGGAAATTTCCCAAATAAGTAGAATAGAAAGAGGTGTAATAAACACCTCAATCTATACTCTTTACCAGATTTCTTCTTTCCTCAACATTGATATGAATGAACTTTTTAAAACAACAGAATAAATTCAAATCAATTTTAAGACATAAAGACTTCTAATCCTTACGGTTTTCCTCATTCTTATTTAATTTTTCTGATAACGAATTCATTTGCTCACTAACTTTCTTTTGAACCACCTTTGCATAATGTTCTTGTGTTGTAGATAATTTAGAATGCCCTAATAGTTCAGACACTACTTCCATTGGCACATCATTATATAACAAAACTGTAGTTGCAAAAGTTTTTCTAGCAATGTGATGGGTTAAATTGAGTTGTATTCCTACCACATTCGCTATTTCCTTTAAATAGGCATTGAATTTAGGATTTGACATTCTTGGAAATACATAATCTGTTTCATTTTGATATTTCTTAATCAAAACTTTTGCAATAGGTAATATTGGAACATAATAAACTCTACTGGTCTTATTACGCTTAACACTCAGCCATTCGTTTCCATCAAATCTTTCAATGATGTTAGAATATTTCAAACCCATCATTTCTTTAAAACCTAAACCTGTATAACAACAAAACACAAACATATCTTTAATTTGTTGCAGTCTAACTATTTCAAAATTTTTACACTCTAAAGCTTTTAATTGATTTGAATTTAGAAATACTACTTCTTTTTTTAATCTTTTTGCTTTATAAGCGTAAAAAGGATCTCTATCTAAATAGCCTTGACTAATTGCAAAAGAAATTACTTTTCTAAATCTTTGAATAGCTTTATTAAGTGTACTCAATTGAAGATTTTGTTCAGTCTTTAAAAAATACTCATACTCTGTTATAAAAGGATATTTTAATTCTAACACCAAAATATCCTTTTGCTTATATTTCGACTTTAGAAAGGCTTTTAAATGCCTTAAAGACTCTATATACTTGTTATAGGTAACCAGTTGAATATCCTTTCCAACTAACTTTTCAATTCGTAGTAAATAGTTATTATACACTTCTACTATTCCAAATTCCTTTTTAGTTGGTTCTCCTTTATATTTTCTCAAAATATCTTCAACAGTGAATTTAGTATCATTCACTTGTAGGTATAAAAAAACCTGATTAATTTTTGTCTTAATCAGGTTTAGTTGTGAATTAACAATATTACTCCCATTGGAATTTTTTACTTCTTGGCTTTTTCCATCCCAATAATCAGGATTTATAAATATTCCGGTAGAGAATTCCTTTCTATTCTTATCATATGTTACTCTACATTTAATAACTATTTTGTTATCACGTCTAACTTTACCTTTAGGTAAAATAAATAAAATACTTAATTTTTTCATGGCTTATAAACTATAATTAAAATTGATTGTATAATGGGACACCTATAGGTTTTTATGGGACACCTAAAAGGACACCTTTTTTGAGGAAAAGAATTTATGAATTTAGTCTGTATTAGGAAAACGACAGTTTCCCAATTATCGAAATTACTGAAGACAGTGACGAATTAGTGATTTGGGGTGTGGTAACCTATGTTATCAAGAAGTTATATTTTTTGACAAAACACGTCAAAAAAAGAATTTAACAAATTTAAAACGGAAATTTATTGTTTAGTTAACTTGCTTTTTAAGAAAAAAGATGTGAAAAATGCAATAGAGAAGTCTATATAAACAAAAAAGCCCTTCCGTAAACGGAACAGCTTTTCATTGGTCTAACTACTAAACCTTTGGCACTTTCGTGCCTAAACAACACAACTATCTTTAAAAATGTAAGAGGGCAAAAAAGCTCCGTTGTTCACGGAGCTTCCTCTTTTTCTGGCGGTCTGGACGGGACTCGAACCCGCGACCCCATGCGTGACAGGCATGTATTCTAACCAACTGAACTACCAAACCAGTGCTTCATTGCGGTTGCAAATATACAACGGTTTTTGATTCCTGCAAATGTTTTTCTAAAAAAAAATCACTTTTTTTCACCGCTTTTAAACAAACTTCTGTTTTTCAATCAAATAGGATATTAAAATTTTTTCAAAATTTTCTCCCACAGCTGCCGGTACATACTGAATTTTATATTGTAAACAATTTTCTTTAATTTTCTGAAAGTACATTTCAACTGCTTTTTGATAACTCTCTTTTACATTTTCAGCAAATAGCTGAACGGATTCTCCTGTTTCCACATCTATAAATTTCTTAGGTGCATCTGAAAATTGAAACGAGAATTCTTTATCCTTATCAAAAACATGGAAAACCACAATTTTATGCTTGTTGTGTTTCAAATGTTGTAGCGCTTTAAAAATCTTATCTTCATCTTCTTTCTGAAACATATCTGTAAACAGAATAATCATAGAGCGACGGTGTATTTTTTCAGCAATCTGATGTAAAAAAGTAACCGTATCTGTTTTCTTATTCTCCGGGTTTTTATCCAAAAGTTGTTCCAACTGATGCAGCAACATACGATGATGGCGCTCACTTCCTTTTTCCGGCGCATAATATTCATATTCATCTGAATAAATACTTAAGCCTACCGCATCACGTTGTTTTTTCAGTAAATTCATAAGACTGGCTGCTGCCAAAACCGAAAAACCTAT
Source organism: Flavobacterium sediminis (assembly GCF_003148385.1). Classification (NCBI taxonomy): domain Bacteria; kingdom Pseudomonadati; phylum Bacteroidota; class Flavobacteriia; order Flavobacteriales; family Flavobacteriaceae; genus Flavobacterium; species Flavobacterium sediminis. The sequence continues at coordinate 1,825,372 of NZ_CP029463.1, read as the reverse complement.
TTTGCTATGATAGAAAGGCATTGAACGCTCTAAAGCCGGATAATGCATCGAAGAAGAGTCATCTATGATAATATGGCAACGTAAATTAGTTTCTTCCTCAAATCGCTTCGTAAACAGCTTATCGGTTTTAGCAAATAACTTCCAGTCGATAAATTTGGTACTTTCTCCGGGATTGTAAATCTTATGCTCTGCAAATTCTGCGGAAAAACCGTGAAACGGTGACTTGTGCATTCCCGAAATAAAACCTTCAACAACCTGATTTGCTAAAAGCTCCAGATGCTGTATAGCTGCTACTTTTTCTAACTGTGTTTCAATCTTCATATTATCAAAGATACAGTTTTTTCTTTTGTTTAAAATGCTCCTCTCCTATATGCTAATAAAAGAAAAGGGCAAACATTAGTTTGCCCTTTTCTTTCTTTTTCATAATGTTTTTACAACAATGCATCAATTGCATCTGTGTATGTTTTTTTAGGAGCTACTCCTACTTGACGTCCTACTACTTCTCCGTTTTGGAAAACTAAAACGGTAGGAATGTTACGTACTCCGTATTTTGCTGCAAATTCTTGGTTTGCATCTACATCAACTTTACCTACAACAGCTTTTCCGTCGTATTCTGTTGAGATTTCGTCAATAACCGGACCCACCATTCTACAAGGACCACACCATGCCGCCCAAAAATCTACCACTACCGGTTTATCTGATTTTAATACTACTTCTTCAAAAGTAGCATCAGTTATTGCTAATGCCATATCTTTAATTTTTTAGTTTTACTTTATTGCACAAATGTAAGGAATTATTTTATTACACTTATGCAACTTAAATTACTTTTGGTTATGTATAAATAGTTTTTATTGATACTAACTAGTTCAATTTGAAGTTTATCTGATTCTCTTCCAGTTCTCTTAATAATTCCGTTGAAATCTTCACTTTCATTTTCCGGCTTGGCATACTTAATTTAGTTACCACTCTGATCTCCTCCACTTCCGTACGCAAAGGTTCTATTTCTGTCTCTAAACTTTCTACATCCAGATTTTCGTCTATATCATCAGTCTCAGGAAGTTCAGCCGTTACCTGTGTAATGACTTCTTTGGTTACTTTCTCCAGTTCCATCACTTCTATCGTAACCTGATGATCTCCTTTTTCTCTTTGGAACAAAGTATGTAATGAATGAATCAGATTTTCACTTAATTCGGCAATATTGAACTGTAAGATTAATTTTTTAGCAAATGTAGTCAGTACATCTTGTAAATACTGAACAGCTAAAAACTGTATCTTCGGGTCAGAACGTCTTCCGTCTGCATTTATCCAACCTTCTTTTACCATGAAGCGAAGGAATGTAAAATTGTTTTGTATTAGAAAATGTCTGAATTTTAAATACTCTTCTCCGAAAATCTTAAACTCATAACTCTCCTCATACCCCTCTAATACAAAGACAGCCCATCCTTTTCCGTTTTTAGACACACGGTGTTCCACATTGGTTATAATTCCTCCTACTGAAATATTTTTCCCTACATGGTTATTCAGCTCTCTTAAATCATCTAATTTAGTATTGCAGAAATAATGCATCTCATATTTAAAATCATCCAAAGGATGCCCCGAAATAAAGATCCCTACCACTTCTTTCTCTTTTGCCAGTTTTTCCATAGTGTTCCACTCTTCACATGGCGGGACAACCGGTTCGGGAATTTGAACTTCTGAAGCATCACCAAACAAACTCACCTGAGCGGAATTCTCATTTTCCTGATATTTAGCACCGTATTTCATAGCTTTTTCTAAGAAAGAGATTCCGTCTCCCTCATTATGAAAATATTGCGCCCTATGTGTATCCTCAAAACAATCAAAACCTCCGGCCAAGGCTAAATTCTCAAATGCTTTTTTATTGGCAGCCCGCAGATCAATTCGCTTGGCTAAATCAAAAATGGATTTGTATTTTCCGTCTTTTCTGTTTTCTACAATAGTATTTACGGCGCCTTCTCCCACACCTTTTATCGCTCCCATACCAAAACGAACAGCATTTTGTTCGTTTACCGTAAACTTATAGTACGACTCATTCACATCCGGACCTAAGACCTGTAAGCCCATTCGTTTACTTTCTTCCATAAAGAACGAAACCTGTTTGATATCGTTCATGTTATTCGAAAGTACTGCCGCCATATATTCTGCCGGATAATGCGCTTTTAAATAAGCCGTTTGATAAGCCACCCAAGCATAACAGGTAGAGTGCGATTTATTAAACGCATATTGCGCAAAAGCCGTCCAGTCTTTCCAAATTTTCTCCAACTTATCTTCGGCGTGTCCGTTTTTAACTGCTCCTTCAATGAATTTGGATTTCATTTTTTCCAGAACATCGATCAACTTTTTACCCATCGCTTTACGCAACACATCGGCATCACCTTTTGAGAAACCGGCTAATTTTTGCGAAAGCAACATTACCTGCTCCTGATATACAGTAATTCCATAAGTTTCAGCTAAATATTCTTCACAAGCATCTAAATCGTAAACGATCGGTTCTTCTCCGTTTTTTCTTCGGATAAAAGAAGGAATATATTCCAACGGTCCCGGACGATACAAGGCGTTCATCGCAATCAAATCGGCAAAAACCGTAGGTTTCAGCTCTTTCATGTATTTTTGCATTCCGGCGGACTCGTATTGGAAAATACCAACTGTTTCTCCACGCTGGAACAACTCGTACGTCTTTTGATCGTCAATCGGGAACTGTTCCGGATCCAATTCTATTCCATGTCGGTATTTGACTAATTTGACTGTATCTTTAATCAGGGTTAATGTTTTCAACCCCAAGAAGTCCATTTTTAGTAATCCGGCCGATTCTGCTACTGAGTTGTCAAACTGCGTTACATACAGATCAGAATCCTTTGCTGTAGCCACCGGAACGAAATTGGTAATATCGTCTGGCGTAATGATCACTCCACAAGCGTGAATACCGGTGTTACGCATAGAACCCTCAATGACTTTGGCCTGCTGAATCGTTTCTGCTTGCAAATCGGTTTCCTGTGCAATGGCGATCAATTCCTTCACACGCTCAAATTCGTCAGCCGACTTCAGTGCTTTCTTTACATCCTCTTCATTTTCGGAAAGGAATCGAGCCAAATTCCATTTGCTCGGCATCATTCCGGGTATCAATTTCGCAATCCTATCTGCCTCATACAAAGGCAAATCCAATACACGAGCGGTATCACGAATAGCCGATTTAGTTGCCATTTTACCGTAGGTAATGATCTGCGCTACCTGATTGGCACCGTATTTTTGAATTACATAATCCATAACACGGCTTCTTCCTTCGTCATCAAAATCGATATCAATATCGGGCATCGACACACGATCCGGATTTAGGAAACGCTCAAAAAGCAAATCGTACTTAATGGGATCGATATTCGTAATTCCTAAACAGTAAGCTACGGCTGATCCTGCTGCTGATCCACGTCCTGGACCTACGGAAACTCCCATGTTTCTGGCTGCGGCAATGAAATCCTGAACAATCAAGAAATAACCTGGGTATCCGGTTTTTTCAATAGTCGCTAATTCAAAATCCAAACGTTCCGAAATTTCTTCATCAATTACTCCGTAACGCTTTTTAGCACCTTCATACGTAAGATGTCTTAAATATTTATTTTCGCCTCGTTTTCCGCCATCTTCATCATCTTCTGCTACTTGAAATTCTTCCGGAATATCAAATTTGGGAAGTAACACATCGCGATACAAAGAATATTCTTCTACTTTCTCTATTATTTCTTCGATATTGATGATGGCTTCAGGCAAATCTTTAAAGAGCGTTTTCATCTCTTCAACTGATTTGAAATAATATTCCTGATTAGGCAAACCGAAACGATAGCCACGACCACGACCAATAGGTGTTGATTGTTTTTCACCATCTTTTACACACAACAAAATATCGTGTGCATTTGCATCTTCTTTTTTAACGTAATAGGTATTATTGGTTGCTACCAATTTGACATCGTGCTTTTTAGCCAACGAAATCAATGTGTCGTTTACACGATTTTCGTCTTCCTGATTGTGGCGCATTACTTCCACGTAGAAATCTTCACCAAATTGTTCTTTCCACCACATCAAAGCTTCTTCCGCCTGATTTTCACCGATATTTAAAATTTTATTCGGAATCTCTCCATTTAGATTTCCGGATAAAACAATGATATCTTCTTTGTATTTTTTTACAATTTCTTTATCGATCCTCGGCACATAATAAAAACCGTCAATATGTGCAATGGAGGACATTTTGGCTAAATTGTGGTAGCCTTTTTTATTTTTTGCCAGAAAGACCACTTGGTAACCCGAATCTTTTTTGGTTTTATCCAAATGATTTTCACAAATGTTAAATTCACAACCTACAATTGGTTTTACCGGAATTTCGGCACATTCTTCTCCTTTTTCTTCGGCTTCTTTAATTTTAGCCAAAACGCCTTTGTTATAATTCAGAACAGCACTTACAAATTGAAAGGCTCCCATCATGTTTCCATGATCGGTCATAGCAACTGCCGGCATATTAAATTTAGAAGCAGCTTTTACTAAATCCTGAATTCCAATGGTAGATTGTAAAACTGAAAATTGTGAATGATTGTGTAAATGCGCAAAATGAGCCTGTTCAAATTGCTCCAGAATTTCTTCTGAAATAATTACTTTACCGGCATCACCCTGAAGTTTTTGCAAACGGGCTCTTACCTCATCCGATGCTTTTTTTAAGTTGATATGTTTTAAGCCAATCAACTGTATCTGCATCGGGTTTTGCTCACGGAATCGTGTGTAATAATCTACCGGAACGTCTAACTCTTCTTTCGGAAAAATTTCTCTTTTCAACAATTCCAAGAAACAGCGAGTAGTAGCCTCCACATCGGCTGTAGCATTATGGGCTTCTGCGAAAGGTTCGCCAAACAAATATTCATGTAACTCGGTCAATGTTGGCAACTTAAAACGTCCCCCTCTACCTCCGGGTAATTTTAGTAACTCGGCGGTCGTTTCGGTACACGTATCTAAAACCGGTAAATCGGCTAAATCCGTCCCAAATTCCATTCTGTGGAACTCACATCCCATGACATTAACGTCGAAACCCACGTTTTGTCCCACAACATATTTAGCTTTCGACAGTGCAATATTGAACTTTTCTAAAGCTTCTACTAAAGAAATTCCTTGTTCTTGCGCCAATTCGGTAGAAATACCGTGAATTCTTTCAGCGTCATACGGAATGTTGAATCCATCAGGTCGAACCAAATAATCCTGATGCTCTACCAAGCGCCCCATTTCGTCGTGCAACTGCCATGCGATCTGAATACATCGAGGCCAGTTATCCGTATCAGTAATAGGAGCCGTATAGCTTTTAGGTAATCCGGTAGTTTCGGTATCGAAAATTAAATACATAATTGAAAATGAATATTTTAATCTTTACAATTCGGAATAAAATGCAATTCTCAAAAATACTATTTTTTTACTATACCATAAATTTAAGTTGTTAACAAGCTAACTTCCCCAAACTCTGTTTTTGAAAATATCGAACGTTTGTTTCAAATGTTTATTGAACAATAAAAGCACTGTCAATAACAGTAACACGTAACCCAAAGCGGTAAAGATTTCCATATTACCTAACAACACAGATTGTTTAGAAAGCGAATCTAATACTTGCCTGATAGCCAATTTCCCGGCATCATCCGTCGCATATCCTTTAGCGATAAAGCTATTGGTATATTGTGAAATTCGTTCTTGTGTTTCCGGACTTTCCCAAAGAACACTTTGACTTAGTTTCGTGTAGTGTTTTTTCTGAAGAAATACTTGTGCATTTTGCATAATACAAAAACCGATAGTACTTCCCCAAAATCGTCCCGAAACCCCTACAGTTCCAGAAAAAGGAGCATATTCAACCGGAACGGAAGAAACTGTAAATAAGACTAACGGTACAAAAAGTACACCAACCGCCATCCCTTGTATAGTGTAAGGCAAAGCTATATCTCTTAAAGCAGCATCAGGCACAAACAAAAACGTAAACCACAAATGGTAAACTGCAAGAAGAAAAAAGCCAAGCATAAAGGCATATCTGGAGGCTAAACCTTTAGCCAGAATAAATCCGGCAGTAATCATACCGATCAGGTTGCCGATCACGTTTAAATATTGTACGTGCGCAACTCTTGAAGGTTCCCAATTCCATACCGAAAACATGGTACTATGGCAAATATTAAGCGTTGCTCTTGAAATATAAAAAATGATAAAGAGTAAAAACCCGATCCTTAAATTATCGAATTGAAACACTCCCATATCAAAACATGGCCTTTTAAGTACTACCTGCCGGATCACAAATAAACCTCCGGTTATGAATGCCACAACAATTGCTGCTTTAATCGCTATAGAATCAAACCAATATAGTTTTTCACCATAAATAAAAACAAAGGCTCCCGATAAAATAGCGGTTAAAACCAAAATATAACTGGACCAATCTACCTGATACAGTGGAATTTTTTTATGAAAACGATTTTCGTTAAACGTCAGCATAACCAACCCCACACAAATGATTTGGAACATAGCTGAGCCATATGCCATATATTTCCAATCGTAGTTTTCCAATAACCACACCGCAATATTCATAATAAAAGGCGAGGCCAAAAGTAAGGTTCCGTAATTAAAGGTAAACCCGAGAATAACTGCATTTTTAGATTGAAAACGTGTAATCAACAATTGCCGTAACGGAATCCAAGGTAACGCCATAAGGACTCCTTCTACCATTCGCAATACTATGAACAACGAAAAATTATCAGTATATGCAGACAGTATAAATGTAATAGCTGCTAAGCCATAAATCGTGACAAAATACTTTTTCGTCGGAAAGAATTTAAACAATCGGCTTTCGATGAGGATCGTAGCCAAAAAAGTTCCGTAGGTTACACAAAGTGAAAATTGCAAATCTTCTACTTCAACATCCAAGAAACTTGCAGAATAGGTAATATTTGAGGTATACACTCCCAATAAAACCATGGAATGCAACATACAAAACACCAAAACCAAGATGATAAGCCAATTGGGAACCCAAGGCTTAAACACGTTTCCTTGTATCATTTTTAGTTATGCTTAGCTACTACAATAACATTCATTCCTGCTTTAAGCAGTTTTGATTTCGGATCGGTTTCATCGATTTGAATACGAACCGGAATACGTTGTTCGATCTTCACAAAATTCCCTGTAGCATTGTCCGGTGGAAGCAGGGAGAAACGGGCACCACTTGCCGGTGAAAGCGATTCAACTGTTCCAGAGAATTCATGACTACTGATCGCATCAGCTTCTAAAGTTACTTTTTGCCCTACTGCTAAATATTCGATTTGAGTTTCTTTAAAATTGGCCGTCACCCATTTTTCCTGACTCACCATAGAAACCAAAGCTTGGCCTTCTTTTACTAATTGTCCGGGTTGCAACACTTTTCGCCCGACCCAACCGTCATAAGGAGCAGTAATTACAGTATAGGATAAGATGAGATTAGCATTATCAGCGACAGCTTTTTTAGCTTTAATCACAGCTACGGCAGTTGGAATTTTAGCCTCAGCTTCACCCGTATTCGAGTGCGCTACGCTGATACTGCTTAAAATTTCATTATAATGTGATCTTGCTGCATCATAGTCGGTTTTCACTTTTTCCACCTGTTGCATGGTTGCAGCTTCTTCCTTATACAATTCGGAATAACGATCATACTCTTGTTTAGCCTTCCACATTTCAGCTTTTGCAGCAGCTAATTGCGATTTTCTAACCGAAACATTATTAGCCGTCATTTCGACTGTTTTTTGTAACACATTAATATTTTTTTCAGCATTTTCAATTTCAGCTTGTGCCAAATCTACTTTTGCTTTAAACTCTCTGTCATCAATAATGATAAGTGTATCACCTTTGTGTACAAATTGATTTTCTTCGTATCGAATATCTTCAATATAGCCGGTTACCCGTGCAATAATTGGCGTAACATATTGTTCGACCTGAGCGTCATTGGTTTCCTCATGGTTCTTATAGAAAACGTAAAACCAAACAGCCAAAATCACTCCGCTTACCACTAATAAGGTAGCAGAAACTGTTACTAATAGATGGAACGCACGATGTGAAAACAAAAATCTTGTTATTTTCATTTGGAAAAAATTAGGAAATGAATATTATTTTGCAAGCTGACCTGTCGTATGCAGTAGTTCGTAGTGTTTCATTACAGCATCGATCCGAGTGGCAATCTGATTGAACTTAGCCTGAATCAAAGCATTATCCGCATCGACCATTTCTGTAACCAAAGCTAATTGATTCAAATATTTCAATTTGACAATTCGATAGTTCTCAGTTGCTAAAACAACTGCTTTATCTGTTACTTTAAACTTATCAGTAATCTCTTTGTACTCGGTAAATTGTTTAAAAACTCTGTCCGACATTTCGTCTTTAACTCTATTTCGTTCATTCTCCTGCATTTCCATTTTGGCTTTAGCCAATTGCACACGGGATTTATTTTTATATAATCCCGAAATATTAAACGTAGCTTCAAATCCGACTTGACCCAAACTATACAAATACGGATCAGGCGGAAAAAACATATAATTGGGATATCGTAAGTTATAATTTCCAAAGAAACTGATATTGGGATAAAATCCGGCTTTAGCTAATTGTACTTCTGTCTTTTTAATCTCAACTTCCTGTTCTGCAATTCTGACGTCTTCGTTTTGCAAAGCCAATTGATGGTAGTATTCCAAATCTAAAAAAGCATCTTCTTGTAACAAATCGGTTGTATCAATGGTAATTTCAGTATTTTCCGGAAATTGCAGGATCGTTTTTAAATCGTGTAGTACAATATCAATATTCTTCTCATTGTTCATGGAATCTAACTGCCGTTCGGAAAGCTGTAATTCAGCACGCAACACTTCGTCCTTTGTTACTGTTCCATGTTTTTTAAAAGAGGAAACTTCTTTTAATCGCTCGCGCTCTTCTTCAATGTTCTCATTAATGATTTTTTGAAGCTCCATCATTTTATAAATACCCAAATAAGAAGCTACAACTTGCAACTGTACGTCATTCTCCGCTTTTTCCAGAACAATTTTACTGATCTCATGTTCTTGTTTTGCTTTTTTAACCAGATTGTTAATCTTATTCCCTGAATAAACCGGCATTCTTAAAGAACTGCTGATGTCATAAATTTCAGGAATAGTTCTCGTAACCGCTTTATCTTTTAAGAAACCTCCTTTGAATTCTGTTAAATTGGTAATCCGGGAATAAAGAGAATGAAAATCTACTTCGGGAAGCCTTAACTCTTCCTTTTCGCGAATCTCTTCCTCAGTTATTAGCTGTAGTAATAGCCCTTTTTTAACCACAAGGTTGTTCTCTTTTGCTATCTCTAAAGCTTTCTGTAATGAAATCTTTTGTTTTTCTTGTGCATTTAATGCACTGTCAGCAAATACGATAAAAAAAATAGATGTTAAAGTATTTAATGAATACGTTTTAATAGAGTGTGAATACTCCTGCCTCTCTGACCACATTTGAATATTACTAAATTCTAAACAAAGTTCTATGATTTTAGCATTCAGTATCGAGTAAAAAAAGTCAAAATTTTATTCATTTCAGACAAAATATTGAACTAAAAAAAGCTGCCTAAAAAAGCAGCTTTCTATTTTAAAATATCAATAGTTATTAATAAACCGGTACTTTATAAAAGTTCCCTTCTGAGAAAGTAATCATTTCTCCATCTTCATTTGCTGCATTCAATTTGAATGTTCCGGTAAATGTTCCGTTTTCAAAAGATTCAATAACAATCTCACCGTTACTTTGCTGTACATTAAGAATTCTTACTCTGGCACTGCCATTACCTCCTAAAATAGTAACTATATCACCTGCTTTATAACCGTCTCCTCTCGCAACTATTACAGCAGAAGTAACTTTTCCGGTAGCATCAGTCTGAATCGATAATTTCATACCGGATCCTGTTCCGGTATAACTTTGCGTTAAAGCTCCTGTCGTGTTACTATAATCAGCTCCACCATTTAATATAGAAGCAATTTTATAGGCCGGACCGTAATACGTATCTGTATCATAATACGCTTCTATTCCTTCGCTATTGAAGTAGTACGACGCAAAATTATTTTGATTAGTAGTTCCCAACACATATGTCCCGGGTTTGTAGAAGATGTCTCTAACACCAACTCTTCATACGCCGTAAAAGCTGTGATTACAATACCATTATTTTCTCCTAATGAAACCCTTGCGTCATTAGCACGCCAGTTCGCATCATTAATTTTTGCCTGAAAAGCAGGAGTATTTGTCTTGATATCCTGATTACAGGAAACCAAAACAACTGCAAACAACGCTAAAGATAAAATTTTTTTCATTCTCAATTATTTTCTATAGATTTAAGGTTGTAATAGTTAGCTGTGAAATTCTTCCACTCCGACAAAAGTAATTTTTTTTCGTCAACTTTACAATTAATCAAAAAAATATTTACATAATATTAGTCCATTGTTTTACAAACTTTTGTATATTTGCGCCCTTAATAACTGAGGTCGGGAACCTCAAATTTAATCAAAAAGATTATGCCTGTAAAAATTAGATTACAAAGACATGGTAAAAAAGGAAAACCTTTTTACTGGATCGTAGCAGCTGATTCACGCTCTAAAAGAGATGGTAAATTCCTTGAAAAATTAGGAACTTACAACCCGAACACTAACCCTGCAACTATCGACTTAAACTTAGACGGTGCTGTACAATGGTTACACAACGGGGCTCAGCCTACAGACACAGCAAGAGCAATCTTGTCTTACAAAGGAGCTTTATTAAAACACCACTTAGACGGAGGTGTACGTAAAGGTGCTTTAACTCAAGAACAAGCTGATGCTAAATTAGCTACTTGGTTAGAAGAAAAAGCTGGTAAAGTAGGAGCAAAACAAGATGGTTTAGCAAAAGCTAAAGATGACGCTAAAGCAAAAGCTTTACAAGCTGAAAAAGAAGTAAACGAAAAACGTATTGCTGCTAAAGTTGAAGCTGAAAAAGCAGCTGAAGCTGAAGCTACTGCAACTGAAGAGGCTGCTGAAGAAGCACCTGCAGTTGAAGAGAACAACGAAGAAACAGAAGCTTAATTTTAAAGACCGTAACACATGCGTAAAAAAGATTGTTTCTATTTAGGCAAGGTTGCGAAAAAATTCAGTTTCAAAGGGGAAGTTCTGATCTACTTAGACACGGATGAACCCGAAATTTACGAAAATATGGAATCAGTTTTTGTTGAACTCAACAAAAGTCTGGTTCCATTTTTTATTGAAAGAAGCCTAATTCACAGAGGAGATTTCCTGAGAGTTAAATTTGAAGATGTCAGTTCCGAACAAGAAGCAGATGAGATCATAGGCTGCGAAGTTTATTTACCGCTCAGCATGCTCCCTAAACTGGAAGGCAACAAGTTTTATTACCACGAGATAGAAGGATTTCAGGTGGAAGATGTAAGATTGGGCACAATAGGCAAGCTCATTCGTGTAAATGACAACAACACCCAAGCCTTATTTGAAATCGACCACGAAGGAAGTACTATATTAGTACCGGTTATTGATGACTTTATAGTAGAGGTTAACCGAAGAGAACAAAAACTGATTCTAAATACTCCCGAAGGTTTAGTCGACTTATATCTGGGATAAGTTCTATGTTCCGTTTTAAACAATTCTCCATCAACCAAGAGCGTACTGCCATGAAAGTAGGTACTGACGGCGTGTTATTAGGTGCTTGGTCTCCGCTAAAAAATTCCCCTTATAATATTCTCGACATCGGATCCGGAACCGGTCTTATTGCATTAATGCTGGCTCAAAGAAGCCATGCTGAACAAATAGATGCTCTTGAGATCGATGAAAATGCTTATGAAGAATGCGTAGAAAATTTTGAAAATTCACCTTGGAATGATCGATTGTTTTGTTATCATGCCGATTTAACAACGTTCACAGAAGAATTTTTTGAGGAGGAAGAATATGACCTCATTGTTTCTAACCCTCCTTTTTATACCGATGCTTATAAATCTCAAAACACAGGTAGAGATCTAGCCCGATTTGAAGAAGCATTGCCTTTTGAAGAATTAATTGAATGCACTGTAGCTTTACTTTCAGAAAAAGGTGTTTTCAGTGTTATCATTCCGTTTAAAGAAGAAGAACATTTTATTACGATCTGCCAATCGTTTGATCTTTATCCATTTCAGATTACACGTGTTAAAGGAACACCTGAAACTGAAATTAAAAGAAGTCTTTTGGCTTTCTCTTTTGAGAATAAAGAAACGGAAATTTCAAGTTTAACAATTGAAACTAACCGCCATGAATACACAGCGGAATATGTTGAACTTACCCAAGCGTTTTATCTGAAAATGTGATATAAAAAAAACGGGATAACCCGTTTCTTTTTCTATTCCTGAGACTCACCTTCCTGCATTTGCATTTGCATATTTTGCTTTGCTTTCTCCAGTTTTTCTCTGGTTTCTTTAATTCGCTCTTCAGCTTTAGCTATTTTTTCAAGACGCTCCTGAGATAAATTTTTATCTTGTTTTGCCTTTTTTAATTTAGTCTCCAATTCATTAATCCTTGTCTCTTGCTCATCTAATTTTTTAAGTGTTGCTTTAGCTTGTTCTGAACGTTCCTTCCCAAACTCTTTCCCACTCAACTCTCCTTTTTCCTTGCCATAAGCATTGCCTTCGTTTTCTTTAGCCTCTTTTACTCTTTCTTTGGCTTCTTTCATTTTTTCTTTAGCCTCATCTGACTTTTCTTTTGCTTTCTCTTTGCCTTGCTCCCGAGTTTCATCCATCTTTTTCTCCATCTTCTCTTTTTTCACTTCAAGGTCTTTCCCTTTTCCTTGTGCCATACTAAAAGATGTTGTGATAAGCATCATAGACACAAGCACCAACTGAACTACTTTCATTTTTTTCATATTTAATATCGTTTAATCTGTCATAAATTTACCAAAGTTTATCCTTCCAAACAAATTAATTTCTAAACTCTATTTTTAAATATAACATTTACCCATTGATTTGTTAAAAATCTTTGTTTACATTTGTTTACCAAAACAAACTAAAATGAAACCAGATTTATTTCAGTCCCCTGATTATTATTTATTAGACGATCTATTATCAGATGAACATAAATTAGTCCGTGAAGCCAGCAGAGCTTGGGTAAAAAAAGAAGTTTCTCCTATTATAGAAGAGTATGCCCAACGTGCTGAATTTCCGAAACAACTTATAAAAGGATTAGGAGAAATTGGCGGATTTGGCCCATACATTCCGGTTGAATACGGAGGAGCTGGACTTGACCAGATCTCGTACGGATTGATCATGCAGGAAATTGAACGTGGTGATTCAGGTATACGATCTACTTCATCTGTACAGTCTTCATTAGTTATGTATCCTATTTGGAAATACGGAACAGAAGAGCAAAAAATGAAATATCTTCCTAAACTGGCAACAGGAGAAATGATGGGGTGTTTCGGTTTAACGGAACCCGATTTCGGATCCAATCCGAGCGGAATGATCACTAATTTTAAAGACAAAGGTGATCACTATCTTTTGAACGGTGCCAAAATGTGGATTTCCAATGCTCCGTTTGCTGATATTGCAGTAGTTTGGGCTAAAAACGAAGAAGGAAGAATTCACGGTTTAGTTGTGGAACGAGGTATGGAAGGCTTTTCAACTCCTGAAACCCACAACAAATGGTCACTTCGCGCTTCAGCGACAGGTGAACTGATCTTTGACAATGTAAAAGTACCTAAAGAGAACTTGTTACCTGGAAAATCAGGTCTTGGTGCTCCTCTAGGCTGTTTAGATTCTGCCCGCTATGGTATTGCCTGGGGAGCTATCGGAGCTGCTATGGATTGTTACGATACGGCTTTGCGTTATTCTAAAGAGCGTATTCAATTTGACAAACCCATCGGAGCTACACAATTACAACAAAAAAAATTAGCAGAAATGATCACTGAGATCACTAAAGCACAATTATTAGCCTGGCGTTTAGGTGTTCTCCGCAATGAAGGAAGAGCTACTTCTGCTCAGATCTCAATGGCAAAACGCAACAATGTTGATATGGCAATTAAAATTGCTCGTGAAGCCCGTCAAATGTTAGGGGGAATGGGAATTACCGGAGAATATTCAATCATGCGCCACATGATGAATTTAGAGTCTGTAATTACGTATGAAGGCACACACGATATCCACTTACTGATCACCGGAATGGATGTAACCGGTCTTTCAGCATTCAAATAAATAAAAAAGCAGGTTAAAAACCTGCTTTTTTTAAACACTATTATTACCTCCGTAAAGTTTAACTTTTCATAAACTCTTTTCATCAATCATTTCAGTTACTTTAGTCGGGAAATTTATTGATTATGAAAAATATATACCTATGCCTTTTTCTGTTTAGCCTTACTTCTTTCTCTCAGACAGGAATGATGGGCGGAGGCATGAGAGGACAAAGACCTTCCGGACCTCCATCTGGAAATCAGTTTGAACAAAAAGATTCAAGCGCTACTAAAATGTCTGTTGAAGAACAATTGAGTTTTTTGAAAGAACACTTGAACCTTGATGAACTTCAGGAATTATTGGTACGAGAAGAGTTGATCGAAGAGGAAAAAAAGCGCACTACATCTTTCAATCCTAATACTTCTCCTGAGGAATTAAAAGGTAAGATGGAAGCTGAGAAAAAGAAAAAAGAAGAAAAATTTAAAAAGATTCTGTCTGAAGAGCAATTCCGAAAATGGAAAGAACTAGAAACCAATTCTCCAAAAGGAAGCAAGTTCCGTAAACAAAACATAATGACCGTTTTTCAAGAAAATGTCAGCGATCTAAACTTAACGGAAGTACAAAAAAAAGCTATCGACAACTTTACCGACCCGGAGCAAATAGATACGTCTGAATCTTTCGATCCGCAAAAGAAAGAAAAAGAATTTGAAGAGTTCCTAAAATCGACTTTAGACAAGAAGCAATATAAAATCTGGAAAAAAATCTTAAAAAAGCACTCTTTGGAATAATCTTTGTTTAATTTTCTTTTGAAATTTAAAATTTACATCAAAATACTTCTGTAATTAGAGAAGCATTTTTAATTTTGTATAAAACATTAGTGCTATGAATACCCAAACGATCCATAAAACAATTGAGCCGTACAAAAAACAATTGCTTCATCATAACTTATATCATGAAATAAAAAGTTTAGATGATTTGTACTGCTTTGTAGAAAATCATGTGTATGCCGTATGGGATTTTATGTCGTTGTTAAAAGCTTTACAAAATAAATTGACCTGCACGACTACTCCTTGGGTTCCGGTAGGAAACCCTGAGGTTCGCTATTTGATCAATGAAATTGTATTAGCAGAAGAAACAGACATTAATCAGGCAGGCAAAAGAAAAAGTCATTACGAACTATATTTAGATGCAATGGAAGCTTGCGGAGCTAATACCTCAACCGTTTTAGACTTTTTGCATGATGTCCAGGAAACACAAAATATTTTCGTATCTATAAAACATAGCTCTTTGCATGAAAATGTAAAAGACTTTCTGGACTTTACTTTCAGAGTAATTGAAGAAGGCAACGTACATCAAATTGCTGCTGCCTTTACTTTCGGAAGAGAAGACCTAATACCGGAAATGTTTACCGAGATTCTAAAAAACTTCCAAAATAACTTCCCTGACACTGACCTATCTCAACTGATCTACTATTTTGAAAGACACATTGAGCTTGACGGGGACGAACATGGCCCTATGGCAATGAAAATGATAGAAGAACTTTGCGGTGACGATGACAAAAAATGGCAGGAAGCAACCGATATGGCGATACTTGCTTTAGAAAAAAGAATCAAACTTTGGGATGCTATCAGCGAACAAATAATGTTGAAGCAAGAACTGGTTTAAAAAACAAAAAAAGGCTATCCAAACTTACGATAGCCTTTTTTCATAACACAAACACAATCTAATATTTATAGCAATTCATATTCAAAAACAGGATATCCTCGCACTCCGTTATCATTTGTCAATGCTAACAATCTTAATTTATAGATATTCCCGTCTGTATCTTTAACCACGTAAAAACGATCGTCTTTTATACTTGGACCGGAAGAAGGTCCTCCGCCATTTCTCCAATTGCTTCCAATAACTCTTTGATCCGTAATTGACACCCAAAAATCAGCATCTTCAACATCTTCCAATGCAAAATCCGCATACGCAGTCTCCGTTTGTGTTGCATCACTAACAACTACTTCATACACTTGTGTTCCTCCGTGGATATTAGTTGTAATAAAATCTGAAAAATAGTAAGTGATCTGACTGGTTCCGTAAGGGTAGTAATTTGTAAAACCGGTAAAGTTCAAATCCCATTTATCCGATTCCGGCTCAACATTTACTGTTTGTCCGTTTGTTAAACTTACAAACACAAAGTTATAGTTTGCATTTTTAGAGATTGTTACAGATTGAGCGGTTGTAGCATCCAGATCCGCATATTGCAACACATAATCATTGCCTTGTTTAGTAATTCTTATTTTTTTCCAGCCTCTTGCTTCACCGTCTAAAGCTACAGATCCGGCTTCCGGCGTAGTAGTTCCTACTTCATACCCCAGATTGACCAAGTAAACCTTATTTTCCTCATCATTATCTGAAACTTCTGCAATTGCCGTTCCTTCCCCATTTCCGACTCCGGTTAAAATTCCGGTAGGATTATCAACATAGCCCAGATCCGCTAAAGTGGTATATCCTACAGACACAGAAGCATCTTCTTCCTGAACTTCTGTTATATCGGTTGTGTTCAACTGCTTTACAGCCATTTTGATCGAACCGTTAAGGATCACCCGGAATTCACTGCCACTATAAAATCCTAAATCCCAACTGTCCCGTTGAATACTTGTTTCCTGAGCGCTACTTAAATCTACAAATACCTGATTAGGTTCATTGGCACCGCCTACGAAAGGAGCAACTACAGCCTCATCTACCGGTAAAAGGGCTGTTTCTCCTCCGGTTGTTGAATCATCATCACTTGAACAAGAAGCCATAAATAAGGCCACTGCTGATACAATAAAAATACTTTTTTTCATAATTACAATAGTATTGAGTATATTAAAAATTAAGGTTATACGTTAGTTTTACAAAGTAACTCCTACCATAAGCCAATAACATTTGAGACGATACAGCATGTCCGGCACCTTGATTGAGGTTGGATTGATTAACATTAGTAATATCAAAAAGGTTACGGGCACCAAGAGTCAATTCTATTTTGTCTTTCAGAAAATATTTTCGTACCGATGCATCCAGCCAACTATATGGCTCTATTTCAGAAAGAACATATTCATCCGTTCCGGCGACATATTGTTGGGACTTACCGGTATATTTATAGTATGCTGAAAAAGTAGTTTTCCATTTCGGAACCAAATAAGAAACACTACTATTTATGTTGAAATTGTAGAGATAACGATCATCAGAAGAGAACTCAAGATTGTCCATTGATCTGGAAATTCCGGTTAAAGACATCCCGAAATTAAAATTCCAGTTTCCCGTTTTAAGCTGATTGGTAGAAGAAATCGTAATGCTGTTATATTGGCTTATGTTGATGTATTCATAGATCGGAGTTGCCGCCTCATATCCGGTAAGCGCACTTGTAATCCTGTCTTTTACATCAATATAGCCCGCCATTAAACTATTAGACAAGACAGATCCGGACTCAAATACGGTTCTCTTTTTTAAACTGACTTCATACGAAGTACTTTTTTCCGGAACCAGATCTTCATTTCCTACAAAATAATGTCCGTCAAAAATGATTTGACTATATAGCTCTTCAAAAGTAGGTGTCCGAAACGATTTTCCTACTGAAGCCCTTATTTCAACATTTTTTGGCAATAAATAGCGCCCCCCTAATGAAATAGCATATTGGTTATCAAATAAAGATTGTATAGAATATCTTGCTCCAGGACGAATTGACAATTTATCGCTAATATTGATCTCAGAAATAGCAAAAAGGTCCACATTATCGATTCCTTTACTTACTTCTTTGGTTTGATTGTCCTCATCATCAACAACCGCAAAGCCATTGTTCTTAACAGCTTCATATCCGAGTTGAATATCAAATCTCTTTTTCTTAAAAAAGTTACTTAAAGTCCCTCTGGAATAAAACACTTCCATAGATTGATCCTTGTTCCTTGAATTGTTCATTTCCACATCGTTAGTAATATTGTATCTGAAATCTTCTACTTCTCTTTTCTGGTACTGATGCGAAATAGAAACATTATAATTAAGCTGCGAGAACAATTTGCCTACCACATTCAAATGATGGTACAATCTGTTTGTATAATACCTCTGATCTTCACCATATTTATAGGCACCGTATTCAGAACTGTATCCGGACTGAGCTGCCGAACCGTAAAAATCGATTACTTCATCTAAAATTTCAAACTTGTAGAATGCTCTGAAATTATTCTTTTTATAAGAGATCAATGCATTTCCCTGCCATTGTTCTTTAGGCAACCAGCTATATCCTCTGGTTCCGTCATTAATTGTATGATATTTCCCTTCCATATCTCCTAAAAAACCTTTAAAATCATTATGAGTACCTCCCACAGAGGCAAACCAATGCTCAGAAATAGTATGTGCTGCTTTTACATTTTGAATATGCTTTCCTTCTTCAAAAAAAGAGAATTCTTTACCCACAGTCTCTTCCTGAGCAGTAGCTGTTATTGCCCATTTTTCAGGAGTAGACTTCTTAGTTATAATGTTTAAGATTCCGGAAACTGCATTGGCACCATGTGTTACTCCCATAGAACCTTCAATTATTTCGATCCTCTCAATATCATTCAGATTTATCTGAGACAAATCGATATTGTTTCCGAAACCTCCTTCATTTACCAATGGAACATTATCTATTAAAATCTTAAAATATCCGGCATCCAGACCAAACATTGAAACTGTAGAACGACCTGTATTACTACTGGGGCGAACGGTAATATTTATATATTGGTTCAAAACGTCACCGAGAGTATTAGCTGCTAAATTCTGTATGTCTGCAGCAGTAATAACTCTAACATTATGAACTGATTTTTTTAACGATTGCGGTTCAAACTGAGCCGTTACAACGACTTCTTTAAGTCCGTTAACACTTATAGAATCCCTCTCCTTTTCTTGAGCTGTAAGTTTCAAAACACCTAATATAGCATACCCTATTAGAATTCCTTTTTTCATTATTTATAATAAATCTTAATTAAAATAATTTCAGCAAATGTAAATATTATTTTTATTTATTCTAAATAAATTTTATATTTTTGCTTCGAAATTAATTACTAATACTCATGAAAAAAACAGTCCTTTTAGCTCTATTTCTGCTTTCAGCCTTTGTGTATCCTCAACAAAAATCTTTGAGAATCATAAGTTTAAACGGTGCCGTAACTGAAATCATCTGCGAGTTAGGTTTTCAACAAAACATTATTGCAACTGATGTTACCAGCACCTACCCTTCCTCTTTAAAAGTCAAAAACTTGGGGCATGTTCGAAATCTTTCCGTTGAATCTGTAGTAGCTTTAAAGCCCGATCTGGTTTTAGGAACTGAAAAAGACATCAATCCTACTCTGGCAAATAATTTAAAAGCAGCCGGAATAAAAACGATATTTTACAAGCAAGAATTTTCTGTATCCGGAACGAAACAATTGATCGCAGAAATTGCTAAAACACTAAATCATAAAGATTATGCATTTCTCCAGCATAAAATTGACCAGGAGATTTCAAAAGCGAAAGAACTGACTGTAAAACCTAAAGTATTGTTCATTTATGCCAGAGGAGCCGGTACTTTAATGGTAGCCGGTAAAAATACTCCCATGGAAAAAATAATTGGTTTATCCGGCGGCATTAATGCCATTACAGCATTTGAAAACTTTAAACCCTTAACTCCTGAAGCACTCTTGGCTGCAAATCCTGATTACATCTTGTTCTTTTCAAGCGGTATGGAAAGCTTAGGTGGTATTGATGGTGTTTTAAAAATAGATGGTATTGAAAAAACAAAAGCCGGCAAACTCAAAAACATCATAGCTATGGATGGCACTTTACTTTCAGGGTTTGGCCCCAGACTGGGAGAAGCTATAGTAGCATTAAATACATTATTACGAGAAAATGGAAAGTAAAAAGTACTTCTTTCTATCGGCAATTATAATGCTATTGGTACTCCTTACAGCTACCTCTCTGTTTGTGGGTGTATATGAATTTGAAATGCCTTATTCTACCCTTTTAAAAAACACTTTCTTTCATAAAGACCGTATCCCGGAAACCGATTTCTATATTCTTTATGAATTACGCTTACCCCGAATTATTATGGCTATACTGGTAGGAAGTGCCCTAGCTGTTTCAGGAACAAGCTTGCAAGGAATGTTTAAAAATCCTTTGGCTACGCCTGACCTGATCGGAATAACTTCCGGAGCATCACTTTTTGCCGCTATTTCAATTGTTCTCGGGGCGCATTTGAAAAATTTACTTCCTGAAGTTTTCCATTTTTCATTAATCAGTATTATGGCATTTCTGGGTTCTGTCATTACTATGATCTCTGTATATAAAATTGCTACAGTAAAAGGAAAAACCAATGTTGTCGTGATGTTGTTAACAGGAGTTGCAATTACCGCACTAGGTTTTGCTTTCACCGGATTTATGATTTACCTCTCAGAGGACGATGAATTAAGAGATCTTACTTTCTGGAATCTGGGAAGTCTTGCTGCTGCTAACTGGACAAAGAACGGTATCTTAGTTTGTGTCATCACTGTATCTTATTTCTTTATCCTCAAAAAAGGAAAGGCGCTCAATGCCATGATGCTGGGAGAGAATGACGCCGCTCACTTAGGCATTCCGGTTGAGCGGACGAAACAACAGATCATTTGGTTTTCCTCTTTATTAGTTGGCACTTCAGTTGCTTTTTGCGGTACTATCGGTTTTATAGGACTTATTGTTCCTTATATCTTACGGCAATTGTTCAAATCAAATTACCAGATCATTTTACCTTTTTCAGCAGTAACCGGAAGCGTTTTATTACTGGGAGCTGACACCTTAAGCAGAACTATTGCTGCTCCTTCAGAACTGCCTATCGGTATTTTAACAGCAATTATGGGAGCCCCCGTATTTATTGCTATTTTAATCAAAAACAAAAAAACGTTATAAGTCATGTTAGAAGCAGAAAAATTATCCTATAGCGTAAAAAACAATACCTTACTCCGAAACGTTACCCTCAAAGCAGAACGGGGAAAGCTAATTGCTATTGTAGGCCCGAATGGTGCCGGAAAATCCACTTTACTTCGTTTGCTTTCCCACGAAATCACGTCAAAAGGTCACCCTATTTTATTTAAAGGGGAAAAGCTAGAAAATTGGAGTTCTACTGAATTGCCAAAACACAAAGCTAAATTCTCTCAGCATTATCATCATGATATTCCTCTTTTTGTGGAAGATGTCGTGTTAATGGGGCGCTATCCTTATTTTAACTCCCAGCCATCTTTACTTGATAAAGAAATTGTAGAAAATAAGCTATTGGATTTAGGCATTGAACATTTAGCTAAAAAAAATTACAGCCAACTATCCGGTGGCGAGAAACAACGGGTTCATCTGGCCAGAGTTATGGTACAACTTGAGAATACGGTTGAACATAAGCTTGCTTTTTTTGACGAACCGCTGAACAATCTAGACATTCTACATCAACACCGGATCATGAAAAACATTAAAGATTTTACACAATTAAACAATACTGTGATGGTGGTTCTTCACGATCTGAATATAGCGGCTCAATATGCTGATTCGATCGTATTGATGAAACAAGGTCAAATTGCAAAACAAGGTCATCCGGAAGACGTTTTTACCAATGATATTATTTCTGACGTTTACAATTTCCCTTGTACTATTTGTCGAAATCCTGTTACGAACAACCCACTGATTCTATTTGGAAATTAAAATTTTAAACACATAAAAATATGGATACAACCGCAACATTAAGAGAAAAATGGGATGAATTAAAAGCAAAAAATCCTTCTCTTAGAATACGAAATGCTGCACTTGAGTTAGGTGTTAGCGAGGCTGAACTTTTGGCCACCAAAATTGGAGAAACTGTAATCCGGCTACGTCCGGAGATCACTTCGATCCTACAAGAGATAAAATCTTTAGGAAAAGTTATGGCACTTACCCGCAATGAAGAATGTGTTCATGAGCGTAAAGGAGTTTATCTGAATGCTGACTTTTCAAGCCCCTATGTCGGCTTGTTTGTAGGTGAAGATATTGATCTACGGATCTTTCCTTCAGTTTGGACAAAAGCCTTCAGTGTAGAAGAAACATCAGAACACGGCACTCGAAAAAGTCTCCAGTTTTTCAGCAAAGACGGATTAGCGATTCATAAGATTTATCTAACACCTCAGAGCAATGACGAGGCTTTTAACGCATTGGTCTCAAAATACAAAAGTGATAATCAAGAAGCTATAGAAACTGTTGAGTCTGTTTCACTGGATCTGAATGAAAAACCGGATCATGAAATTAACATTGTTAGCTTTCAGAAAGAATGGGAAACCTTAAAAGACACACATGATTATTTCGGTCTACTCAAAAAATACAATGTTAGTCGTACTCAAGCCATGCGACTGGCTCCGAGCGAATATTATGCAACTCCTATAGGAAAAGAAAAAATAACCTCCATGCTGGAGACTGTTGCAAAAGAACATTTCCCTATTATGGTTTTTGTCGGAAACAAAGGCAATATCCAGATCCACACAGGCGAGGTCAAGAGAACACTATGGCACGGAAACTGGTTTAACATCATGGACCCCGACTTTAATCTGCATTTAGATATGTCAAAGATCGCGCAAACATGGATCGTCAGAAAGCCTACAGAAGACGGTATTGTTACTTCTATTGAAGTTTTTAATGAAATGGGAGATCTGATCGTTCAGTTCTTTGGAAAACGAAAACCGGGAATTCCTGAAATGAAAGAATGGCAGGATGTAGTAGCTAATTTATAATAAACTTAAAAAGGCTGTTTTTTTAATAATAAGACAGCCTTATTTTCTTCTTTTCCAAATAAATCCATCCAGTAAATAATGGGTGAATTGGGGAACCGTTAATAAAGGAACGGCAATTATTTGCCAGGAAGAATCTAAATCAGAAAAGAAAGAAAAATGATCTTCCCACACTAGAACTTCCCATAAAAACTCTTCAGCAAAAGCAATAACCAAAAGTGTAGCAATAAATAAAAAAACAATTGTCTTAGTTTCCAATTTCCATTTAAGGACTGATTCAAAATTATTTTTAATTTGCTGTTGCTCTTTAATAAAAACTAATGCCATATACGGAATTCCATGCGCTACAACATTAAGCAATGTAAAAACCAAATCATTATTATAATATACAATTCCTAAATACCAAGACAAAGCAGTACTCAAGACCAAAAGATTCTTCGGGATATTAAAATACCTGTTCTTTATGTATTCAGTGATAATTTTTATAACATAAATAGCAATAATTAAAACATAAGCTATAGTAAGTATTCTAACTAAAACCGGACTTTCAAACGTAAAAAACTCATTGTCTGTGAACCAATTAAAATTTTTCTTCGGTGTACAAAACCAGTATAGCATGGGATATACCGTTGATGCGTAGATCATTAAATTATCAACTAACTTAGCCGATCGGTTTTGTTTTTCATTACGAGCATATAAACGCATAAAGCCATATTGCTGCCGGATAAAATGAAAAACAGCGACATACGCCAGAACTGACCAGAAAAAGGCTCTTCCTATTGAGAACAGAACCAAAGAAATGGCTAAACAAAAAAGGGGTAAAATGATATAGTGAGTCTTATGCTTTTGAAATTCTTCTTTGTTAAAATAGGTTTTAAACAAAGTTGCATAAACATGTGCCACGTCAATAAAAACGACAATCAATAACCAAATCAAAAACGAACTGCTTGTTTCTATTTCTTGCAGCCAGTTTTGAAAAAACACAACACAAAAAATCACCAAAAAAGTTGGCGACAAAATAAATAGCAAATCTGTTCCTTTCTTATGAATCCAAGGTTGTATCATGCAAAATCGTATTTACGGCATCAATCCCCTGATGAAATGCTTCTTCAAAAATTGAAATTCCGGATAAATCTGAATGGGCAAAAAATATTTTATGCGCTATAGATTGCGCAGCTTTTTGTTTGTCATTACCAAAAATAAAATCAGGAACCGGAGAAATCATCCCATGCCCTATATAGTGTAAGTGTATCTCTTGAATGTTCTCTTCTATAGTAGGGTGTGCAACTTTCAGATCATTTAAAATATAGCTTTTCCAATACTCCTGATTCTTTTCTCTGAGTTTTTTTCTGCTTTTTAGCGTGTCTTCTTCAGCTAAGCTCAAGTAATATGTAATCACCTTTTTAGGCTGCACTTGCCCTAATGATTGCTGTTGATTGTAAATATATCCTAATCCTTTGGCTCCGTAAATAACATTGTCCCAAGACAAAGGATAACTATTATTATCAAAAAGATGGTTCACTGTTAAAGTAGTCAGAACCCAAGGGGCGTATTTAAAACTTTTAGTAATTTGTTTTCTATCCTGAAACAAATATTGATTGACATATTGAGGAGTAGCTACAATTACTTTTTCTGCTATGACCTTTTTGGAACTATTCTTTTCAGCATCAAAAAGGTTTAATTCTACCTTGTCATCTTGTAACTGAACATTATAAACTACATGTTTTGTCAAATGTTTTTTCTCTACATATTTTTTCAACAATGAAGTCAATCGGGCATTTCCTTCTGGCCAAGTTAGTACATTGTCTTCATAACCAATAAAATCATGTTTTCTCCCGGCAAAATAATGGATACCTGCCCAAGCCGAGATGTGTTCTGCTCCCAATCCATAATCATCTCTACAGCAATAATCAATATATTGAAATAACACTTTCGATGTCAATAACTCTTTTTGAAGCCATTCTTTCATCGTGATTTTATCAAAAGCTAAAACATCACCGTTTCTTGACGCTTTCTTTAAGGGAATATCGAACCAATAGTTTCCTTTTTCATCTTTAGCTTTTTTAAACGCTTCTACTTTCACAAAGAAACGTTCAATATCTTGCTGATCTTGCTTAGATATTCCAATTTTAGGAATTAAACCTTCTACCCAAGTATTTTTATAGAATAAACGTTCCTGCGGAGAAAAACTAAGCTGTTCTTCATCAAAAACAGGTTGGTTATTTTCGTACCCTACAATTATTTTTTCTTCTTCCAGAAACTGAAGCAGTTCTTTATCTTCTTTATTCGGAATAGGTAAATAATGAGCTCCTAAAGGATATTTCGAATATTGGTTTTCTCCGTTTGAAGAATTTCCGCCTAAATGATCTTCCAGTTCAAACAGCATAAAATCCTGAATTCCTTTTTTTACAAATTGTCGGGCAGCACTCAAACCTGAAATCCCACCTCCGATAATAACATATTTGATATGAGAAACTTCTGTGACTTCCGGAAAATCTTTTAACCACAAACGATGTCCCAAATTATAATTGGTCATCGTTTTTTTAAAATAAAACGAAACAATCTTTTCCTTACAAGATGTAACCGCCGCAGACAAAACACCCAAAAAAGCTACTGTTTTAAAAAATGTACGTCGTGTTATTTTATAATTTACTCCACTCTTCATCAAAATAGCGAACTAGTATTTGGTTGTTCAACTTATTAATTTCAACTTGAGAGATTTTCATGTCTTTCGAAAAATCATTCAGCTTTTCAAAGTCATAGTCATAAAATCTTAAGCCTTTTACTTTTCTATTCACTTCGCTAAAGCTTGTTTGAGGATTTTTAGCTGCAATTGTAAATCCCCATTCTCCAAACGAAGGCACATAAACATGAAGCGCATCTGCATTCGGAATTGCCTGCTTCACAGTCTCATTGATACACCAAAAAGATTTAGGTGCAAAATAAGGCGATGTGGTTTGGATAATCACTACTCCCTCGGTCGTTACACATTGATTCAATGTTCTGTAGAAATTTAGTGTATATAATTTTCCTAAACTATAATTAGACGGATCGGGAAAATCAATGATTACAACATCGAATTTTTGATTGCATTGCTTTAACCACAAATAAGCATCACTATTTACTACAGTAACTTTTTCATTTTGCAGAGAACTTTTATTAAAGTCTAAAAGCACTTTATTTGTCATGAAAAGTTTAGTCATTCCCTCGTCTAAGTCTACCAATGTTACTTTTTTAACTTCCGGATATTTCAAGATCTCTCTTACAGCCAAACCATCTCCTCCTCCTAACACAAGAATGTTCTCCGCCTTTTTGGCAATGGACATCGCCGGATGCACTAAAGTTTCATGATAGCGGTATTCATCTGCCGAACTGAATTGCAGATTATTATTCAAATACAATTTGTAATCGTTTTTCACATGGGTCAAAACAATTCTTTGGTAAGGTGTTGAATGCGTATACACAATATTTTCACCATATAATTTAGACTCTGAATACGATAATATATTCTCTGAAAAGATGAATGCAACGAGAAGTATCACAAAAGAGGCAATGGCTTTTATTTTAAGAAAAAGAGGTTTCTTTAACTCACTTGTCAAGATAAAACTTAATCCTATTGCTATACTAATATTTATCATCCCGAAGAAAAGAGACGTTCTTACCAATCCTAACTGGGGAACTAAAACCAAAGGAAAAAGTATCGAAGCTAATAAAGCCCCAATATAATCGAACGTGAAAACATTGGACACCAAGTTTCGGAACTTCACCCTGTCTTTTAAGATATTCATCAATAAAGGAATCTCAAGTCCGACTAAACATCCGGTTGTAAAAACAAATAAATATAAGATGAATTGAAAATAATAGACACTTTCAAAAAGTACAAACAAAACCGTTGAACTTAAACCTCCTATTACTCCCACTAAAATCTCTATCTCAATAAATGTATTGAGTAGTTTATTGCGAATAAATTTTGAAAAATAAGAGCCTACTCCCATTGAAAAGAGATAAACTCCAATGATAAAAGAAAACTGCTTAACGGAATCTCCTAATAAATAGCTTGCTAAAGTTCCTGCGACCAATTCGTAAACTAAGCCACAGGTAGCAATAGTAAATACCGCTAAAAACAGTAAAAATTCAAATTTAAAAAACTTATTACCCATGAATTGCCGCACTGATAATCATCGAAATTCCTATAATAAAAGCTGCAAAAACAATCGCAACTGCAATATTATTCTTTTGAACAATTTCTTTCCATGTATTTTCCGGAGTTAACTTCTCAACAATAAAATATGCGATTAATAGAATAAAAAATCCAATAAATGAAAATAGGATAGAATTAAAAACTGGCGTTGTAAAAAAATTCATCTTGTTAAAATTTATTTGTGATAAAAACTGTTAATGGTTCTGTGGTTATTATAATTAGTTTGCTTATAATTTTCTGTTGATTCGCAATCGCAAATTCTATTTCCTGCATATGTGTAATAGGCATAAAGTGTATAAAATAACAAAGCGATCAACAAACTCATCTTGTTATTTACTAAAAATGAAATCAATTTTTCCATAATTATTATTCGTTATAAGGGCTATAATCACTTTCTGACCATCTGTAGCGTTCAAACAGCACCTCGCCATAATAGACGATGGCACCAAAAACAGCCATAAATATAAAAACCATATATAAATTTCTGGAGGAAGCCTGATTCCAGGTTGCTCTTACCTGAACGCTGCGATTACTTAAATCATTTGGTGCCTTTTGAGCTGAAATTACCAAATGGTATTTTCCTTCCGGAACTCCGCAAATATTAAAACTTTCACCGGTACTTCCTTCTCTCCATTGTTCTCCATCTGCATAACCGTGATAATATTCAATATCTTTACTTGCATAACGTTCTTCTCCTGTCTTTTCATTAACTAAAGCTAACTGAACATTTGCCCACGAGTTATCAACATTAGAAGCAACTTTAATTCCTAAAGGTGCCGAACCTCCTTTTAGTTCAAATGATTTACTTATAAATTCATTAGATGTCTTGGAAAACGGGATCGATTCATTTACTATATTTTGATCACTTTGATTTTTATATATCGCAAAATGGGTTCCAAGAATTAACAATGCCGTCACACAAAGAATCATCCATGTATTCTTTACATTAACATAAAATGGTTGAATTGCTCCTACCCCTGACCTGTAAGGAACAG
Source organism: Flavobacterium sediminis (assembly GCF_003148385.1). Taxonomy (NCBI): domain Bacteria; kingdom Pseudomonadati; phylum Bacteroidota; class Flavobacteriia; order Flavobacteriales; family Flavobacteriaceae; genus Flavobacterium; species Flavobacterium sediminis. Next base: position 1,797,211 of record NZ_CP029463.1, on the reverse strand, counting down.
AACAGTTAAATCCGTTTCGTATTTCCCTCGCCGAAATATGTTCTCCAAAAAATTCGGAATAAAAAGTTGAATGCTTTTCAAAGGACATAATGAACGGCGGATTGATATATTCCGTTACTCTGATTTTATCATTCGGAACGGCATAATCAAAAACACCTTTGGCTAATTCTATTCCTACATTTGAATATTCAAACAAGTAAAAGTCTATATCATTATATTTAATCTGTTTAGGTCTTTTTTTGATTATCAAATCCGTTCTTACTTCTTTCAAAAAGATCCAATGCCCGTTACACTCTGACAAATACACGATTTCCCCTTTTGCATTCATCAATGTATACTCAGCCCATTGAGCCTGAGCATAAACCTCTTTTAACACCAGTGCTATAACTGTGTATTCAATTCCTTTTAAAGTTCCTTTATTACCGACCTTTAAAGTTTCCTCGAACGTAATATTACTTCTATCTCTTCCTTTTCGTAAAAATAGCTGCTTTCCATTCTTAAATTCATATTCAGACCTGCACCCGGGACAAATATATTCGACTACATCAAAATCAATATTGAAGCTGTGTGAAGTCTGACAGTTAGAGCAAGTAAAAATCATTTATCTTAAAATTTCAAATTCTTTAATAACTTCAGCTTCAAAATAATCTTTATACTCAGCAGCTATTTTCTTTACTTTTCCTGAATTCTCTTTTAAATAGTTACACAAATAAACATCCAATGTTAACTGATTATATTCAGGCCAGGTGTGAACACAAATATGCGATTCTTTTAAACATACTGCCGAGGTAAAACTTTTATTTTCAAACTCGTGAATAGTTTCCCCTACTTTCTCTAAACTGTATTTTTTAAGGATTTCGTCTGTAAAGCGACTAAATAAACTATGGTTAGTTAATTTTTGAATATCCGAGGTTTCCAATGTTAAAAGAACATGCAATCCCGGAAAATTGAAAGTAGAACTCATTGTTGTGGTTAAATATTACACTTCTTATACGGAAGTGTTAAAGTTTTGTTACAAAAAAAGCGAGAAAAAATTCTCGCTTTTTTTATTGTTCCAGTGCAATTTGTATTGCTAAACCCTCTAAATTTTCCGTTATGGGAATTTGGCAACCCAACCTGCTATTTGGCTGAACATGATAGGCTTCGTCCAGCATCGCTTCTTCATCCGGATTTCGGTCAATAGGTACCACATCATTTAAGATATATACCTGACAAGATGCGCACATAGCCATCCCTCCGCAAATTCCTAAAGTACCTTCTTCGGCTAATTCATAGGAACGGATTAACTCCATCAGGTTCATATTCATATCGGTAGGAGCTAAAACTTCGTGAGTCACTCCGTTTCGGTCTGTTATTTTTATGTTTACGTCTTGCGCCATTACTCTATTGCTTTTACAACTGCTTTTTCTGCTTCTTTACGAGTTCCGTCAAAACCATCAACACCGGAAACGGTTGTATATTTCAACACATAACGTTTTCCCGGATTGATTCGGTTATAAACACTCTGGCACATTAGAGTTGCTTCGTGAAAACCACATAAGATCAGTTTTAATTTTCCCGGATATGTATTCACATCGCCAATAGCATAAATCCCGTCAATATTGGTCTGATAATCTAAAGCATTATTTACTTTAATAGCATTTTTTTCGATTTCCAATCCCCAATCAGCTATGGGTCCCAATTTAGGTGTCAAACCAAACAAAGGAATAAAATAATCGCACTCTACATTCATACGAGCACCATTAATTTCAATATCGACAGCTGTTATTCTCTCACTACCATTAAATCCGACAACTTCTGCAGGAGTAATCAATTTAATTTTTCCGACATCTTTTAATTCTTTTACTTTTTCTACTGAATCTAATGCTCCTCGGAATTCATTTCTTCTGTGAACTAAAGTCACTGATTTCGCTACATTTGACAAAAAAACAGACCAGTCCAAGGCTGAATCTCCTCCTCCGGCAATCACAATATTTTTATCTCTGTATTTTTCAGGATCTTTTACGAAATAGTCAACACCTCTGTCTTCTAACTCATAAAATTCAATGTCTTTTAAAACCGGCTTACGAGGTTCAAAAGTTCCTAGACCACCGGCAATAGCAACTGCTTTAGCTTTGTGCTTTGTTCCTTCTTTAGTCGTTACAACAAAGGTATCGTCTTCTAATTTATCAATTGTTTCCGCAGTTTCTCCTAAGGTAAAACCCGGTTGAAACTGTTTAATTTGTTCCATTAAATTATTTACCAAATCTCCTGCTAAGACTTCTGGATAACCCGGTATATCAAAAATAGGTTTTTTAGGATATAATTCTGCTAATTGTCCTCCCGGTTGCGGAAGTGCGTCAATAATGTGGCATTTCATTTGAAGCAGTCCGGCTTCAAAAACGGCAAAAAGACCAGTAGGCCCGGCACCGATTATCACTATATCTGTTTCAATCATTTTAAATATGGTTTTTTACAGGGCAAAGTTCTTTTAAGTGAAACTTAATCCCTATGACTTTTATCAGTTTTTGCATGGGACTTTACGGTGTAAAGTTTACTCGTTTTGAGACGCCCCAAACGCAATACTAAATTAACTTTTTCGAACAGTTCACTCTGTAACCTAAGCTACATTCTCTACTGTTTCTATTTGCGGTACATATTTTTTGATAGTCGTTTCTACTCCGGCTTTCATTGTGCTGATACTTAAACTACAACTTGTACAAGCTCCTTCCAGTCTAACCTTTACGTGTTTACCGTCAACGATCTCAACCAATGAAATATCTCCACCATCAGAATTTAAGAACGGACGGATTTCGTCCAGTGCTTTTTCAATATTATTTTTTACTTCTTCTTGTGTCATACCTTTTGTTTATGCGCTATGAAAGGCATTATTTTTTAACAGCAGAACATCCTGCCATAGTTGTTATTTTTACAATTTCTGTAGGAGGAAGATTGTCATTTCTGTTTACCGTTTCCTGTACTACATTACGAGCTAATTCCTCAAATGCTTTTTCAAGCGGAGTCGCTGTCTGCAAAGCTGCAGGGCGTCCGTAATCGCCCGCTTCACGAATACTTTGTACTAAAGGAACTTCTCCTAAAAACGGAATTTGTAGATCTTCTGCCAGATTTTTAGCTCCTTCCTGACCAAAAATATAATATTTATTCTCCGGTAATTCTTCCGGTGTAAAATAGGCCATGTTTTCAATTATACCTAATACGGGAACCTTGATATTTTCATTCTGGAACATTGCCACTCCTTTTTTGGCATCAGCCAGAGCAACCGCTTGCGGAGTACTTACCACAACGGCTCCTGTAAGAGGTAAAGATTGCATAATTGATAAATGGATGTCTCCTGTTCCCGGAGGAAGGTCTATCAACATAAAATCGATGTCGCCCCAGTTCGCATCAAAAACCATTTGGTTCAGTGCCTTCGCCGCCATTGGTCCTCTCCAAATAACCGCTTGATCCGGTTTAGTAAAAAATCCGATCGAAAGGATTTCGACACCATAGCTTTGAACAGGTTGCATTTTTGATTTGCCCTCCACTTCAACAGATACCGGTTTCGCATTTTCCACATCAAACATAATAGGCATTGAAGGTCCGTAAATATCAGCATCTAAAACACCGACTTTAAAGCCCATTTTTGCCAAAGACACTGCTAAATTAGCCGTAATCGTTGATTTTCCGACCCCTCCTTTACCGGATGAAACGGCAATAATATTACTAATACCGGGAATCTGTTTTCCTTTGATTACGTTCTCTTCTTCCTTTTTTTCCGGAACTTCTACTTTAACATTGACCTTTACTTTTGCTTTCTCATACACCTTTTCATGTATTACTTTCATAATATCAACCTCTGCTCTTTTTCTGATATGAAGAGCCGGCGTATTAAGCAGCAAATCTACGACAACCTCATCTCCGAAGGTCAGTACATTTTGTATTGCTCCGCTTTCCACCATATTTTTACCTTCTCCGGCAACTGTAATGGTTTCTAACGCTTTTAATATATCTTTACGATCTAACTTCATTGTACTTAGTAATTTAATTTCCTTATTTACAATCTTTTATTAAGACTGATTTTAGATTGCAAAGATAAGTTGAAAAAGATAACGGGCAAAAATCAATTTGTAAAACTTTTGTTATTTTCCGCAAATAAAAAAAGCATCCTTGTCTAAGGGATGCTTTTAAAAAACCAAATTTAAAACTATCAATATCTAAAATAGAGGTCAAAATCTATTTCAACTTGATTGTTTACTACTATTGCTCCAAGGAGTTTTTTGGGGGCTTTAAGGGAAAAATCTTGAATATCAAGGTTAAGTACTCCTTTTACATTATTGTCTTTTGCATGGTATTGTACCGGAATTTCATAGGCTTTTCTTTGACCGGCAATCGCAACATTGACTTTTGCCGTTAGAGGGTACTGTGTGTAAGTTCTATAAGTTCAATTGTAATATTCGGAAACTCATCGGTTCTTAAAATGCTTTTTAGGTCTTTTGTAATCATTCTATGTTTACAATCGAATCCGTCACTTTTGATCGCTATCACAGCTCCGTCGCAAATTGTACTGTTTTTAGCTTTCAAAAAGGTGATACAATACTCTTCTTTCAGCAAAGCCGAATCGTACTGACATTGAAACGTATTAACATTAGACTTGCCTTTTATAATAATCTGGCTTTGCTCTGTAATCATCACTTTAGTAGTTTCTACAGGTGTAAAACCTAAACTAAAGATTAATACTATTACAAATGTAAGCGCTTTCATAATTTCTGTTTTTTAGGCACGAAGACCAAACATGATCTTCGTGCCTCATGAAAAAAGTTATGATTAGAAGCTGATTATCGCTTCAGCAACAAATCCGTTAAATTTACCGCCATCCAGTTTATTTCCGGGTGCAAATCCGTCGTATTTTTGATTTACATATTCTACTTTAGCTAAGATGTTTTTAGTCATAAACCAGCCGCCGCCAATATTAAATCTGGTAATATCGACATCATATCCTGAAGCATCTTCTGCTGATACTGTATTATAACGTCCGCCAAAATAGAAGTTTTCATTACCTCCGAAACGATATAATAACTCTGCTCCTAATTGAGTGGCTTTTCTTCTATCTGTTTCGCCTAAATTTCTACCATTTGTAAATTCTAATACTCCAAAGAATTCTAAACCTTGGTATTTTACAAACGGGTTAAACATAATAGCAGTTAACTTATTATTGAAACCCGGATCGTATCTACCTGATCTGAAATCTGTCGCTGCAGTAGCATCCGGAGCTGACATTACCATATAATATCTCGCACCGGCTCTGTCTCCTGCATATAAATAAGTTCTGGTTGCCCAAGCTGTATTGTAAACAGATCCTGTTAAACGAACTCTTAAATCATCGCTTAATTGTTTGTCAAAACCTAATTTACCCACAAATGAAGGACTTGCATTACCATTAGTTTCATCGCTGACCACACTTTGATTTAATTTTGTATTAGTCACTGCTGCCATAGCTAAAAAGCCATCTTTTCTGAAATAAACTTCACCACCTACTTCGGTTGTAAATGAATCCATAATATAGTTCCCTACAAACGGATTAAATATAGCTTGTGCATTATCACTTCTTCTGAAGTGAGTATCCCCATAGTTGATCTCCATATGTCCTACTTTAATAGTCACATATTTCATCAAATCTGAAGCTAAACCTTCTTTAACAAAATCTAAGTTGTCAACTTGGAAATAACCTCCTTTTACATACGGTTCATTATGGTGACGAGATGACAAATAGGTTCTCAAGTGCATACGAAGTCCTTTTGCTAATGCAACATCCATATCTAAGTTAGCTGTAGCTAAGTTAAAATTGTTAGTTATTGCTATCAAATCAGCCGCTCCATCTGCGTTTTCATGATCTATCGCCTGATACTGCAACGCAAAGGAACCTCCCATTCTTACTTTTACATTGTCAAAAGTTGAAGCGGTATCTTTTGGTGATTCAAAAACATTCAACCCTCTTTTGTCCGGTTGTCTAAAATTATCTAAGTCCCTGTTTTGAGCCTCTAAACTGCTGCATAAGCTTAACAAAGCTATTATAAATGCAGATTTAATAATTGATTTCATACCTGTTGATTTTATGTTGATTCGTAAAATTTTATTGATATACTACTGAAAAATTTATTGTTACACTTTCGCCTGTTTTAATAGTTCCTAACAGTGCTGTAGGCGGTTTTACACTATAGTGCGTCATATTAAGCGTTTGTTTACCGGTTAACTGAATTTTATTAGCAATTAGCTTAGCGGTAAAATTTTGTGTAATCTTTTTAGTTACCCCATTAATGGTAAGGTCGCCCTGAGTCTCGATCAAAAAAGTTCCGTTTGTATTTTTAGCTACTTTAAGAACTTTCGTCACTTTATAATTAATGGTTTTATATTTCGAACTATTCAGCGCTTTAAAAGTATTTTGATCCATTCCTTTTTTTCCGCTTTTCAATTGTTCTACTTCAACCACAAAAGTTAAATTTTTTAACGCTGTAATATCTGTACCGGAAACTGTAAAACCTGCCGTTCCTGACATTGTTTTTGCTTCTATTGTCCAATCGTGTAAATTAGAAGTCCCGTCAACTGTTAATTTACTTTCACTTAATAAAAGTTTATATTCTTGTGCATTTAAAAAACTGAATGTCAAAAACATAAACATTACTAATCCTACTATTCTATGTTTTGCTTTCATAACCTTTTCATTTAAATTATAGAACAAATTTCGCCTGAAATTTTAGTAGAAAACATGACTTTTGTCACTTTTGTTACAAAAGCCTGTAGAGAAGAGCAACTCAAACGTTATAGTTTATGTTTTTTTCAAAAAAAAATCCTAAAAGTGTTTTTCAACCTTTAGGAATAAGAAAAATAACAACTATTTCTTTTAAAAAAACAGAATTAAAAGCTCATTTACAACTCGTTATATTTTAAAAGATTCATCTTAATTGTAGTAAACCGAATCATTAATTGATTTTTTAAGACATCATATTGTGATTGTAACAACTGATTTTTTACGGAGTTAAATGTCACTGCTTCTATTTTACCACTCTCAAATTTTGACTGAGATGTTCTGTACGAGAGTTTAGCAAAATCTAAAACATCGCTAAACCGGGATTCTAACTGTTTGTATTGTGCTTTTCTTTCATTTTCCAAAGCCAGTTGTTTCTCCAGTTGTTGTTTCTCAAATGTCATCTGCACTTTGCTTTTCTCTGTTTCTATTTTAGCAGACGCTATTTGTTTGCTGTTTCTAAATCCGTTGAATATAGGAATATTAAGTTGGAGACCTATTTGATGGTTCTTATTGTCCTGTAACTGGGTTTGTAAATCGCTGACCGCAACATCCGGTTGATTCAGAGGTTTGTAATAAAAAGTCGAAAACTGATAATAAGCTGATAATGACGGTAAACTATTCGCCCGATATTGTAAAATTGTTTTTTTACTAATCTTAAAATTGGTCTCTGCTAAATCTAATTTCGGATTTTGTATCTCCTTATCTATGGTTCCTGATGAAAAATCTTCTAATACGATCTCTTGTACCTCAACATCTGTTTTATTGATCAACTGGAACAATTGCAATTTTAAAAGAACTAACTGTTGTTCACTGTCTACTAATTGTGCCTGCTCTGACTTATAAGACAATTGCATGTCATACTCATCACTTTTCGGTTTACTTCCTATTTCAACTTCTTTCAGAACTCTGTCTAAATTATTTTTAGAATTTTTAAGTTGTTCGCTTTTAATTTTAACCAACTCTTGGGTATATAATGCCTGATAATAGCTTTCTGCTATTTGTAATTTATACTCATTTTCAAAAACTTTTCTTTCGGCTTCTGCTCTTTCAAGCTCTAATTTACTTTTGCTTTTCAGTGCCAAATTATTAAAATCTAACACATTGACAGATGCATTGAGATAGAAATTATCGTATAAAATATTGGAACTGACCCTGCCGTTTGTAGCCGGATCAATTGTAGATCCGAAATTATATGAATGATTTCCTGCAAGATTTACGGTTGGTAGCCAATAATGAATCAACGAAGTTTTACTTCTTTCTGCTCTTTTTACTTCCAACTGCCTGATCTGCTCTTCTAAACTTTGCTCTAAAGCGGTATCAATACATTCCTGTAACGACCAGATTTTTGCCTGGGCGGTAACAAGAAGACTAAAAGTCAATAAAAGCGTAGTATATATTAGCTTTTTATTCATATTTCAAATATTTTAAAACATCTACTTTAGTCGCCTGATATGCTCTTGACAAGACTACTACTAATGTTAGTACCAATAAGGCTATGAATCCGATAACAAACGGCATTATACTGATCGATATCCTGAAAGCAAAGTTCTCTAACCATTTTTCCAGAAAGTAATACGTTGGCAATATGGCTAAAGCAAAACCGGCAATACCAAATACAATATATTGTTTCGACAATTCTTTTAACAAAGAACCGGTTTCTGCCCTAATGTTTTACGAATGGCTATTTCTTTCATACGACGCTCAATGGAAAAGGCTGCTAAAGCAAATAAACCGAAAAGCGCTATTAATATCACCACCAGATTAAGAAGTGAGAACAAGTTTTTCTGTTTTACGTACTGTTCATACGTACGGGCATAATTTTTATCCACAAAATCATAATCAAAAGGATATTCGTTGTCCACATTCTGAACCCAGAATTTTTCTATTTCAGATAGTGTCTGTTCTAAATTTTCAGGATCAACTTTTACATACATCTGACTAAGATTTGACAACATCCAGTCGATCGTTTTGAAATGAAAAAATGCCATTGGCGGAATTTCGGCCTGTGGTCCGTAAATATGAAAATCTTTAACGATTCCTACTACTTTTAATTTATGATCGTTCCAGTTTACTTCTTTCCCTACTAAAGCACTATCTTTCATCATCTTTGCAGCAGTTTCATTGACTAACATGGAGCTTATGGTATCAGAAGCATACTTAGATGATAAATTTCTCCCTTCTTTTATTTTAATATTCATCATAGGAAGCATGTCAAAATCAATGGCCATATTCTGCCCCTGAATATTCACATTATTATAGATAAAACTGGAAGATGAAGTTGCTCCGCCACCAAAGTTAAAGGCTCCGGATGCTACCTCACGAACTCCTTTTATTTTTCCGAGTTCTTGTTTGATCATTTCAAAACGAGAGAAGTTTTTCTTCATATAACCTTCCTCGTTATGTCCGTATTTATTTCTATAAGAAATCCGGATCACTTGTTCTCCACTAAAGCCAAGATCCTTGGTTGCCATATAATGCACTTGTTGGTATACAATATAAGAACCTACAATAAAAAAAGAGGCTATGGCAAATTGTACGATCAACATGGCGTTTCTAAGCCAAATGCCTCTTTTGCTTCTGCTGAAATTTCCTTTTAAAACCTTCAGCGTTTCAAAATTGGAAACATACAAAGCCGGAAATATCCCGGCAAAAACAACTACGGCAAAAAAGATCAGGATTAATTGAATAAAGAACAGGCTTCCGTTCAACTCTAATGATTTACCGAGAAAATCGTTATAATAAGGCAATGCTAATTCTACAATCACTAAGGCGAACAGAATAGAGAACAAAACGAAAATGACAGTTTCAAAAACGAATTGATAAATAATATTATTTTTGGTAGCGCCCAATATTTTTCTAACACCTACTTCTTTTGCCCGTTTTATAGTATTGGCTGTCGCCAAATTAACATAATTTACGATGGAAAGAACCAGGATCAAAACGGATAATCCCAGCATAATCATTAGAAACTGATAATTGCCTTTAGATTCCGGATAACTATCAATAACGGAATGTAAATGTGCTGTTTGCAAGGCTTCAAGGATTACTTTATTTCCTTCTTCATCATACTTTTTCAGCCACTCTTCCGGAGTTAAACCTTCTTCTTTTGCCCATTTGACCAAAGTATTCTCATACATCACCTTCTCTATCTTAGTTCTTACCTCAGGTGCTGTATTAGGGTCTTTAAGCTTAATAAGTAGTCCGAAATTATAATTTCCCCAATGATCCTTATTGTTTTTAAGCTTTGATTCTAATAGATTGGTAACAGCTTCCGGTGCTATAGAAGATTTAGTGTTTAATTTATACACTCCTTTAACTACTAATTTTCTACCGGAATATTCAACTTCTCTGTTGATCGGGTTTTGATCTCCGAAAATACGTTGTGCGGCAACATCTGAAATTGCCATACTGGATTCGCTTAAACATGCCTTAGGATCTCCCTGAAGAAATTCAAAGGGAAAGAAATCAAAAAAGTTTTTTTGGGCATCAACAAATTTTAATATTTCTTTTTTGTCTTTATACTTTATGATCTCATTATAATACCAATTATTGAAATAACAATACGATTCTACTTCCTGAAATTGGGTTTCAAAATATGCCCCTAAAGGTGCCGGATTATTAGCCCAGATATTGCCTCCGCCCAAGTCCTGTAACACTTCAAAGACCTTTTCTTTTTCAGGATTCCAGGCGTCATAACTTTTTTCGTCATTATAATATAAAAGCGAAAAAACAAGTGCGGCAATACCGATACTCAATCCTAGAATATTAAGTATAGTAAATAACTTGTTGTTCTTGATGTGATAATAAAAAATATGTAACCAGTTGTTAAGCATAACTGTTCGTTTTTTGATGGATGATTATTATTTTTTAGTAACTGAGCCTGATGAGCTTTCTTTAATACGTATCTTATCCGGATCTCCGTAATAGATAATATCGGCACTGGATGATGCTTCTGCTTCTAACAATGCTGTTGCATGTATCATTACGTCGGCTGAACTATTTGCTTTTACATAAGCTTCTTTAGCTTCTAAATTTTTCAGATCGCAATCAGAAGAACTGCTACTTCCTACTTTTACTGTAGCTGCTTTTCCGGACACTTTTACGTCTGCTGAACTACTGGATTCTACTAATAGCATCGGAGTGTTTACCTGAATATCACAATCAGCACTGGATGAATTATCTATCGTTATTTTGTCGGCTTCAAAACTTCCTTCAATGCTACTCGACGAACTGCTTTTTAAGGTCACTTCTTTTGCCTTGTTCGTATTTAGAAGTTTGACTTCTGCGGAAGTACTGGTTGTAATTTCGTTTAAAAACGGACCGGAGATCTCAACTTTTAGAACCTCAAATGACACTCCGTTATTCCAATTTCTACCGCTTTTACTTTTTTTCTTTTTAGTATTTTTAAAATATTCTGTTGTATCAATATAAACCTTGAGCACACCGTTTTCAGTTTCTGTTTTTACGCAAGCTATTTTTTGAGCATCATCGGCATATACTTTAACTGATTGAATAGTACTGAATGTATAAAACACTTCAATAGTATTGGACACTTTTAATTTTGAAAAAGATTCCACCTGACGATTCTCTGAAACCTGAGCTCTAAGCATCAAGCTCATTAAACCAACCACTAAATAAATTATGATTCTGTACATGATCTCATTTTTTAAGAAATTAATATGTCTACTTTTTTGTTATTATTTTTCTCGGAAATAATCATTCCGTCTTTCATCACAATTGTTTTTTGTGAAAAAGAAGCATCATAATCAGAATGCGTTACCATTAAAATTGTAGCTCCCTGAGCATGCAGATCCGTTAATAACTCCATCACTTCATTTCCGTTCTTAGAGTCCAGATTTCCGGTAGGTTCATCGGCCAAAATGATTTTAGGCTCATTGATCAGAGCACGGGCTACCGCCACACGTTGCTGCTGTCCGCCGGATAATTGCTGAGGAAAATGTTTCAATCGGTGTGCAATGCCTAAACGTTCAGCAATTGCCTCTACTTTTTGTTTGCGCTGAGCTGCCGGAACATCATTATAAATAAGTGGTAATTCGATGTTATCAAAAACAGAAAGTTCGTCTATCAAATTGAAATTCTGAAAAATAAATCCGATGTTTTGTTTTCTCACTTTAGCTCTTTCCTGTTCTTTAAGGACAATCATTTCTTGCTCTAATAAAATGTAATGTCCTTCATCAGCGCTATCCAGCAGACCTACAATATTCAATAAAGTAGATTTACCGCTTCCTGAAGGCCCCATAATGGTTACAAATTGGCCTTGTTCTAATTGAAAAGAAACGTTATTCAATGCTTTTGTTTCCACTTCTTCTGTTCGGAAGGTTTTTGAAAGGTTTTTAATTTGTATCATATTATTCGTTTTTTGATTGATGTTGCTTTATGCTCTCTTCTACAAATTTTATCCATTGGTAATCCGGTATGGATTTATCAATATAATAATCGGGCTGAATTCCTTTTTCATCAATGGTCATGTCAGGAATTCGCATACTTCTCGACAAACAGTATCCCAGCTCAAACTCATCACAGGGAGAATTTATAAAATACATATTAGATATGTCTAAGACCCCGAGTGTTGTTGTTCCGAACAATTTTACTTTTTTACTTTGCTTAGCCGCTAATAAAAATTGTTCTGTTGTACTTCCGTTACCGTTATTTATTATAATTCCCACATTTTCAGGGTAAGGATAAACGGTGTCAAATTCTTTTATACTGACTACCTTATTATCGTCATTTAAATTGACAAAGTGACCTCTCGACTTCTCTAATTCATCGTATGCGCTTTTTGCCCATTTTTTATCTTCTTCATCAAAACCATACTTAGGATCATTGATAAAATCAAGCATTCTTTTGTTGTTCAGTTCTGTTGAATAGAATTCAACTCCTACTGTGCGAATCGGGTTGGTATACAACAAAGGTAAAATTTCAGCAAAACTTCCGTCGCTTCCTCCTCCATTGTTTCTCACATCGATGATGAGGTTTTCTGTTTCCTGTATTTTGTCTTTGTTTTTAAGGATTACACTGTCAATTGCTTTTTTGTATGATGCACTAAAGGAAGGTATTCTTAAAAATAGTGTATGATCGTCTAAGGCCTCAAGGTAAGGTTCTTTTGCCTGTAACGCCCTAAAATGTTCCTTGATCTCATGATCTTCTTCAAAAAGAGGTTTTTCTCTTTTTAATAAAAATCTATTTCCGAGTTGCAGGTGATTTTTCCCTATCAGTTTCACTTCTGAAAAAGGCATCTCGGACTTATCTCTCATATAAAACACGCCTTCTTTTTCTGAAAATCTCAGTTTTATTTCACCTCTTTTCCAGGTTTCTGCTGTCGTTGTAATAATAAATCCTATATAAGAATCTCCTTTTTTTTGTATCCCTATAGTGTAAGGGTCTGTGAACCATATCCCTTCGTAATCGGCTTCTTTTTTAGATTGTATCTTATTTTCAAATGCTAGTATTTTCTTCTCAGCTATCGTTTCCCAATTTTCACTTACTGATTTTGTTTGAGGCTCATTATCAGAATCACCTGCCATACTCCTTTTAGGTTTTATGGCTATATGCCCCGAACGGAAAAATGTCATCCATTCGTATAACAATTTCGTACATTCGACTTTGGTGGTTGCTTTCTTAATTTTCAAAAGCATTTGTTCACAATGCTTTTCATAGGCTTCTTTTCCTTTTCTGTCAACGGCATACTGGAAACCGGCATCATTTTTTTCAAAAGTATTTTTGACCCATTCATAATTTGATTCGCAATTACAATCTTGCGCCTGAACGGTTATTGCAAGTAATAAAACTATTGTGGTTAAAAATTTTGGTTTACGTAAAAAATTCATTCTGCTTATTTTTCTAAATTTAACACTTCAATCTCTTTATAATCCTGATAACCTGAAGTGATCACTTTATCTCCCGGCTTAAGTCCTTCCAATACTTCGTAATATAAAGGATTTTCTTTGCCTAATTTAATTGTTCTTCGTTCTGCCTTATTTTCTCCGGTTACTACAAATATCCATTTTCCTGAAGTTTCATTATAAAAACTACCTTTAGGCAAAACAGTTGTTTTTGTTTTTCCGGATAATACCAACCGAACTCCGAAGCTCAATCCTTGTCTCAGATCTAAGTTTTCTTGCTCCGGCAACTGTAATTCTACTTTGAATCGACCGTTTACAATTTCAGGAATAACCTTATCTACTATAACCTGAATTTTCTTACCGTTAAAATCTATACTCCCTTGCTGATCCTTTTTTATTTTACTGAGGTAAAACTCATCTACATCCGCTACTAATTTATACCCTTTCATCACATCAATTTTTCCTAAAACCTGCCCTTGAGTGTAACTCTGTCCTAAAACCGGCTCAAAAGAGGACAATCTTCCTGATAGCGGGCTAAGACTAAAAAATTCTTTTTATTATCCCGTAAAACGGCTAAGCTCTTTTCCATGGTAGTGATAGACTGGTTCAATTGTCCTATCTGAATAGTATTGGCTTGCTTTTCTTTGGCAACACTCTGTTTAATGATATTCATACGCTCTTTCTGAAAACGAAAGTTTTCCTGTGTCTTCTCCCAATCGTTCTTGGCAAGAATTTCCTGTTCGTATAACTTTTTATCTAAATCATATTGATTTTTAGCATCCTGATAATCATGTTCTATACCGATCAGGTCTTTAGACAAACTTAATTCCTGATTTCTCAGATCAAGCTTAGCTTTATTGAGGTTATTGATCTGCTCAATAATGGCCGTTTCCTGCTGCATGTAGTTCAATTCAGTATTCGGGTTATACAAGCGAGCCAAAGGCTGCCCTTTTTGAACAAAATCTCCGTTTTCTACAAAAATTTCCTGAACTGAACCTCCTTCTACAATATTTACTAAAATAGAATTCAAGGGTTCCGTCAAAGCCTGAAATACCATAAAATCTTCAAAATAATCATCTTGAACGGTTTTAATGGAAATCTCCCCTTTTTTTACGGTATAGCTTTTCTTTTTAGTAAAAGAGGCATACACTATGAATGTCAGGATTAAAATAATAATTCCTGCTATGGCTAGTTGCTTTTTTTTGTTATTTTTACGACTGATGATAGTGTCCATATATTGTTTTTAACTGAATATAAAGGAATTTTGTGCCAGAAACTTATATTTAACAAAAACACTGAAAACCAATATTTTACAAAGTAATTGTTTTACCCTACTGTTCATAAATGAACACTAAATGTCCGAAACCGTACAGCAGATGAAAAAGATACAAGCCAACATAGTAGTAATTGACGATCAAGAAGATATTCTTTTTGCAGCAAAAATGCTGTTGAAGAAACATTTTGAAACTATCATTACGCTTAACAATCCTAAAGACAGTATCAAAGTATTATCTGAAAACAAGATCGATGTTGTATTGTTAGACATGAATTATCGCATTGGTTACGAAGACGGAAAAGAAGGTATTTATTTTTTAAAAGAGATTTTACTCTTATCCCCTGCAACTAAAGTGGTTTTGATGACCGCTTTCGGTCATGTGGAAACCGCTGTAGAAGCCTTAAAGTTAGGTGCTTTTGATTACATCCTAAAACCCTGGGACAATTCAAAACTAGTTGAAGTTGTTAAAAAAGGAGTTACGCAAAGCAGAAAAGAAGTTAAAAGTACGGTATCCCAATCTGTAAATAATTTTTTCATTGGACAATCCAATGCCATTGTAAAAGCATACGATCTGGCGCAAAAAGTTGCCAAAACCGATGCTAACATCTTAATCTTAGGTGAAAACGGAACCGGAAAATATGTTTTGGCTCATTACATTCACCAACAATCTAACCGCAAAGATCAGGCTTTTATACATGTGGATCTTGGGTCTTTAAATGAAAACATTTTTGAGAGCGAATTGTTCGGCTATGCCAAAGGCGCCTTTACCGATGCCAAGAATGATACTGCCGGGCGATTTGAATTGGCCGAAAACGGCACGATCTTTTTGGATGAAATAGGGAATGTTCCTTTAACGTTACAGGCTAAACTATTGCAGGCAATACAAACTAAAACCATTACCCGCTTAGGAGAAGCCAAACCACGAAAACTAAACGTCCGGATTATTGCGGCTACTAACCTGGATTTAAAGACAGAAGTACAGCACAAGAATTTCAGGGAAGATCTTTTTTACCGGCTAAATACAATGCAGATCACATTACCTTCATTACGGGAACGAAGTGATGATCTAGTTGACCTTGCTAATTTCTTACTGGAAAAACTAAGCGCTAAATACGATAAGTACAACCTTCTATTTGATGAAAAAGCATTGGCACAAATTAAAAAGCATGCCTGGTTCGGAAACATCCGTGAAATGGAAAATCGAATTGAACGTGCTGTGATTCTTTGTGAAAATGAAAGTATTACAGTTGCTGATCTGGACTTAGAATCGATAGAGGTTTTTGAGACTGAAAAAGATGAGATCCAACTTTCCGATATTGAAAAGATCAGTATTGAAAAAGTATTGCAAAAACATCAGTTTAACATCAGTAAGTCGGCAGAAGAGCTTGGCTTGTCGAGAGCCGCTTTATACCGAAGAATGGAAAAATACCAGATTAAAAATGATTAAACGATTTGACATTTTCATTCGTTTGCTTTTGGTCTTGCTTTGTTTAGCAGGCAGTTTCTTTTTGTTTCAAAAAGAATACCATTACACTGCATTACTGTTCCTTATTATTGCTCTCGGGTTATTTTTAGAATTATTATCTTTTATCAGTTCTATCTTTGAATTTTATGACAAAACCATTTTGTCTATTCTGAACAAAGATTTTTCAGCCGATTTTAAAAGTAAAAAATACCAGGGATTCTATACTAATTTATTTGTCCTGTACGAACAATTAAAGTCTTCTCAAAAAGAGCAAATCACAAAAGACACCATTTATCATTCTATTTTTAACACCATTGAAACCGGAGTACTCATCTTAGAAAAAAAAGAATCCGATTGGCAGGTCACTTTAATGAATGATTATTTTTCTCATCATTTTAAAGCTCCTAAAGTTTCTAAATGGAGTTACCTCAACCAATATCTTCCGGCATTGTGTGAAATTATTGAAGAGCATCATTTTTCTGATTTTAAGACTCCCTTGCAAATACGTGTGGACAAACAGGATTACCAGACATTCATTTTACAAACAGCTCAAAGCAAGATCTATAACAAAGAGTATTATATTGTTTTGCTGGATTCTATTCAAAAGGTAATTGAGAAGAAAGAAAAAGAAGCCTGGATCAACCTGATGAAGGTGATTTCACACGAGTTAATGAACTCACTGACTCCTATTCATGCTTTAGCACAAAACTTACAGGAAACAACCTTGCAAGACACCCTTTCCCAAGAAGATATCAGTGACATTAAAGAAAGTGTTGGCACAATCAGCAACAGGACTCGTCATTTGCAACAGTTTGTTGAAAATTATCGCAAACTGGCGGCTTTACCTTCGCCTAAAAAGGAAAAGATTGCGCTACAAGAATTATTGAAGAACAGTCTTCAAATTATGCAGCCGCTACTTAAAAAAGAGCAAATCGCCGTCTCTAACGAAATTGGCTTTGATCGCTGGATTTCGGTTGACAGACAACAACTGGAACAGGTTTTGATCAATTTACTAACGAACAGCATTTATGCCCTTGCTGATAAAACAAACAAACAAATTACACTCTCGGGTGAAGTAAAAGAGAAAAGACTGTTCATTTACATTACCGATACCGGAAAAGGAATTGAAAAGGAAATTGAAGACAAAATCTTTTTACCGTTTTTTACCACTCGTAAAGAAGGAGCCGGAATTGGTTTAACACTTTCAAAAAATATCATTGAAGCTCACGGTGGTTACCTTACGTTTGAAAGCAATGAAAATGAGACTAAATTTACAATCTGTCTTTTGGAATAAACTGTTTTCTACTTATTGAAACTACCCAAAAGAAGAAATTCATGATCCGTATTATGTGATTTTCTCATGACGTTCGAAATGACCATTTGCACCTCTTTCGTTCAACATATTTTTTGTAGTCATTTGTTTTCTTCGAAAATCAGGAACTCATTACAGATCCGGTTCCCAAAAATGTTTGTCAAAATCTACAATTTTATTGTTCACTACTTTTATTCCTTCAGACTCTAATAGTTGCTGCATCAGATTAGTTCCTTCAAAATGATGTTTGCCGGTAAGCATTCCGTTCCGGTTTACTACTCTATGAGCCGGAACATCGTCCATACCATGAGAAGCATTCATTGCATAGCCTACCATTCTGGAAGATTGTGGCGAACCGATAGTTCTGGCAATTGCGCCATAAGAAGTTACTTTCCCGTAAGGAATCTGACGAACAATCTCGTAAACCTTTTCAAAAAAGCTTAATTCTTTTGGCTTTGCCATTTTTAAGAAAGTATTTTAATAAGAGAGGTTATAGCGACTATCCCTGTGACAATAGCTATAAAAAAATTAATATTCTTTGAAAGTAACGTTACCTTATGTTCTATTTTTTTAAAGAATACGGCATAGATATAGAAAATCGCAAAAGTTCCGATACTGGCTGCTAAAGAAAAGCTGATGATCTCAAGAATAGAGAAATGGAACAAATCTTTTGAAGCCAACATTAATCCCATTACAGCATAATACGGAACAGCAAACATGTTTAAGGATGACAACGTTACCCCGAATAAAAAGCGGTTGCGTTTGTCCTTTACTTCCACATTAATATTTTCTTTCTTTTTTGCTTTAATGCCATTATAAATGAAAAAGAACGTCAGTAAAATAAAAATAACCGTTCCAAATTTTTTCAACATTTCCGTCACATGTGGGTTGGTATCCAGAAATTTAGCAAAATAGGTTCCGACAAAGCTTTGAAAAAAAACAATTACTACTGAGCCTAAGGCAAATAGCAGCGCTTGTTTTTTGCTTTCCTCCACGCTCAAACGGGCAATGGTCATGTTCAACATTCCGGGGGCAACAATTCCTATTGCTGCAATTACAAATCCTGCTAAAAAAGCTATTACCAACTCCATCTATTTCAGTTTAAATTTAATATAGGTTATCGGTTTATTCTGTTCCAAATACTGACTTTCATAAAAAGTTTGAATTCCGGTTACTTCAGCCGGAGCGCCTTCGTTCCTGTAAATATTATGATTTGCATACAAAACCTCATGTCCTTCACCGTGTAATAATCCCAAAGTATATCCATGCATGAATTCGCTATCGGTTTTCAGATGCATGATTCCATCCGGTTTCAATATTCTTTTATAGCGTTGCAAGAACTCTGTATTGGTCATCCGATGCTTAGTTCGCTTGTATTTAATTTGCGGATCCGGAAAAGTGATCCATATTTCATCTACTTCATTCTCAGCAAAACAATGGTCAATCAGTTCAATTTGAGTACGAAGAAAGCCTACATTATGAATGCTATCTTCTACGGCCGTTTTTGCACCACGCCAAAAACGTGCTCCCTTTATATCGACGCCGATAAAATTTTTATCCGGAAACAATTGGGCTAAACCAACAGAATATTCTCCTTTTCCACAACCCAATTCTAAAACAATCGGATTATCATTCTTGAAAAAGTCGGTTCTCCATTTCCCTTTATAAGGTAAATTTCCTGAAACCACCTCATCCCGAGTCGGTTGTACTACATTGTCAAATGTTTCGTTTTCTCTAAAGCGTTTTAGTTTGTTTTTACTCCCCACAAGAAAAAATTTAATTTTTTGGTAAAATTAAGGAAATATGAGAAACCACAAATTATTTTTACTTTACAACTTGAAAAAGAATACCTTTACCTGTAGTTCAGATTCATTATGAATATAGCAGCTACACAAAACTAAGTTGATTCTATTGGAAACAAAAAAGAAAATTTTAGTTGCTCCTTTAAACTGGGGATTAGGTCATGCTACCCGTTGTATACCTATCATTAAAGCACTGCAAAGTAACGGATTTGAACCGATAATCGCATCTGACGGTGTAGCCTTGTCTTTACTACAAAAAGAATTTCCTGAATTATTACATTTAGAGCTTCCTTCTTACAATATTCGCTATGCGGAAAAAGGGAAAAATTTTAAATGGAAAATGTTAGCTCAGGTTCCGCAAATTGTTTCTGCCATCCAGAACGAAAGAGACACAGTAGCCAAGTGGGTTGAAGAATATGGAATAAACGGCATTATTTCAGATAACAGATTAGGAGTACATCACAAAAGGATCCCCTCTGTTTTTATAACCCATCAATTAACCGTTTTAACCGGATCAACTTCCTGGATTACGACCAAATTACATCATTTTTATATCAAAAAATTTAATGAATGCTGGATCCCTGATGTTGCCGGAACACCAAACTTAACGGGAAAACTGGGACATTTAAGCAATACTTCTTTAAAACATTTACGTTATATAGGTCCGCTTAGTCGTTTACACAAACGAGTTGTGGAACCAAAGTATGATGTTATGGTTATTCTTTCAGGACCTGAACCACAAAGAACCTTTCTGGAAGAAAAGCTACAACTTGAATTCAAAGATTATAATAAACCGGTACTCTTTATTAAAGGTCGCATTGAAAAGGAACAATCTATTCATATAGAAAAGAACATTACGTACTATAATTTCATGAATAGTGAGCAACTGGAACTTGCTTTTAATCAAAGTGACAAAATCGTATGTCGTTCAGGTTATACTACAGTAATGGATTTAGCTCAACTGGGTAAAAAAGCTTTTTTCATCCCGACTCCCGGACAATACGAACAAGAGTATTTGGCAAAGAAATATAAAGCTGAAGGGATTGCTCCAAGTTGTAAACAAGAAAAATTCACCGTAGATAAAATAGAAAAAATCCCCTTATACAGAGGATTACAAAATTTTTCAACGACTATTAGTTGGACTGAATTATTTCGCCTTTTCTAAGGTAAATGAAAATTCTGAGCCAACACCAAATTCACTTTCTACATAGATCTTTTCATTATGTCCTTCTATGATGTGCTTTACGATGGCCAGACCTAAACCGGAACCTCCTTCGCTTCTTGCCCCGCTTTTATCAACACGATAGAAGCGCTCAAACAATCTGGAAATATGGTGTTTTTCAATTCCTTCCCCATTATCTGTAATTCGGATAATTGCTTTATTACTCACAAGATCTTCAATACTCACCTCTGTCGTTCCTCCTTCTTTCCCGTATTTTATAGAATTTACCACTAAGTTAGTGATGACTTGTTGGATTTTTTCCTGATCAGCAATAACTTTAATCGGATGTTTATAATGAGTATCAAAGGTAAGCGTGATGTGTTTTTTAGCAGCGCGCATTTCAAGCAAATCAAAAACATTCTGAATCACTTCAATGATATTGAATTCAGAAAGATTTAAGTTCAAATCTCCTGTTTCTAATTTAGTGATCATATCTAAATCTTTCACAATATAGATCAACCTTTCAACTCCTTTTTCCGCTCGCTGTAAATATTTCTTGCGAATGTTCTTGTCATCCATAGCCCCGTCAAGTAAGGTCAGTAAATATCCCTGTACGGTAAACAAAGGCGTTTTTAGTTCATGAGAAACGTTGCCCAGAAATTCCCTTCGGTATTCTTCTCTGATCTTTAAGGTTTCAATCTCCAGTTTTTTATCACGTGCAAATTTCTGAACTTCTTTTGTCAATGTAGCCATATCTGTTGTTACTGGCTGATTGCGAAAAGAGACATTCTCTAATAATGATACATCATCATATATTTTTTTCACTCTTCTGTAAATAAAGTGCTCCACTCTGAATTGCAGTACAAAAAAGGAAAAAATAAAAAGCATTATAGCATATAATACAATATACCATAAACTCACTTTTAAAAAGTAGTAATTAAAGATGTATAATACACCAAAAGAAAATAAAGTTATGTAAGTTGAGGATTTAAGAGCGAATTTGTATGATTTCTTAAAATTAACTGTCATTAAAATTCAATTTTATAACCTACTCCTTTAATGGTCTTAAAGAAATCGTCTCCTATTTTTTCTCTTAGTTTTCTGATATGAACATCAATAGTTCTACCACCAACAACCACTTCGTTACCCCAGACTTTATCCAGAATCTCTTCGCGGGTAAAAACTTTACCCGGTTTAGTTGCTAATAAATAAAACAATTCAAATTCTTTACGGGCAGAACAATCTCTTCATCCTGACGAATGATCTTATATTCTTCTCTGTTAATTTCTATATCCCCAACTTTAATTATATCACTTGCCTGATCTTCATTTTTAAGCCTTCTTAACAATGCCTTAACTTTACTGATAAGAACTTTAGGCTTAATAGGCTTTGCAATATAGTCATCAGCACCGGCATCAAACCCAGCTACCTGAGAATAATCTTCTGAACGGGCAGTTAAAAAAGTAATGATGGTATTTTGTAATTCAGGGAATTTCCTGATATTTTCACAAGCTTCGATACCATCCATCTCAGGCATCATAACATCCATAATAATCAAATGAGGAAGTTCTTTTCTCGCTAAGACTATAGCTTCTTTACCGTTTGAAGCTGTAACTATTTGATATCCTTCCTGGGTTAAATTATACCCCACAATTTCTAGAATATCCGGTTCGTCATCTACCAGTAAAATCTTGATGTCTTTTTTCTTCATTTCTTGAGAATACATAATGTTACTGCTTGTAAAGGTAAAGATAATATAAAAAGTTTAATTGACTTAACAATTATTTAATCACTTTACATTTTGCTAACACCTTGAACACTATTTTATAACAAGTAGTTAACATTTCGATAATCTAACCGCCTTTCCTTTGCCCCAAAATAATAACACAACAAATGAAATTTAAATTAATATTATTACTGTCATTCTTTTCCCTATTAGGGTTCTCGCAAACCGGAACCGTTTCAGGTACTATTCTGGACAAAGAATATAATGACGAACCATTACCTTTTGCTAATGTGTCTGTTAAAGGAACAAGTAAAGGCGCCTCTACTGACGAAAACGGGAAATACACTATTAACAATTTAGAACCGGGCAACTATACTTTGGTAATCGGTTATGTAGGTTACGAAACTAAAGAAATTCCTTTTACACTAAGTGCAGGTGAGACAAAAGTTATCAACGAAACTTTAGCCGCAAGCGGTGTACAATTAAAAGATATTGTAGTTCAGGCTACTGTAAGCAAAGAAAAAGAGACCGCTCTTTTGATGGAACAACAAAAAGCTATTGAAATGAAACAGGCTATTGGAGCCGAAGAGCTTTCCAGAAAAGGAGTTAGTGATGCCACTGCTGCCGTTACTAAAACCACAGGAGTTTCTAAACAAGAAGGCGTAAAAAATGTTTTCGTAAGAGGTTTAGGTGACCGTTATAACTCTACATCTTTAAATGGCTTACCACTACCTTCTGAAGATCCGCGATATAAGAATATAGCTTTAAGTTTTTTTACAACAGATATTATTAAAAACATTAATGTAAATAAAACTTTCAGTGCCGACTTAAACGGAGATGTTGCCGGAGCAAATATTGACATTGCCTCAAAAGAATTAGAAAAAAGTAAAGTTTTCAGCATTTCTGCTGGAACAGGTTTTAACACTAATGCTCTGAACAACCAACTTTTAGTTGCTGATGGTTATAACTATTTCGGTTTTTTAGAAAATGGTAAAGAAGCTCCTATCAACTCTTTAAACTCAAATGCGTTTGACACTAAATTTAAACCTTTAGAAAAAAATAATGTTATTAATACGAACTTCTCTTTAAGTGGTGGTGGAAAAATTCATTTTTCAGATACTAAGAGCTTATCTTTATTTGCCGTTGTTTTATCAACCAGCGACTTCTCTTATAGATCAGGAAAAACAGGCTCTGTAAATTCAACAGGAGGCTCAATACAGAATTTAGCTTTTAAAAGAACTGACTATTCAGCAACACAAACCGCTTTAGGAAACATTAAATACAAATTCGGTTCTGGAAGAAGTATTGCCATAAACTCTTTATATATCCACGACAACAAGCAATTTGTTGGTGATTTTACTGGTTTTTCCAGAAGCGTAAATGACAATAGTGATGCTACAAATTCTTTTATCAGAAGACAACAGCTAAACAACAATAACTTATTTGTTAATCAAATTTTATTCGACTACGAATTCTCTACTAAGTTCAGCTTAAATATAAGTACTGGTTACAACATGATTAGAGGTTCTGAACCGGATCGTAAAACCAACTCATATGATTTCATTAATGGTCAATATGTTGTAGCGACCAACTCTTCTGTATTAAACCATCGTTATTTTTCAACATTAGATGAAAATGATTATTCTGCAAAGGCTGAAGGAAAATATACTCTTAACCCTGATAGTGAATTGAAACAAGTAATAACTGTTGGCGGAAATATCAGAAAAACAGAAAGAGATTTCAGTGCAATCCAGTTCAACTATAACTTCTTTACAAATACTAATATTGTAGACATTGATAATCCAGATGCTGTTTTTAATCAAGAAAATTTAGATAACGGAGTATATGACCTAAGAACAGGTAGAGGATATGGGAGCAACGCTTTTGTACCGTACACTTATAATGTAACCAGAGATAATTATGCTGGTTATGCTCAGATTTTATACCCTTTCAACGAAAAATTAACAGTACAAGCTGGTGCCCGTTTTGAGTCAATTCAACAAAAAATCAATTGGGATACTAACATTTCAAGTAGTGTAAACGATTTAACTGTTAATCCGGCTGAAATCAATAAAACTTACATACTCCCTAGTTTAAATGCAAAATATTCTTTAAACGAGAAAAATGCTATCCGTTTAGCTGCTAGCCAGACTTACACTATGCCACAATTTAAAGAAAATGCACCATTCTTATACGAAGATGTAACATTTAATGAATTCGGTAATCCTGATCTAGTTCCGTCAACTAACATTAATTTTGATTTAAAATACGACTGGTACATTGCTAATGGTGAACTATTCTCAATAGGAGGTTTTTACAAAAACATTCAAGATCCTATCAACAGAATCAGGGTCGCTTCTGCTGCAAATGAGTTCTCTTTCGTAAATACAGGAACTGCATTTGCTACAGGGGTTGAAGTAGAACTACGCAAAAACATCATTAAATCTGAAAGTGAAGTTAGAAACAACAACTTATCATTCGGCTTGAACGCATCCTATTTATATTCAGAACAAAAATTAGTTGATACTGACAAAGATCGCTTAACCGTTCTGTTTACTAACAGTAAAAGTAAGTTAGAAGGAGCTACTCCTTTGTTGATTAATTCTGACTTAAGTTATAATTTTAAAACAAATGAAAATGACTTAACCTCAACTTTGGTATTCAACTATTTCTATGATAAAGTTTACTCTATCGGAACTTCAGACAACCAAAACATCATTGAAAAAACAGTTCCAACCTTAGACTTTGTCAACAAATTTACATTTAAAGACAAAAAACTCACTATGAATTTAGGTGTTAAAAACATTTTAAACCCTAGGTTCAGATTTACTCAAGAGACTACAGACGGTACAACAACGACGGAATCATTAGTTCAAAGCTACAGAAAAGGACTGTTTGTAACTTTTGGTTTGAACTGGAATTTATAAAAAGAAAACTTAAAAACAAATTATCTATTATCTAACTATTAAATTTTAAATTATGAACACAATCAAAAAAACACTTTGGTTAGCATTAATTACAGCTTCATTAGCTGCTTGTAGCAGTGATGATAATTCTACTCCTACTACAAACTTAGATGGGAAAATCACATCATTAAACGATCCTGATTATGACGCTGCCAGCTTAAAAGGCAATGTTGAAGGAAACATTACTTTAGCAGCTGGAGAATACATCCTAGATGGTGCTTTAATTGTTAAAAGCGGATACACCTTAACAATCAACCCAGGTGCTACTATCAAAGCAAGACCAGGAGGAACAGACGTTTATTTGGCTGTTGAACAAGGTGCTAAAATAGATGCTGAAGGAACATCTGCTCAACCTATCTTGTTCACTTCAAATTCAGGAAATCCAAGATCTGGTGACTGGGGAGGTGTATTATTAATGGGTTATGCTCCAATCAGTGGCGGCGGTACTGCTGTAACAGAAGTTGTCGATTTCATTTATGGTGGTAACAATGCAAATGATAATTCAGGAACTTTAAAATATGTTACAGTTGAATATACTGGTGCTCGTATCAACGGAGATAAAGAATTCAACGGATTTACTTTCTACGGTGTAGGTAATGGTACAATTGTGGATAACATCGCTTCAATGTATGGTGATGACGATGCTATTGAGTTCTTCGGAGGAACAGTTGAAGTAACTAATTTATTAGTAGTAAATGCTAAAGACGATATGATTGACTGGACTCAAGGTTTCCAAGGTTCAATTGATAACGCTTACGCTATCAGAGAATTCGGTTTCAACGACGTTACTTCTGACCCAAGAGGTATTGAAGCTGATGGTAACTTAGATGGTTTATCTCCAAACCAATCGGGTCAGTCAAACCCTACTATCTCTAACTTAACTATTGTTTCTAATTCAGTGGTAGAATTAAGTGACATTGTTAAAATAAGAAGAGGAAGTGGTGTTACAATTACTAACGCTTTATTCTCTTTAGGAAGTAATGCCGTTGCTCCTGGTGATTTTATCGATCTAACTGACGGAGCTGGTTATGCAGCTGACAATTTAGTTTCTATTTCAGGTAATGCTACAGGTTCTAGCTTAGACATTAACGATATTAAATATGATGCTACAGAAACTCCAACAGACATTCCTGCTGTACAAGGAGCTACAATCAATGTAACTGCTGGAACTACAGGTGGTGCTGATACTACAGCTTTTGATTGGACAGGATATTCTTTCTAACATTTTTTATACATAAAAAAGTTAAAAATCCCTCAAAATTGAGGGATTTTTTTTTGGCATGTATTTTGTAAAAATATTTTTTGTAACTTTATACCGTAATTTTATGCCAATGACAAAAAAATACTTTTATCTTATCCTTTTTATACTTTTCTTTTCTTTGGGTTCTCAGGCACAGGAAAACAAAAGCTATACTGACAATGGCACAAAACAAGAACAGCCTGCTATTGACGGGTTATCTATATATCCAAACCCTACTAATACCGGAAAGATTTATATCACTTCTAAATCTTCTGTAGAAAAAAGAATTGAAATTTTTAACGTTTTAGGTAAAAAAGTATTAGATGTTGTTTTGACCTCTAAAGAAGTTAATGTGAGTAGTTTAGCACCGGGCGTTTATATTATAAAAGTAAAAGAAGGCGATGCCTCAGCCACCAGAAAATTGATCATCAATTAGTTTAACAGTCTTTACTATTTATTATTATTAACTATTTTTTTACATTGTGTAGTTGTTAACTACCTTTATTTGTTAATATCTTTGTATCGAATTAAATTCTTATAAAAATGAAAAAACTTTACTTGTTATCTATTTTATTCATTTCAACTTTGTCTTTCGGACAAAATCTAGCTGTAAATGGAGGTTTTGAAAACTGGACAGGAGGAGTTGTTGATAGTTGGACTACTATTGACCCTTACATAACCGTTGAAGAAGAATTAGCTTTCTTTACTGAAGGCTCAAAATCTGCTAAATTCACAGTAACAACCCAAACTCAGGCTGATACTGATTTCCGCCAAACAATAAACGTTGTTGCAGGTACCACTTATGATGTTTCATTTGACGTTTATCAATTAGACAATGAATCAAGAGCAAGATTATATGTAGATGGCTATTTAAACTATAGTGATGACACTCTATTAAACCAATGGCAAACTGTAACTAATACTTATACTGCTGCAACTACAGGAACAATTGAAATAGGATTACGTTTTTATGACACATCAGCTAACTGGACTGGTGCTGGATCAATTATGTACATTGATAACTTCCAATTTGTAGCTCAATCAACTCCTAGTATCGCAATTACTAATCCAGTTGACGGTTCATCTACCATCAATACTGACGTTAATATTGACCTTAGTATTCAAAATTTTAATGTTGCTACTGCCGGGAATGGTGATGGACATATCAGTTACACTGTTGACGGAGGTGCAGCAATAATGAAATATGATGTTACTCCTATTGCCTTAACAGGTCTATCTGTTGGGTCACATACAGTTTATGCAGAATTAGTTGATGACTCAGATGTTGCAATTATTCCTGCCGCTAACGCTACAGTCACTTTTGACGTAGTTGCTTTAAATGTTGTTACTGATTTGGCAGCGATGAGAGCTGATGTCATTGCAAATGGAGCAGGAAGCTATTACCAAATTTCTTCTAATCCGGTTATCTCTTATTCAAGAAGCAGCAGAAATCAAAAATACGTTCAAGATGCCTCTGCAGGAGTTTTAATTGACGACAATGATGGTATTATGCCTTACAATGACGGAACAGGTTCCGGACCGGTTCAGGGTGATGCTTTATCCGGATTACAAGGATATACTGTTGACTATAACGGAGTTCTTGAATTTATCCCTATAGCAACAGCAACAGTTGCTTCTTCAGGAAACAGTATTACACCACAGGTTGTTACTGCATCTGACATTACAAGCAACATAGAGGCTTACGAAAGTGAATTAGTTCAGATCAACTCTGCTACTTTTGCAGATGGCGACGGTACTGCTACTTTTGCTTCAGGTGCTAACTATATCGCTAATGACGGTACAGATATTACTTTCAGAACAATGTTCTCTGAGGCTAATTACATCGGAACTGTTATACCTACTACTCCGCAAACACTTGTTGTTTTAGTAGCAGAATATAACGGAACAGCTCAGGTTGTTGCAAGAAACTTGGCTGATATGCCACTTGAAACTAGGTCTTTCGATGCTGTTGATGGTCTAACAATGTATCCTAATCCTGTTTCAGGAGCTACTCTATACATCAATACTACTGCTAATACTTCAAAACAAGTACAAGTATACGATGTTTTAGGAAAGCAAGTTATCAACGCTACAGTCTCAAACAACACTTTAAACGTTGCTAACTTAAATTCAGGTATTTACATTGTAAAGATCACTGAAGAAGGAAAAACAGCTACCAGAAAATTGATCGTAAGATAATTTTTTAAATATCACAAAATAAGGAAAAGCCGTTAACAATGTTAACGGCTTTTTTTATTACCTTTATGTAAGCAAATTCGTTCTTATGAAAACAACACATCATCTCACAATCGTTTTTATGTTATCATTAGTAGTGGTAACAAATGCCCAAAACGTACAATCAGATGCATTAGCAACCAGTGGCGGTCTGAATGCAGGAACAACAACCTCAATTGGAGGAAATACTTTTTATGGATATAACAGCGGAAATAACAATCAAGTATACGGTAATGGCTTTAACAATACTTTCGTTGGTCATAGTTCCACCGTTACAACTGGAGGTCATTCAAACACTTGTATTGGAAATAATACTTCAGGACTTGCAGGTAACTACAATATATTTTTAGGAGCTTCTTCAGGAACACAAAATAGTGGTGACTCTAATATCTTTATTGGCTCTTCATCAGGAGGATATTTTGAAGGAAATGAAAACATTTTTATTGGAAGAAACACAGGATTTGAAGGAAGTGGCTCAAAAAATATATATATAGGAAACTACTTAGGAGAAGAATCAACAGAGCAAAACACTTTAAGAATCGACAACTTTAACCAAACCACATCATTAATCTGGGGTGATTTTGCTGAGGAGCAATTAAAATTCAATGGTAAAGTCGGTATCGGATATGGCTTTGGCAATTACCCGACAACTACCGGCACCGCAGATGTTTCCTCCTATAACCTTTTTGTGAACGGAGGTATCCTCACAGAAGAAGTCCGGGTCACATTACAAAGTACTTGGGCTGATTATGTCTTTAAAGAAGGTTATAAATTACCCTCTTTAGAAGAAGTGGAAAAGCACATTCAAGAAAAAGGTCATTTAATAAATGTTCCCAGTGCCGAAGAGATAGAAACAAACGGTATTGAATTAGGCGAAATGACTAAAATTCAACAAGAAAAAATTGAAGAACTTACTTTGTATCTTATCAAACAAAAAAAAGTTAACGAAGAGCAAGAAAAGGAAATTAAAGAATTAAAGAACCTCGTTCAGTCCTTATTACAGAAAGTGCAAGATTCCAACGAATAAAGCCTAAGAATATGAAAAATATCGCACTTATATTCCTTATGCTTTTTCTAACAAAAGTGAACAGCCAGGTTACACTGGAAACCTTTTATGAAACGAGCGATTCTCAGATAAACATCTTTATCGTTTCTCAGGGCTATGATAATGCTCACATGAGTGAATTCAACTCTTTTGTTAACGGTTTACTGAATAAACTTTGGTCTACAGTTCCTTTTAATGAATTTCAAAGCAATTTCAGAATAATATTGGTCAGAGACATAGCTACCACAAATGGTTTCCCAAGAGCCTTTAATCAATTTGACCCTCCTACATTATGTAGCGGTGGTAGTGTTAGCGGTGCAGAAGATTATGATACATTTAAAACCAGAATGGATAATCTGATTACTAACTACATTCCCGACTATGATGATAAATCATACCTCATAGCTGTTTTTAATAATGATTATTATACCGGTGGTGGTGGAGAATATGTTTTTGCAACAGAAAACTGCTACGGTTCTTATATGTATAATGTGATCATACACGAGTTCGGACATTCCTTCGGACTTTTAGGTGATGAATATGGTCCGACTACAGCTAGTGTAGACCCAAATGATTTTCCTCTTTTTCACAACAGGAATATTACCAATCTCTCTACACCTGAGGACATTCCCTGGAAATACCTCATCGCTCCGTCAACACCGATCCCGACATGTTCGTATGGCTCAAGCTGTTTCTATACAGTAACCGGCTTATATGAAAGCGCAAATTATACTAACATAGGTTGGTACAGACCCAAAAATAATTGTAAGATGAGAACTGTAACCCAATCCTTTTGTCCTACATGCCGGGATTTATTAAGAGAAACGATCATTAAACATTTATGCCCGACCAACTCAACTATTTCGGAAGATTTTATAAGCAGACACCAATATTTGATGCATTGGAGAAAAGCCAGTGAAAGCTTATCTTCAACCTCCACGATCGGAAATAAAATCAGCGTCACTTTTTTATCTCAGAATGAAATCTTGTTAACGCCCGGTTTTGAAGCTGTTAATGGAAGTGATTTCGCCGCTAAAGTTGGAGATTGTAGCTCTATTGACCTTCAAAACGAATATAAGATCCAACATAAAAAATTCCGCACGATCGAACAAGCTCCTGAAAATACTATTTCAGATTTACAAACGGAAATATATCCTAATCCATTTTCGGGCAATACATTATTCTTTAAAACAACCACTAATAGCTCCAAACAAATCCTAATATATGACATGTTAGGTAAACCAATCATTAACACCACTACGGAAAACAATTTCATAAATGTGACTAATCTGGCTTCCGGAGTTTATCTTGTAAAGATCATTGAAGCAGAAAAAACGGCTACCAAAAAATTAATAGTGGAATAATTTCCTTTTAAAAATACAGTATAAAAAAACGCCAACTAAAAGTTGGTACTTTTTTATTTCATAGCTTTGCAAAAAAATTGATTTGGTTTCATCTCACGACATATTTACTATTTCCGGAAAGAAAGATTTTGAAAAAATCACGATGAAAGTTTTTCGTTACCAATACGAAAACAATTCTGTATATCAAAAATTCTGTAACCTGATCAGAAAAGATCCTACTAACGTAAAAACTATTGAAGCCATTCCGTTTTTACCCATTCAGCTTTTCAAAAGTCATGATGTTTTAAGCTCATCAGACTCTATTCAACAGATATTTACCAGTAGTGGCACAACCGGTATGCAAACCAGTCGACATTTAGTTACTGATATTTCTCTATATGAAGAAAGTTACCGCAAAGGTTTTACTGAATTTTACGGAAATATTGAAAACTACTGTGTCTTAGCACTACTCCCTTCTTATTTAGAACGTGAAGGCTCCTCTTTGATCTATATGGTTGAGGATCTAATTAAACTAAGTAATCATCCCGATTCCGGCTTTTACCTGCACAATTATGACGAATTGATCGCAAAACTGGAAGATCTGGATAATTCCGGACAAAATGTATTATTGATAGGTGTAACGTATGCTCTCTTGGATTTAATTGAAAAACATCCGTTTCAACTAAACAATACCATTATCATGGAAACCGGTGGTATGAAAGGCAAAAGAAAAGAAATCATCCGTGAAGAGTTACATTCCATCCTTTGCAAAGGGTTCGGTGTATCTGCCATCCATTCCGAATATGGTATGACCGAATTGTTGTCTCAAGCTTATTCCTTAGGAAATGGCATATTTGAATGCCCTCCTTGGATGCAAATCCTTATTCGTGATACTGAAGACGCCTTAACCCTTATCCCCGAAGGAAAAACCGGAGGAATCAACGTAATTGATCTGGCTAATATTAATTCATGTAGTTTTATTGCTACTCAGGATTTGGGAAAAAAATATCCCAACCATTCTTTCGAAGTGTTGGGACGTTTTGATAATTCTGATATCAGAGGCTGTAATTTAATGGTCTTATAAAATTACTTCACTCTGATCACATAATAATTTTTCTTTCCTTTTTGAAGCAATACAAATTGATCGTTGATGAGATCTTCTTTTGTAATTACTTTATCCTCTCCTACTTTCGTTTTGTTTACCGAAATTGCATTTTGTTTCAATTCTCTTCGTGCTTCACCGTTAGAAGCTAAGAAATTGGTTTTGGCTGCCAAAGCTCCAATCATATCTAAACCGGCTTCTATTTCACTCATCGATAACTCAACCATTGGCACACCATCAAAAACTTCTAAAAAAGTTTTCTCATCTAACTTTTTTAACTCATCAATAGAATTACTAAATAAAGCATTTGAAGCCGCAATAGCATTATCTAAATCTTCTTGAGAATGTACAAACAACATCAATTCTTCTGCCAAACGTTTTTGCAACACACGTAAATGCGGTGCTTGCTGATGCTCCGCGATCAAAGCATCAATCGTTTCTTTATCTAAAAATGTAAAGATCTTAATGTATTTTTCAGCATCAACATCCGTTGTGTTTAACCAAAACTGATAAAATTTGTACGGTGACGTTTTTTCGGCATCTAACCATACATTTCCACCTTCACTTTTTCCGAATTTAGAACCATCTGCTTTCGTAATTAACGGACAAGTCATAGCAAAAGCTTTAGCTTGCTCGTCATTACCCACATTCATTCTGCGAATAATTTCCGTTCCGGTAGTAATATTACCCCATTGATCACTTCCTCCCATTTGTAATTTACATCCGTAGGTTTTGTGTAAATGGTAAAAATCGTAACCTTGGATCAACTGGTATGTGAATTCCGTAAAGCTCATTCCGTCTCCTACTTCTCCACTCAAACGTTTCTTTACCGAATCTTTTGCCATCATGTAGTTTACGGTAATACGCTTTCCAATATCACGGGCAAAAGCAATAAATGAAAACTCTTTCATCCAGTCGTAATTATTTACCAGAATCGGCGCATTGGCATCCGTTGCTTCAAAATCCAAAAAGCGAGACAAAACGCCTTTAATCCCTTCCACATTTTTATTCAATGTAGCTTCATCTAAAAGGTTTCTTTCATCTGATTTTCCTGAAGGATCACCAATCATTCCCGTTGCCCCACCTACTAATGCAATAGGTTTATGACCAAAATTGCGCAGGTGCTTTAACAAAATGATAGGCACCAAGCTTCCTATGTGTAAGGAATCCGAAGTAGGATCAAAACCAATATATGCTGTAGTAGATTCTTTTGTCAATTGCTCTTCAGTTCCGGGCATGATATCATGTACCAATCCTCTCCAACGTAATTCTTCTACTAAATTTTTCATCGTTTTACAATAATTTGCGCAAAGATAGTGGCTAAGTTCCAAAGTTTCAAAGTTTCAAACTTATAAAGTTGCATTTAATCTGATTTCTGTTACTCTCAAATCAAAGATTTCCCTATTTTTACATCATGATATTAGTAACAGGCGCAACAGGTTTGGTAGGCTCTCACCTACTTGTAAAACTGCTTCAGGAAAACGAAGCTGTGAAAGCCATTTACAGAAACAAAAAAAGTTTAGAAGCCGTTCAAAGAGTCTTTGTATATCATGATGCTTTGCCACTTTTTGAAAAGATCATTTGGGTAAAAGCTGATATCACTGATATTCCGAGTTTAAACAATACTTTTGAAAATGTTACTGAGGTTTATCATTGTGCTGCTCATATTTCTTTTGATCCCAAAGATGAAAACCTGCTTCGAAAAATAAACGAAGAAGGAACCGCTAATATTGTTAACTGTTGCATTGATTTCGGAGTTCGTAAAATTTGTCATGTTTCATCCATTGCCGCTTTAGGCGACCTGAAAGAGAACGAAACTGTAATTACTGAAGAAACGGAATGGAATACGGAATTTCCGCACAGTGATTATGCAATAACCAAATACGGTGCTGAAATGGAAGTATGGAGGGGCTATCAAGAAGGTTTAGAAGTCGTTATCGTTAATCCCGGAATTATTTTCGGTTATGGCTTTCCCGATAAAGGCAGCAGCCTGATTATAAAAAATATTAAGAAAGGGTTTCCGTTTTACTCAAAAGGTCTCGTTGCAATTGTTGCCGTAGCTGATGTAGTGGATTGTATGACCGCCTTAATGAAAAGTACTATTAACGGGGAACGCTATACCTTAGTTTCTGAAAATATTTCTCAGGAAGAACTATTTTATACACTTGCTGACCTACTAAAGGTTAAAAGGCCTTATGTGTATGCCAACAAGACTTTGACAGCGATTGGCTGGAGATTAGACTGGTTCTTGTCTTTTATTCTGGGCAAAAAGAGAATGTTTACCAAAACTATGGCTAAGTCTTCCCATAATACACACCAGTACGACAATAGTAAAATCAAACAAGCGCTTGGTTATGATTTTAAAACTATAAATGAAATTTTCACTTTTATTTCAAAGGAAGATTATTGTCGATAGTATCCCGATCTAAAAGACGATTTGTTTGCCTTCTCCTAGATTTAGTAGCAGAATCTTTCTTTTTAACGCTTGAATTTTTTTCCAACGGATCAGACGATTCACCCTCTTCTGGAATCTGGCTATTGATACGATCCAATACCGATTGATACATTTGTTTGTATTTACGAGCATCAGAAGCATAATAACGCTGGTTCTGGTAAAATGTAACACTGTCTATCTGATATTTCTCAAATAAATAAGCCTTTGTATCAACCCCGTTTTCTCTTAATGTTTTAGGACTAAAACTTTCTGTCGCCTGTAAGATAGCTAAATCGTATAAGATATTCTTCATCTGCTCTTCATCTAATAA
Source organism: Flavobacterium sediminis (assembly GCF_003148385.1). Classification (NCBI taxonomy): domain Bacteria; kingdom Pseudomonadati; phylum Bacteroidota; class Flavobacteriia; order Flavobacteriales; family Flavobacteriaceae; genus Flavobacterium; species Flavobacterium sediminis. The sequence goes on along the minus strand of NZ_CP029463.1, from coordinate 1,762,125 downwards.
GCGATCCGGCTTAGGAACCGGGTTAGAGTTACAAGCTATAATTAAAAAAGCACTCAGAATAATTATCTTTTTCATATTATTCTCTTTCAAACAATAATCGCTGTCCTACTTTAACGTCTTTCACTTTACCATTTGCATATACTAAAGCTCCATTCACAAAAGTATGGGTCACTCTTGATTTAAAATTAACGCCTTCAAAAGGAGACCAGCCACATTTATACAGAATATTTTCTTTCTTAACAACCCAAGGCAAATGAGCATTTACAATAACCAAGTCGGCATGATATCCTTCCCTGATAAATCCTCTTTTCTCGATCTTAAATATCTTTGCCGGATTGTGGCACATCTTTTCTACTATCTTTTCTACTGAGATCTTCCCTTTTACATGCTTTTCAAACATCGCTATCAAAGCATGTTGAACCAGTGGTCCTCCGGAAGGACAACTCGTGTACGGATTCATTTTTTCCTCTAAAGTATGCGGTGCATGATCTGTAGCGATAACATCAATCCTGTCGTCTAATAGTGCTTCCCACAATGCTTCCCTGTCGGATTCCGTTTTTACTGCCGGATTCCATTTGATCAGACTTCCTTTGGTATCATAATCTTTATCGGTAAACCAAAGATGGTGTACACAAGCCTCAGCGGTGATCTGTTTTTCCTCTAAAGGAATCTTATTGGTAAACAGACTCATTTCTTTTGCTGTAGACAAGTGGAAAACATGTAAACGAGCCCCTGTTTTTTTTGCTAATTCAATTGCTTTTGAAGACGAAATATAACAAGCTTCAGCACTTCGTATCAAAGGATGGCACTTCATCGGGATTTCATCGCCGTACTCGGCTTTGTAACGTTCCAGATTTGTTTTTATAGTTCCTTCATCTTCACAATGTACTGCAATCAGCATTTTAGTAGATGAGAATATTTTTTCTAAAACTTCCTGGTTATCGACCAACATATTACCGGTTGATGAACCTAAAAACAATTTGATCCCGGCAACATTTCGGGGATTTGTTTTTAAAACTTCTTTCAGGTTATCATTGGTTCCTCCCATCATAAAGGAATAATTCGCATAAGAAGTCTCGGCGGCAATCTCGTACTTTTGTTCTAAAAGTTCCTGAGTAACGGCATTCGGTATCGTATTCGGTTGTTCAATATACGATGTAATACCTCCGGCAACAGCAGCCCGACTCTCACTGGCAATATTTCCTTTGTGTGTCAAGCCCGGCTCTCTAAAATGTACCTGATCATCAATAACTCCCGGAATTAAATAATTCCCTTCGGCATCTACAATGATACAATCCGAAGATTTAGGGCTGATCTTCTCAGCTATTTCTTTAATAAAACCATTTTCTACTAAAACGTCGCCTTCAAAAATTTGGCCTTCATTTACAATTTTAGCATTTTTGATTAAATAAGTTCGCATTATATGGTGTTCAGTAATTTTTTTATCCTTAATAATATAACTCCAAAAATAGCCTCTCTGATGATCGAACCACTCATTTTGGATTGTCCTTTAGTCCGATCCGTAAAAATGATCGGAACTTCAACTAACCTCAGTCCTTTTACAAAGGCTCTGTATTTCATCTCTATCTGAAACGCATAGCCAATAAATTTTATTTTATCAAGTCCAATATTCTCTAACGCGTTTCGCTTATAGCATATAAAACCGGCTGTAGCATCATGAATCTTCATTCCTGTAATGATTCGCACATAAACCGAGGCGAAATAAGATAGTAATACTCTCGACAAAGGCCAGTTCACTACATTAACTCCTGTTGAATAACGCGAACCAATAGCGACATCCGCTCCGTCCTCACATGCTTTCAGCAATCTCGGCAAATCAGCAGGATTATGGGAAAAATCGGCATCCATTTCAAATATATAATTGTATTGATTGCTCAAAGCCCATTTAAATCCGTGTACGTAGGCTGTTCCTAATCCTGATTTCTTTTGCCTGATTTCAACAAATATCCTGCCATCATACTCTTGTTGCAAAGTTAATACCTTTTGTGCAGTTCCGTCAGGAGAATTGTCGTCCACTATTAAAACATGAAAAAAATCATCCAGAACCATAACCGCTCTAATGATGTTTTCTATGTTTTCAATTTCGTTATACGTGGGAATAACGACAAGTCCTTTTGGCATTCTGTTAAAATTTGGATACAAAAATACGCTATTTATCGACTTTATATCTTAATTATTTTATAATAATAGTCATGATAGTATTTTTTGTAATTTTGCGCTATGCACAAAATCTTCTTTACCGAGAGAATCATAGGTTTAAATGACTGGGCAACCATTCTTTTTCTGGTAGCTTTTGTAGCCATTGCTATCAATCGAAATATTTTCGGGGGCGCTTCAGTGAATTTCTTCGATTGGCTGTTTCAGACAAATATACTAAGATTTACAAAGAATCCTCTAATATAAGAAGCGGATTTACAGTATCTCTGTTCTTTGTACAAATGATTTCTTTTTCTTTCTTTATTTTACTCCTGTTAGCGCAGTTTTACGCAAAAGAAAAACACAATGCAATATTATACATTCAGATTTTTACTTTCCTGACCGTTTTTATTCTATGCAAATATCTGATTGAAAAAATAATTGCCACTTCTTTTAAAATTGAAGAATTTGCCGAACAGTTCAATTTGCTGAAAGTTACATACAGAACTTACATAGGACTCTTGCTATTACCTATTAATATTATCTTATTTTACAATGCTGTTAACAGTAATGCTGTCTATATCATACTCATATTATTAATCATAGCTTTTTCATCGATCACTTATCTGATAACTTTAAAAACATACCAAAGTTTAGTGTCTCGTAAAATATTCTATTTTATTTTATATCTTTGCACCTTTGAAATTGCCCCTATTATTTCATGTATTATTGGATTACAAAAAATTGAACATCTTATGTCAAATTTGAAAGTGAAAACAATTTTGGTTTCACAACCAGAGCCTAAAGTTGAAAATTCTCCTTATTTTGAACTTCAGAACAAACTAAAAGTTAGAGTAGACTTCAGACCTTTTATCCACGTAGAAGGCGTAAGCGCAAAAGAAGTTAGGGCTCAAAAAATTGACTTGAGTAAATTTACGGCTATCATTTTAACCAGTCGTAATTCTGTAGATCACTTTTTTAGGGTTGCCGAAGAAATGCGTTTTAAAGTACCGGAAGACCTGAAGTACTTTTGCCAATCAGAAGCTGTAGCATACTATTTACAACGTTATGTGGTATACCGCAAAAGAAAAATTTATGTAGGACAAAAAGAATTCTCAGATCTTGCTCCTTTAATTAAAAAATACAAAGACGAGAAGTTCTTATTACCTAATACCGACCAACTTAATTCTGATGTACCGCAAACATTAGACGCTTTAAAAGTAGACTGGACACAGGGTATCTTCTATCGCACGGTAATGAGTGACCTATCGGATCTGAAAGACGTTTATTATGATGTTTTAGTGTTCTTTAGCCCAACCGGGATCAAGTCTTTATTCAAGAACTTCCCTGACTTTCAACAGAACAATACCAGAATTGCCGTTTTCGGCGTTACCACTCAAAAAGAGGCTTTAGATCGAGGCTTACGCGTAGACATTATGGCTCCGACTCCCGAGATCCCTTCAATGACAGGTGCTTTAGAAAAATATATTTTAGAAGTAAACAAAGGAAAATAGGTCTTAAGATCTATTTTCTTTAGCTATTATACAATATAAAAAAAGGGTTTCTAATTATTAGAAACCCTTTTTCAATTTACACTTTTATCTAATTAACCCAATTGCGGCCCGGCAGCCACAAGTGATTTTCCTTCTTCGTTATCGGTATATTGTACAAAGTTCTTAATGAATTTTGCTGCCAGATCTTTCGCTTTTTCTTCCCACTCAGAAGCAGCTGCATAGGTATTTCTAGGATCTAAAATAGCAGTATCTACATTTTCCAAAGCTTTAGGCACTTCGAAGTTAAAGATCGGCACAATATGTGTTTCTGCTTTTTCTATAGAACCATCTAAAATTCTATCTATAATTGCTCGGGTATCTTTAATTGAAATACGTTTTCCTGTCCCGTTCCATCCGGTATTCACCATGTAAGCTGTTGCATTATGCTCTTCCATCTTCTTCACCAACTCTTCTCCGTACTTTGTCGGATGCAAGCTTAAAAATGCTTTTCCGAAACAAGCTGAAAAAGTAGGTTCCGGTTGTGTAACACCTCTTTCTGTACCTGCTAACTTAGCCGTAAAACCAGATAAGAAATAATATTTTGTTTGCTCCGGTGTTAATTTTGAAACCGGTGGCATTACTCCGAAAGCATCTGCCGTAAGGAAAATCACTTTAGTAGCGTGTCCTGCTTTAGAAACCGGTTTCACGATATTTTCAATATGATCAATAGGATAAGAAACTCTCGTGTTCTCGGTAACGGAACCATCTGTAAAATCAATCTTACCGTTAGCATCAACCGTTACATTCTCTAACAAAGCATCTTTGCGAATAGCATTATAGATATCAGGCTCATTCTCTTTGCTTAAGTTAATGGTCTTTGCATAGCACCCGCCTTCAAAATTAAAAACACCGTCATTATCCCATCCGTGCTCATCGTCTCCGATCAATTCGCGTTTCGGATCAGTTGACAATGTTGTCTTTCCAGTCCCTGACAAACCAAAAAACACTGCCACATCATCGTCTTTACCTTTATTGGCAGAACAGTGCATTGAAGCAATTCCCTGAAGTGGCAAATAGTAATTCATCATCGAAAACATTCCCTTTTTCATTTCACCGCCATACCATGTTCCTCCGATCAATTGCATTTTTTCAGTCAAATTGAACGCTACAAATACTTCTGAATTAAGATTGTATTTTGCATAATCCATGAAAGATGTCTTAGAGGCATTTACCACCACAAAATCAGGCTCACCGAAATTCTCTAATTCTTCTTTTGACGGTCTGATAAACATATTGGTCACAAAATGAGCCTGCCAAGGCACTTCCATGATAAAACGCACTTTTAAACGAGAATTTTCATTAGCTCCGCAAAACGCATCAACGACATACAGTTTCTTTCCGGATAACTGTTCTACGGAAACCTCTTTCAAAGCGTTCCACGTATCTTGTGAAATAGGCTTATTATCATTTACTGCTTTATCAGATGTCCACCATACAGTATCTTTTGTAACATCATCCTTTACTATATATTTATCTTTAGGCGAACGTCCGGTAAATTCTCCGGTCATCACATTAACAGCTCCCAGCTCAGTCAATTGTCCTTTTTCATACCCTTCTAATTGGTTATCCAATTCCGAATTGTATAAATAATCATAAGATGGATTGTAAACAATTTCTTCTACGTCTTTTATCCCGTATTTTTCCAGCGAAATCGTTTTCGCTAATTGTGTGTACTGCTCCATAAAATTAGTGTTATGTTGTTTATTTTAAAGTTGCAAAAGTATGAATTTAATTTTAACAGAGGCTTTAATTGCCGTTTTTTAACAAGGTTGCGTAAAGCAAATACCCCCAAGAAGCAATCATTAAAACTCCTCCTAAAGGCGTTACAGGCCCTAAAAATTTTGCTTTTATTCCTGTCATGGAAGAAGTTGACAATACATAAATAGAACCTGAAAAAAAGACTACACCGATTGCTGCTAAATAAAACACGATCACTTTATCGCTTACTGCAAGATTCTGAAACTGACTTACGAATAATAAAAAGAGAGCGTGATACATTTGGTATCGGACTCCGGTTTCAAAAGAAGCTAACTGCTCTAAAGACAAAAACTTTTTTAATCCATGAGCTCCTAAAGCTCCTAAAACAATTGCTAAAAGCCCGATTACAATGGCAAAGCCTAAGATTTTCTTCTCCATGTATTAAAATTTTAGACAAATGTATTAAAATAAAATTTGTTAAATAATGATATCTATCAGGAATTTAATTTTAAAAAATATAACATTTTAGTATATTCGTGTGATATTTTACACAACAAACAAACTAAACATGAAAAATATATTGGTTATCGGTGCGGGGCGCTCTGCTTCTTCACTTATACAATACCTTTTAAATAAATCTGAACCTGAGGGTTTAAGCATTACTATAGCCGACTTATCAGAAGAACTGGCTCGTAAGAAAGTAGGTAGTCATAAAAATGCCAGAGCTATTGCTTTTGATATTTTTAACGAAAAGCAACGTCAGGAAGAAATTACAAGAGCCACTATTGTTGTTTCAATGCTTCCGGCTCATTTACATTTGGAAGTAGCTAAAGACTGTTTAAAAATAGGTCGAAATATGGTTACGGCATCCTATATCAGTCCGGCCATGCAGGATCTGGATCATGAGGTTAAAGAAAAAGGACTGATCTTCATGAATGAAATAGGGCTTGATCCGGGAATAGATCACATGAGTGCTATGAAAGTCATCAATGAGATCACCGACCAAGGTGGAAAAATGATCCTTTTTGAATCTTTTTGTGGCGGACTCGTAGCTCCGGAAAGTGATAATAATCTCTGGAATTACAAATTTACCTGGAATCCCGAAATGTCGTTTTAGCAGGACAAGGCGGAACTGCCAAGTTCATACAGGAAGGCACTTATAAATATATCCCTTATAACAAACTGTTCCGAAGAACAGAATTTCTGGAAGTCGAAGGCTTCGGACGATTTGAGGCTTATGCCAACAGAGATTCGCTAAAATACCGCAGTGTATATGGCTTAGACAATGCTTTAACTGTATATCGCGGAACGATCAGAAGAGTCGGTTATTCGCGAGCATGGGATATTTTAGTTCAACTCGGAATGACTGATGATTCATACATCATGGAGAATTCTGAAAACATGTCTTATCGTGAATTCACCAATTCTTTCTTGCCCTATCACCCGACTGATACGGTAGAAATAAAATTGCGCCATGCACAAAAAATCGATCAGGACGATATCATCTGGGACAAACTACTCGAATTAGACCTTTTTAACTCCGAAAAAAAAGTCGGGTTAAAAAATGCTACTCCGGCTCAGATCTTAGAGAAGATCCTTTCGGAAAAATGGACCTTAAAACAGGAGGACAAAGACATGATCGTTATGTACCATAAATTCGGTTATGAATCTGAAGACGGTGAGAAAAAACAAATTGACGCTACTATGGTTTGTATCGGTGATGACCAAACCTACACTGCTATGGCTAAAACCGTAGGGCTACCGGTAGCTATTGCTACTTTAAAAATATTAAACGGAGAAATTAAAACTCCCGGGTTCAGATCCCGATTCGTAAAGAGGTATACGAACCTATTTTAAAAGAATTGGAAGAGTATGGTGTTGTATTTAAAGAAGTTGAAGTTCCTTATTTAGGATACAACCCTTACAATGTAAGCAGTTAGTTCTTGCTTACTTCACTATAATTTAATCCCATTTAGTATCTATTTGGGATTTTTTGTTTTATATTTATAGTATATTTTTAATTTCACATGAAAAATGTAACTTATGAAAGTTAATCAGTTACAAATCGAAATTGACGGCATTGACAAAGAGATCTTACGAGACCTAATGGAAGACGCTCGCAAACCGATCCTGCAAATTGCAAACAAGATCGGTATTTCCGGTGCTGCTATCCACCAACGTTTACGCAAACTGGAGCAAGCCGGTGTAATCTCCGGTTCTAAATTTGTAGTCGATACCAAAGTTTTAGGTTACAGTACTATGGCATTCGTAGGCGTGTATTTAGAAAGAGCTTCCAGTAATTCGGAAGCAGTGCGGGAATTGCGAAAGATCCCTGAAGTTTTAGAATGCCACTATACGACCGGAAACTGGAGTATCTTAATTAAGATCATTTGTAAAGACAACGAACATTTAATGCAGTTGCTCAACAAAAAGATCCAGTCCATCAAAGGTGTTTCCAGAACAGAAACTTTTATTTCGTTAGAACAACAGATTGACCGACAGATCCAATTGTGACCACAACGGTTGAAACATAAAAAAGCCCCGACATTTTTAATGTTCGGGCTTTTTACTATTTTTATCTTACTAATTTCTGTTACCAAAAACCTGATAAGCCCAATACAATAAAGAAGCTATAGCTCCGATAGCAGCGACCAAATAAGTTCGTGCTGCCCATTTCAAAGCATCTTCAGCTCCGGAATATTCTTGCTGGCTCAACATATTCTTACTTTTCAGCCAAGCTAAGGCTCTGTTACTCGCATCGTATTCGACCGGCAAGGTAATCAATGAAAAGGCTGTTGCAATCGCCATCATGATCAATCCGATCACTGCAATATAAAATCCGTATCCTGTCTTTGATGCGGCACCCAAAATAAGTCCTCCGATCACTAACCATTGTGACAAGGATGAAGATATCTGTACAACAGGAACTAATTTAGAACGCATTTCTAACCATTGATATGCTTTAGCATGTTGCACGGCATGTCCGCACTCGTGAGCAGCAACAGCGGCAGCGGCAGCATTTCTCTGATTATAAACCGCTTCACTCAGATTCACTGTTTTATCAGCCGGATTGTAATGATCGGTTAAACGACCTGCCGTTGAAATTACTTTCACATCATAAATCCCGTTATCGTGAAGCATTTTCTCAGCGATCTCTGCTCCGCTCATGCCATTTCGCAAATGTACTTTTGAATAGTATTCAAACTTACTCTTCAATTGGTTACTTACTAACCAGCTCACTAAGGCTATACCTCCTATTAATATATAATATCCTAACATAATTTTCTTTTTTCTTTACTATATCAAATTTTAAACCAAAATCTACAAATGTCAGTTTGACAGTTTGTTTTACCTGTTATACGTATTTTTCAAAAAAAGTTACACCTTACCATAAAAAAAGCACGTGAATTACGTGCTTTTAATTGTTCTTAACTTATAACTAACTACTTCAGGACGCTTGTTTCAACTCCTTTACTTTTTTCATTTCATTAAACAGTTCTCTTCTTAGTTTTTGTTCCCGCTCAATACTGGATCTTCTGAAAGCCTCGTATTCATCTTCTAAATTACTCAAGATGGTTTTAGAACTTTTGGTAATCTCATTAGCTCTCATGAACTTCAACACAAAAAATCCTATTACTAATAAACTGGCAAAGAACAATGCCCAAAGTGAACTTACATATACATATTTATTAATTGACATTCCTAAAAAACCTATTGACTGTTTGTCATTGCGTAGTTTTGAAGTTTCCACTTGTAAACTTTTCAAACTTTCATCTAATGCACTGATCTCACTGTCTTTTGTTTTGATCTCTTTCTGAAAATCGGAACGCACTTGATCCGACAGATTTAAAAACGATTCGAGTTCGCTTTTAAAACGGGACATTACCTGTTTGTCGATCACTTTATAATCTTTGTAATTTAAAGATTGATCTAACACAGTATGTATCTGGCTCTCTAACTTTGCCTGAGCCTGTGTGTGCTCAGTAAAAATATTTCCTTTAATTTCTCCTGAAAAGGCTACTTTAGGAGACAAGCAAATTGTAACAACGAAAATAAGTGCGTAGCTAAATTTTTTCATAGAACGGCGATTTTTTGGGGGCGGTTAGTAAAAAAATAAGTTCTAAAAAAGAACTTACATTTATCTATAAATCAAATTACTCATCTAATGTAAAAAAAAAAAATTAAACCACCATGTTTTTTTCACCTAAATTAAAGATTTATAACATATTACGCATTATTTCTAAAGAAATAAACAAATTCTGCTGTAATCCCAGACTCCCGAAAACCTAAAAACAATATTTATTTGAAAAATACAGGTTCAACAATCTTATGATAGATATTTTATCCTGTAAAATAAATATAGACAGATTCTTTTTCTGGATTACTGAATGACTAGCCCAAGTATAAAGCGATTATTTCCTATTTCCTTAACGGTATTATGAACATCTGCATAATCTGACTTCCATTTTCCGTTTGTGAAAGCAAATTCATACGCAATGTTCAGTCTTAATTTAAACGTTTTATTTCTCCATGCATAAAATGAAGCTGAAGGACCAACATAAAATATCTGATTGCGCAACGAAATATGTCCACTATTATTCATCGGATCTAAGTCATTCAGGTTAATCACATTATTAGCAGCATACACGTCTACATTATTTCCTGTTGCACTTAGGTTCAAACCTGTGGTCAAGGCAATATTTTCCGTTTTAATCAGATTGTAATGAACTCTTAAACGTACGTTTACTCCCAGTAACTTACTTTTGGTATTGTTTACTCTATTCGTAGAATACAGAAAACCGAACTCGATATCCCCGAAAACTGTTCGCCGAATATATTGGCTCCTAATAAAAATTCAGGCATTGTTTCCTTAATGTCAGCCGCACCGGAAGCTCTTAGTTTATCGTTCAGCTTAAATGAATTGACCTGCATACCAATTCCCCAATAGAAATCTAATTTAGGACTTTTTGTGATTTTAACGGAATCTGCTTCCTGCGAAAAAGCAAAAAAGGAACTCGTCAGAACCAGTAGTGTAATTATTTTATTCATCTCTGATGGATTTTGAAATTCAATAACTTCGAAAATAAAAAATCCCAATGACTTAACAAAAGCAATTGGGATTTCTTTAAAACTTGTCGTATTATTTTACATCAATTATTATCCGACTATATTGATAATTTTACCCGGAACGATAATTACTTTTTTAGGTTCACGTCCTTGTAATTGTCCCTGTGTTCTTTCATCTGCCATAATTATCTCTTTAATCTGCTCTTCAGACAAATCCAAAGGCAATTCCACTTTAAAACGCATTTTTCCGTTGAAAGACACCGGATATTCTTTAGCGCTTTCAACCAAATAACTCGCTTCAAACTTCGGATAGGCAACAGTAGCTACCGAACCTTCGTGTCCTAAAGCACTCCATAATTCCTCAGCAATATGTGGTGCATAAGGCGAGATCAAAACGGCTAACGGTTCCAGAATAGCTCTGTGGTGGCATTTTTGTTGTGCCAATTCGTTTACACAGATCATAAACTGAGAAACCGAGGTGTTGAATGAGAAATTCTCGATATCTTCCGTTGCTTTTTTGATGGTTTTATGCAACGATTTGTACATGTCTTTTGTTGGTTCTTCGTCTGTAACGTTCAAACCGTTGTCGTCAAAATACAAACGCCATAGTTTTTTTAAGAAACCATACACTCCGGTAATACCAGCCGTGTTCCAAGGTTTTGCTTGTTCCAATGGTCCTAAGAACATTTCATACAAACGCAAGGTATCGGCACCGTATTCTTCACAAATATCATCCGGATTAACTACGTTGTATTTCGATTTCGACATTTTTTCGACTTCGCGACCAACGATGTATTTTCTGTCTTCTAATATAAATTCTGCATTTGCATAGTCTTTATATAAAGGATGCGTTTTGAATTTTTCAATATCTAATTCAGATGTAACATCGTTAATACATGATAAATCAACATGAATTGGGTATTTAACTAAGCAAATACCTAATGTATCCTTATTTTCAATTAATAATTCTTTTTGTTTTTTTGATACGTTGTTAAATATTGTTTTTTCAAAATCGTCTAATTCTTCATTAAACAATATAACATCAAAACTTTCAGCTATGGTTTTTTTATCATATTCATCTAAACCTTTTCTTTCAGAAATTATATTTTTTGAAATCAAAATATGATTTTCAATTTCTAAATCAGTTAAATCCCAATTAACAATTTCTGTTTTATTTTTATCAATATACTTTACTTCTATTATTTTACCTGAAACTCTATACACAAAAGCCGAATTCCCCAAAATCATTCCCTGATTGATCAGTTTTTTGAAGGGCTCTTCTGTTGGTGCAAAACCTCTGTCTTTTAAAAATTTATTCCAAAAACGAGAATACAATAAATGTCCGGTGGCATGTTCGCTACCTCCTATATATAAATCTACATTTTCCCAATATTTTAAAGCTGCTTCGCTGGCAAATTCGTTCTTGTTATGTGCATCCATGTAACGCATCCAATACCAAGAACTTCCTGCCCAACCCGGCATGGTATTCAATTCTAACGGGAACACTTTCACGTTATCTATCAACTCATTACTAACCACTGAACACTGCTCAATATCCCAAGCCCACTCGGTTGCATTTCCTAATGGCGGCTGACCGTCTTCTGTTGGTAAGTATTTTTCAACTTCCGGTAAACGAATCGGCAAATGTTTCGCCTCGATCATTTTTGGTAACCCATTTACATAATACACCGGGAAGGGTTCACCCCAATACCGCTGACGAGAGAAAACCGCATCGCGCAAACGGTAGTTTACTTTTGCCTTTCCGGCACCGATATTTTCTAAAGCTTCAATCGCTTTTTTCGTTCCTTCTTTATACCCTAAACCGTTTAAAAAATCAGAATTAACCAATTCAAAACCTTCTTTGGCAGCAAAAGCCGCTTCTGAAATGTCTTGATTGAAAATATTTTTGATCTCCGGCATGCCATTCGTTCCTTTAAAAAAATTGGCAAACGCATAATCGCGTTCGTCACCGCAAGGAACCGCCATAACGGCTCCGGTTCCGTAACCTGCTAACACATAATCACCGATCCAGATCGGAATCGGTTCTTTCGTAATCGGATGTTCGGCATACGCTCCGGTAAACACACCCGAAATGGTTTTTACATCGGCCATACGCTCTCTTTCCGAACGTTTTGCAGTAGCTTCAATATACGCTTCCACGGCTTCTTTTTGCTCCGGAGTAGTAATTTGAGCCACCAATTCGTGTTCCGGTGCCAATGTCATAAACGTAACACCGAAAATAGTATCAGGACGTGTGGTGAAAACTTCAATAGTTGCTGGTTGTTGGTTGTTGGTTGTTGGTATTACTTTAAAAGTAACCGATGCACCAACTGATTTTCCGATCCAATTGCGTTGGCTTTCTTTCAAACTTTCAGTCCAATCAATGGTTTCTAAACCTTGTAACAAACGTTCGGCATACGCTGAAATTCGCATCGACCATTGCGTCATTTTTTTACGAATTACCGGATGACCGCCACGCTCTGAAACACCGTTTACGATTTCGTCATTGGCTAAAACGGTTCCTAAAGCCGGACACCAGTTCACTTCAGTTTCCGCCAAATAGGTTAATCTATATTGTAATAAGATCTGTTCTTTTTCATCAGCTGTAAAAGCATTCCATTCTGTTGCAGAAAAAGCCGGAATACCATCCGCACAAACCGCATCCACAGCAGTATTACCGTTTTGTTCAAATTCCTGAACTAAAGTTGCAATGCTTTCTGCTTTATCGGACTTGTTGTTGTACCAAGATTCAAACAACTGAATAAAGATCCATTGCGTCCATTTGTAATACTCCGGATCGGAAGTGCGCACTTCTCTGTCCCAATCAAATGAAAAACCGATTTTATCTAACTGCTCGCGATAGCGTTTGATGTTGGTTTCGGTTGTAATGGCTGGATGCTGTCCGGTTTGAATCGCATATTGTTCGGCAGGTAATCCAAACGAATCGTATCCTTGCGGGTGCAACACGTTAAACCCTTGATGACGTTTGTAACGCGCCACAATATCAGAAGCAATGTATCCCAGCGGATGCCCAACGTGTAAGCCGGCTCCCGAAGGATAAGGAAACATATCTAATACATAATATTTAGGTTTATCGGAATCATTAGAGGCTGCAAATGTTTTATGCTCTGCCCAGTAGTTGCGCCATTTGGCTTCGATCTCGTTGTGAAGGTATTTCATTCAGCTAATTAGTTATCGGTTTACACTTATCAGTTTACAGTAGCTCCGTGAAAACTGCGACTGTAAACTATCGGCTAAAAATTTAGCTGCAAATTTACATTTTATAATACTAAAGTTAAAACTTTGTTGTTATATTCTGTATATACCAAAATTCTTTTTTACTTTTACCGCATAATTTAAAGGAAACTATGGCTTCATCTTTTGAAAACTATCAAAAAAGGCGTTTAATTTCATCTTATTTTTCTGTGATCTTGAGTATTTTTTTAGTACTCTTTTTACTAGGAACTTTAGGCCTTTTTGTGATTAATTCAAAAAAGATTACCAATGACTTTAAAGAAAATATCCCGATGACTGTCTTTTTTATGAATGAGGCTAATGACAGTATCCTGAATGCTTTTGACACGGAATTAAAAAATTCTCTTTTTATCAAGGAGTATGCTTTTGTACAAAAGGACAGTGCGGCTAAAAACAATGTAGATATTGTGGGTAAGGATTTTATGGAATTCTTAGGTTTTAATCCGCTGCAAAACTCATTTGACATCAACCTTAAAGGGGATTATGTTATAGCAGACAGTATCAAAAAGATAGAAACGGGGTTTAAGAAGAACGAATACGTTTCAGAAATTATCTATGATAAGCAATTGGTTGATCTGGTTAATGACAATATTAAAAGGATCAGTTTTTATATGTTGATCGCCAGCGGTTTCTTAGCCGCTATTGCCATGTTGTTAATCAACAGCTCGTTACGCTTGTCTATTTATTCGCATCGTTTTACGATCAAGACCATGCAGATGGTAGGGGCTACTAAAGCTTTTATTCGCAAACCTTTCATCTGGCGCGGCATCAAGCTGGGGCTGGTAGGTTCCCTACTTGCGATTATTGCGCTATATATATTGGTAACTTATGTCGATAAATATTTTCCGAGTTTAGGTATTGCTAAGGATTATGCTTCATTGGGCATTGTTTTCGGCGGTGTTCTTTCAATAGGCATTGTCATTACTGCCATTAGCACATTCTTTGCGACGCAACGTTTCCTGAACCTGAGAACTGACGACCTTTATTAATTTTTAAGATCCGGAATAATGAAAGATAATCCTACACACAAAGAAGATTTTTTATTTGGCAAAACTAACTATATTGTTCTGTTAATCGGTTTAGCCATGATTGCTTTAGGCTTTTTACTTATGAGCGGTGGCGGCAGTGATGATCCGAATGTTTTCAGTGAAGAAATCTTCAATTTCAGAAGAATCCGCTTAGCACCTACTGTAGTTTTAGCAGGTTTTGGTGTTGTTATTTATTCCATTTTTAAAAAAGATAAAAAGTAATTGGTGATCCATAAGTAATACTAAGTCTCCACTTTTTACTATTTAATTTTCACGAAGATCATTATGGATATACTTCAGGCGATTATTTTAGCTATTATTGAAGGAATTACTGAATTTTTACCGGTTTCTTCTACCGGACACATGATCGTAGCTTCTTCTTTTTTTGGTATTGCTCACGACGATTTTACCAAATTATTCACTATCGTTATTCAATTGGGAACTATTTTATCAGTAGTTGTTCTGTATTTCAAACGCTTTTTCCAAAGTTTGGATTTCTATTATAAATTATTCGTTGCTTTTCTTCCGGCAGTTTTTTTCGGATTGTTGCTGAATGACTTTATCGACGGTTTATTGGAAAACCCGATAACGGTTGCTGTTTCACTGATCATAGGCGGTTTTATTTTATTAAAAGTAGACGATTGGTTCGGCGGTCACGATGACGGAACGGAAATCTCTTATCTGACGGCTTTAAAGATCGGTTTGTTCCAGTGTTTGGCAATGATCCCGGGTGTGTCACGAAGCGGAGCCAGTATCGCAGGCGGTATGACACAAAAATTATCGCGTACGACTGCTGCCGAATTCTCATTTTTCTTAGCTATCCCTACAATGTTAGGCGCAACGGTAAAAAAATCATACGATTATTACAAAGCCGGATTTGAATTGACACAGGATCAGACGTATTTACTCATCATCGGAAATGTAGTGGGTTTCATTGTAGCGATGATCGCTATTAAATCGTTTATCGGCTTTTTACAAAAACATGGTTTTAAATTGTTTGGTTATTATCGTATTATTGCGGGAGCGATTATTCTAATTATCCATTTTTTTGTTAAACCGTTAATCATTATCTAATGCAGGCAGAGGACTTTACGGAAGGAAAAGTACTTTTGATCGACAAACCGCTTACCTGGAGCTCGTTCCAGGCAGTGAATAAACTGAAATACGTTTTAAAACGAAAGTTCAATTTGTCCAAACGTTTTAAAATAGGACATGCCGGAACTTTAGATCCCCTAGCGACCGGATTGCTTATTATCTGCACCGGAAAGTTTACCAAAAAGATCAACGAGATACAGGCTCAGGAGAAGGAATATACCGGAACGATCCTTTTGGGAGCCACAACGCCTTCTTACGACTTAGAGACCGAAGTAGATCAAACCTTTCCTACAGAACATATTACTGAGGTATTGCTTCAGGAAACTTTACCGCAATTCACCGGAGAGATACTGCAAAAACCACCTGTTTTTTCGGCTATTAAAAAAGACGGAAAGCGTTTGTATGAACACGCTCGTGCCGGTGAAGAAGTGGAAATTGAAGCCCGAAAAACTACGATTTACGAATTTGAATTGACTCGCATTGCCTTACCGGAAGTTGATTTCAGAGTAAAATGCAGCAAAGGAACCTATATTCGTTCACTGGCTCACGATTTCGGAAAAGCCTTGCTTTCCGGAGGGCATTTGACAGCACTTCGACGAACTAAAATCGGCACTTATGATGTTGCTGATGCAATCAGTCCGAATGAATTTGAAGAAAAGATCAACCATGAAGACTAAATGTTTCACCCTGTTTTTTTTATTAAGTTTTGCGGGTTTTTCGCAGAACAAGATTGAACTGCAGAATGGTGATCTTATTTTTCAATCCATGCATTGCGGACCGCTTTGTGATGCGATCAATCAAGTTACTGAAGGTTATCACGGAATTGATTTTAATCACATGGGAATAGTTGTCATCAAGGAAGGAAACATTTACGTTTTAGAAGCTTCCGGTACAGCCGTAAAACTCACACCTTACGAGACTTTTATCTCATATACCGATTTACCGATGTATGTAGGCCGATTAAAGAAACGCTACCGAAAATTAATCCCGTCAGCCATTGCTTTTGGTTTACAACAACTCGGCGTTCCTTATGACGACGAATATTTGTATGACAACAATAAATATTATTGTTCAGAACTCATCTACGATTGCTTCTTAAAAGCGTATGGAAAGCCTTTGTTCTCTTTATTTCCTATGACCTTTAAAGCTCCCGGCTCACAGGACTACTTCGCTGTCTGGGAAGCCTACTATCAAAAACTTCATGTTGCAATACCTGAAGGGCAACCGGGTTGTAATCCCGGCGGGATCTCCACTTCCAGAAAAATCAGGATACTGGGTATTTTGTAATTTCCACTTCATTTACGGAAATCCGTAAAAAATAAAACCTTTTACTATTTAGTTTTGAGTAGAATAATTACTAGAGAACAATCTTTATTGTTTGTTTTATGAACATAAAATTCAATACTCAAAAGACTATAAATGAAAAAAACAATTACTCTTACCATCTGCCTTATCTCTATTTTAATGCAGTCTCAGGTTCAAACTAAAAAACTAAAAGCAGTCCAAATAATTGAACCTCAAACGTTCTATTTAAACGGCGGAACTAAATCCGTACTTGGTGGAAATTCTAGAATTGGGTTTAAAATTGATTTACCTCCTAATACATTAGAATGGTATTACGCATTCACAACCGAACCAAATGAAAACAAAGAACAAAACATACAACTAGAAAATCAACTACGTTTAATTTTAGCTACTACAAGTGTTTCAAACAGCCTCGTAAGTTTAATAAAGATACCTAAAGGAATAGGATTAATTGATATTTACTTAACAGACAGAAAAGGCTATGATATCTTTTTTGAAAAAGACTTTTGGGGAATCTGGAAATATAAATCACCTAATCATAATATAGAAGGATCTGTTACAAGCGCAAAAGACGGAAAAGTAAAAATAGATGATATAAGACAAGGAACTCATTTCCTTGTCATAAGAAACACTTCATCACATGAAGGCATAAATGTTAAATTAGAAGTTGTTGCTATTATCGAAGAAACAATTACAGATATGAATATCTGGGACAAAAAAAATAAAGATTTAATTTTTAATCGTTTAAAACACGACATTAGAAAATCATTTCCATTTTATAGTAACAAAAAAATAGAAGAAATTTCAATTTGTATGATGGCTAAATTAACATCCGAATTAAAACCTTCTGATTTGAACTTAATGGCTGAATACGAACTAAAGTCATTAACTCAAAAATATTTCTCCGATTGCCAAACTCGTAATTAATTCTATAGATACCTAAAAACTTAAAAATTATGAATACTTATTATGTTTTGATCCTATTGATACTTTTTTCAACCTCCTCATGTAATCAAAATAGACAAAAAACACCTGAAGAATTAAAAATGGAATTAAAAATCCAAGAATCAAGAAACCCACATCAATATCTTAAATTAGAATCCATTAAATTAAATAGAAATCAAATAAAAAAGGGTGGTTTATTTTCAAGAGCAAAATATGATGGTTTTTTAATCAGTGGTATAATCAAAAATTCTGCTACATTGGCAAAATATAAGGATTTAAGATTAACTGTTGAATACTTTTCAAAAACTAATACTTTACTACAAAGTAAAACGTATACACTATACGAATATTATGAACCGAACTCATCAAAAGATTTTCAATTAAAAGTTTATCCTCCAGACACAATGCAAAATTATAATATAACGCTTTTTGATGCAGCTCCTACATATTAATTTCAATACTATTACTTTCCCTCAATCTTTTTTTGAGCTTTATCTCAGAAATACTTTTCTTTTCTACAGAAAATTTTGAAATTCGCCGGTTTTCTCTAAATTTACCATCGGAATTTTTCTAAAAAAGGAGTTCAGAAACCATAAAACGAGGCGGAACCGAAAAGCCAGATGAGTAGGGTAAACATTTAACATTAAAACAATTAATGGCTGCTATTAAAAACATTGAAGGTCTCTCTACAGATGACATCAACCGAGAACTAAGCAGAGGGGCTAAATTTGTAGTTTTTCAATATTGCTTTTCGATCCTTATCATGACCTTTAAACGAGGAAGTGATGTTTATTTTATTAAAGCGGATGAATCTACGGTTAAACACAGTATCGGTTACACGCTTCTTACGTTGTTCTTTGGCTGGTGGGGTATTCCTTGGGGGCCCATTTACAGCATCGGATCATTGTATACTAACCTGTCTGGCGGTAAAGATATTACTCAGGAAGTTCTGAATTCAATAAATGCTCAGAATTCTTAAATAATTTCTCTGTTAAAAATCGGGTACCTAAAAAAGATATCCGATTTTTATACTTCTTATTCAAAAGTCCTGTTTGTTCTCCCAGACGTTATTGTTCTTTTTTAATCAATTGGTTCTGCAAATTTTCACTATATTTAAAGGTAGTTTTTAATGCTTTTCCGGTATGAACACACTTGATCTCTTTTTTAAAAACAACATCATCCCCCTTGTTATTCTTTTAACATCCGGAAGCTCTTTATCGCAGGAAATCAACCTTTCGCAAAATTATGTCATTAACGACAGTATAACTTATACTTATACACAACCTCATTTTTTTGAGTTGTTTAAATATTTGCCGAAAGATCTCTACGAATTCGGAAAATATACGGTTCAAAAAGAAAATCTTTTATGGACAAGTGCCGCTGTAGGAAGTACTTTGGTATTGCTTCCGCTGGATCAAAATCTTACAGACAACGCACAGGAAATCGGCAAATCTCTAAACTTATATGAAGATGTGAGATACACTCGTGTTCTGGGAATCGAATTGATCCCGAAAGACATTAACGGAGCTATTTATTATTTGGGCAACAGTCTGACTCCGATGCTGCTAAGCGGAAGTTTTTATGTAGCGGGAAAAATAAATAATGATTACCGGGCATTAAACGTATCCAGTGAGTTGGTTGAAGTCGTGATGGCTTCAGGAATAAGCACACAAATTCTAAAAAGAATTACCGGGAGACAAAGTCCGAGTGCCGCAATTAAAAGCGGAAATCCGGGAGGTCATTGGACCCCTTTTCCCAGCTTTAAAGCGTATCAATCAAACACCCCTAACTATGATGCGATGCCTTCCGGCCACATGACCACTTTTATCGCCTCTCTTACTCTAATCGCTGTAAATTATCCGGAGATAAAATGGATACGCCCTGTAGGCTATTCTTTAGCCGGAATAATGGGTTTTCAAATGATGAGCACCCGTGTTCATTGGGCTTCTGACTATCCTTTTGCTCTTTTAATGGGCTATGTTATCGGAAAAAATGCAGCAAACCGCAGAATTAAAAAAACAGTTCATAAAAATACGGTCGGTATCAACTCTACCGAATCAAAATTTAAAATGGATTTTAGCTTTTTGTATACCTCTGAGTACAAAACTGCCGGAATTACAATTTTGTTTTAGTGTTTGAATTATAAGCTTGATATGAATAATTTTCTATAAAACGATGACAGCAGGTTTTACAATAATATTGCTGTTTATTGTTTTTTGTTCTCCCGTTTTTAATAACCTTTTTCTCTTTACATTTTGGACAATTTATAGTATCACTAACTTTGAAACACAAGGTGGCATTTTTACTCATTTTAGTTCATTTAAGGCAATATTAGAATAAAAAAGATGAGCAGTATTGCTCATCTTTAAATTATTTTCTTCTATTATTTATTCTATTTCAATAGGTTATAATTCTGAAATTTTATATCACTAAATTTGAAACACTACCACTACCATAGCCCAACAAAAACAAGATTCTGTTCCTCTTTACGAGTATAAACCAAAATGGTTTTTAAACCATATTAAAGATTCTGTAAAAGCCAGAGAGGATTTAAAAAAGGCTATTGAACTACAGAAAAAACAACAGGAACTACAACAACAAAAAAATAAGCCTAAACCTAAAATTTCTAAGTATAACGAGCTGGCGATATTGGACAAAAAAATAACCCCACGTTTTTAATACGTGGGGTTTACTTATTTTTAAACTAGCTCTTTATCTATAAAGAATTGTTTTAAATCTGTTTTAAATTTCTCCTTATCAAAATCTTTTATCTTTTTAGGAAGTTGATCTAAATTATCTAAACTTTCTAGTATTTTATTAGCAAGTAATTCTTTGTTCTCTTGTTCTGATAATTCTTTTAAGTCTTCATAATCATATTTTAAAGTATAAGTAAATAACTTGTCTTCTACAACTTTTATACCATCAGTAACATATTCTTTAAAATCAGTGTATTTCGGCTTTTTATTTGGATAAAATTTTTCAAACTCAGAAGATACACAGATTATTCCTAAAATGATTTCGTTTAGATCTTTACCATAAGTTTTGTTATTTAAAAAAAATGATAATTCTCTAAAAAGATCATGAATAATATAAGTTTTATCTTCTACGCCTATAGAAGTATTGACGCTTGTACCTATTTTCATTTCTTTACTTTAAAATTTAAAACCATATAGCCATTCGTTTAAAGCCCCTCCAGAAGTTTCCAGTTCAATAGCATCCATTATTTTTTCAAAAAAATTGGCTATATACTCTTTATCTTCTGTATCCAAATTATATTTATTGAACATTGTAAGACATTCAGATATTAATTTCTGGTATTCCTGTTCACTGATATTTTTATCTTGCGTATTTTCAATAAATGTATCAATTGTATTATTTAGCTCTTTAATTAATTCTTCTTCATTTTCTTTACAACTGAGACCTGTATAAAAATCATTTGAGATAAATTTTGGTTCAGATTTAAGAGCTTCTAATCTTACTATTTTATTAAGCTTTTCTTGCATTATCTAAAAATTTTATTGCCTGGTGGTAAGTGTCCGTTTTGTAAAAAATAATTGTAAATTTTTGATTTTTCAGCAATTTTAATTTGTAATTGAGAACCTGAAAATTCATTAACTTGTTGCACCCTGTTAGCTTCTAAATAAGATTCTGAATATCTACCAGCAGGATTTGTTGTTTCCCCATACTTCCAAACATCACCAGTATTTAAATTCATTGTTCCACTAGAACAAGAATAACAAGGATATGAACCGGATGTTGTTGCTCTTAAAGAATATTGTGTTCCGTCCGGACCTGGGTCACGTTCCATTATTTTTTGTATTTCGTAAGTTGCTTTTGCTACAGTAGCAGCAACAAGTCCTGTAACTAAAACAGGTGGTATTGCAACATCATCACCAACTCCAACTACTGTAACATCGTCAGCCAGTAATACTCCTGCTGTACCTAATGTAGCCATCATTATTCCTCCTGAATGATCTGTTGGGGCATCAGCTAAAGCACTTTCAGCCATATCAGCAGACATCTTTATAGTTCCATTTTCTTTAAAGAAACCATGGTCTCCCAATTCAACACTTTCTCCGGTAGAGGCTGTATATGAATAACCAACTTCTCTATATTGAGCTTCACTACCATATAATTCTGTTGCAGATGCTTGATCAGTAACTCTACTATCATAAATCATAGATCCTGATGCTGTTCTAACCCAATCATCCGCTTGCATTCCATCAGGATCAACGAAGTACATCGGGTTATTGTAAGCGTAGTTATACGGTGTCCATCTTCTTGATTGTTCCGCTAACGGGTCAATGTTCATCCAACGTCCTAAAGCAGGGTCATAATTTCTCGCTTGGTAATCGTAGAAGTTTAAACCGAGTTCATCTTGTAATTCCTTACCGTTATACTTATACTTATACACCGATTCCACTGTTGTAGTTGGTCCTTTTAATACTACGGCTCCTGCTGTTCCTTTTTGATACAACAACTCATCACTATTGTAATTAGCATGTTTTAATCCAAAAGGATAGTAATGGTTCTCTTCCATGATCTTAAGGGTACTAGTTGCCGGATCTATTCCATAACTCAACCTGATGTTCCCTAAATGATCGGTGTAGTTGAACACATAATTATAGGCAAAGCCACAACTGCTCAAAAAACCACAAGTTTCCGTGACGTTCACATAACCCTCTACATGCGGGAAAAACTTCAATACGTTGTCCACGTATTGAAAACCGCCTTGTAAATAGGTCGTCTGTGCTGTTTCACTTCCTAAATAGTCCAGTACACTTTTCATCACTTTGGTTCCTAAAGCATCATAAAGATATACGATTTTTGCACTGGTTCCAAATGTAATTTCTACCGGAAGGTTTAAATGATTGTACGTGATATTGGTTATACCTTTGTGGGTGTCACTGATCATGTTGCCGTTGGCATCATACGCATAATCATCATCCGGATCATATATCCCGTTACTATCATCCTTGAAACCCGATGGCATATTGGTACTGTCGAATACTTTTAACAATTGGTTACCGGTATCGTTATTGGAATACGTATAAGTCAGGTTGTCTATTTCCTGTTCTGACTGGGTACCGTCGGTATCGCGGTCTCCGTTTCGAACCAAGGTTTTTATGTTACCGTTCTTATCGTAACTTACTTGTTCTTTGTAGTTGTTAAAAACGGCTGTCGCTTCCGGTTTAAGATAATCTGCATTGGTCAATCGGTTTAAGTCGTCATACGAATAGTTGTATTTTCGCAAGACATTATCATTTGCCGTTCGCCAATAGGTAGCCGAGATGTTTCCGTTATATAAAGCATCCGGTGCCGCATCATGGATCGCCAGAGAAGCATAGTCGTTATAATCGATCTTAAAGTTAAACAGATCATTGCCTGTCATAATATTATTAACATCATTAATATTTGTCAACCAACCTCTGATGTTGTAGGTATAGTCTACCGTTTGTAAAGCGGTTGCTCCCGTAACGTCTGTACCGCCAACATTTTTGCTGATCAATTGCCCCAATTCGTCATAGGTATTTTTGCTGATCAATTGTTCGGCAGTCTGGTCAATCTGCTGTTTGTGCAGCAATAAACGGCCTTGGTCGGTATAGGTATACATATCTTTTACGGTAACTACCGCTGCATTGGCATCGTATTGGTGGGTTGTCAGGGTATAGTCCACCTGTCCTGCCCAGTCCAGTTTGGTATCTACCTGGGTATAACCGCCTAAATGATTGGCGGTATAGGTTCGCACCGGGCGGTATCTGTCATCGTATAGGGTATAGGAAGTCTCTGTGGTAGAGCTACCCGGCGTGTCTAAAACCCGTACCCATGTTCCGGTGGGTAATCCTTTGACATTAGTCGCCAATGTTTGCCCTTCTACGTCATTAGGTAAAGTAGGAGCTCCGGCAAAGGTATAATCGTCGTAATAATTCTCTGTTAAAACTTCATTTTGTGACATTGTAAACGGATTATTGCCGCTGTTGATACTGCTTTGATTGGTGTATCGGGTATTCGCATCGACCGTCATTTGTTTCCATCCGGTTTTGGTCACTCGCCCGAATACATCGTATTCCGTAATCAACCAACCTACATCGGTTCCTCCGTAAGGCGTAAATGCCGGTCCGGTTGCTACAGGTCGATCCAGTTTGTCATAAATAATAAATTCCCATTGCTTACCGGGTAATTTTTTTTCTACCAAGCGATTGCGACTATCGTATTTGTATTGGTAAAATAATGCATCAATATCCGGCCAATTAATTGACTGAGAAGGTTCTGATAAAGGCGGCATAACATACGTCAGATTTTTAAATTGGTCGTATACATAATACGTTTCATAAGCCTGACCGTTGTTATAGGTTCTTTTTAAAATGACTTTCCCTTCTTTATCTTTGAATTCTTCCGTAGTATGATTGAGCCCGGAAACCCAGTTTTCATCTTTAACGATTGTTTTATACAGTTGTTTTTCTCCGTAGTATCCCGAATCATGAATAGAAATTTCATATAACTCCTTATTACTATCCCATGTAGCCGTAGCGTAATAAAACCTTACCTGA
The DNA here is from genome assembly GCF_003148385.1 of Flavobacterium sediminis. Classification (NCBI taxonomy): domain Bacteria; kingdom Pseudomonadati; phylum Bacteroidota; class Flavobacteriia; order Flavobacteriales; family Flavobacteriaceae; genus Flavobacterium; species Flavobacterium sediminis. Next base: position 1,737,471 of record NZ_CP029463.1, on the reverse strand, counting down.
TCTGCTGATAAATTGGTTTGATAATCGTATTTAATTTCCTTTCCGCTATTCATTGCCCAAGGATCTCCGGGAGCTGCCTGTTTTAATACGCGGCTCAAAGGGGAAGGCTCCAGTTCTTTTTCGCTATAAGGATTCGTTGTTGCTTCAAAATTAAGATTTCCTGTGGTTGACGGATCCGGGTTAGAATAGAAATTCAACACATCGATTTGCGCTGAACTGCTATAATCTAAACTCGGAGTACTGTTAACATACGGTAAAAATTCTTTTACTTGCCTGCCAAAGCCATCGTATTCTATATGTGTAATGATATCTTTACCACTATTGGATTGCTTGTGTGCTATTTGTTGAACAGGACGTCCCAATCCGTCATAATAGGTTAGTTGCACCGCTGCCTCATTTGGCTCCGGATTGCTTAACGGTGTTATACTGGCTTGTTTATAAGCCGTGGTTTTTATATAATTCTGATTCTGGCTCTGTCCTAAAGCAAGAACAGGAATAGCTAACAATAAATAGAATATCTTTTTCATCTTTATCTTGCTTTAGTTTTTATAATGGTATTCGTTTTCATTTAAGATGTTGCCATCTTTGTCTTTGACATATTGCAGTCTTCCGAAACTATCATAATGGTAGGTTGTTGTATTGCCTTTGGGATCGGTAATGGTACTTATCCCTACAAGTGGTTTATACGTATAAGTGGTTACCATGGCATTAACCAGAGCAGGGTCGGTTCGTAAGGCATTTAAATCATTTAATAATGTACTTTCACTAATACTATTTAGATCCGAATTAACTTGAATATTAGTAATAAGCAAGATAGGGATGTTAGAATATTGTATATTCTCTATTATGGCAACAGGTTGAGTATTCCCATATCCCCAAATCATAGAAGTATATTCTCCTAACTTATTATGGTATTGTAATATATTACCTTTGTAATCTCTTAAATCAATGATAGATTCCTCTTCTAATGTTCCTATTCCATCACCTTTTAAAGTAGAATAACTTTTAGGAAGATATAAATTTGTACTATCTACATAAGGATCTATCCATAAACCATCGTAAGTAAAGTAAGTTGTACCATCCTGAAAATTTCCAAAATTAATTTGTTTTAATCCCATTAAAGATCCGTCTTTAAAGTCTTCCTCTTTTAATGGCGTACCTATAATATTCAAATCTATTAAGTTTTGATCCCCGATTTCATGTGCATAACTATATTTAGTTTCCAATAAATTTCCTCCCGATGATGAAGTCGTTTGATTAGTTACCTCTAAATTCTCTGAGTTATTATAAAAAAAATTCTGTTGTATAACAATGTTTCCAGAATTAAAATATGTTGTTGTCTTTTTATTTTCCAATACAATTTTTGAATCATATTTTATAGGATTAATAGAAAACATATATAACCCATGATAATTCTGTATATCTGCTTGTGTCATCGAAGATCCAGGTAAATACTTTAAATAAATTAGAAACTGTTCTGTAATATCATTTGAATTATAAAGATGCATTTTTAAAAAATCGGTCTTAAGACTCTTTAAAACGTTATCTGGATTTACTACATCTTCCTTAGTAATTTGAGTATATATGTATTCTTCTGTATATTTTTGTTGTCCATTATTATCAAAATACTCCTTTTTCAAAAGCTTTCCAAATAGTTGATTATCTAAACTTCCGAAAAAATTTCTCTCTGGAAAAGGATAAATATCATACCCCTTTCTTTCGATAAACCCTGCTGCAGTCTTTACATAACCATTCCCATTATCAGTATTTGCTAAAAAAGGTGAAAATAATGAGTATGTTGTATTACTGTTTCCAGGAGCATAATCATTAGGTTCATCAGAAGGTCCTGTAATAGAATTTACTTCTGTACGATTATCTACATTGTTAAAATAATATTTTACAGAGTAAGACTTATTAGTATCTTCAAAATTTATAAATTTTTCCATCACATTAGGATAAATTATCTCTCTTCCTTTATTATCCACACGATGCCCTATATTATGAGTTGAAAACCGTACCATTTTGGCATATATTGTATGATTATATAATCCTGCCTGTTCCCATTTCTCTTTAGAATAATGGTGATCAAAATGATAATAATCATAATAAGCTCTCCTTTCCGCTGCATCATAGTAATCATAAGTATTATTTTCAATATCATTTTGTCTATCATAGGAATTATTCAAATTCCAGTTTGAAATATAAGCCAGAGAAGGTTTATACAAAAGTGTCCCGCTACTTGAATTTACATCATCAAATTTATCATAAAAATACTGAACCTTTTTAGCTGAAACACCTGTCGCCGCATAATAACGTAGTTCATTCACCCTAACTCCTGGACCTAAAGCTTTTTTATTAATTAACTTTGGATCAAAATAAGTATTATTTTCATACTCTATTTCCAATTCACCTCCAGTCGGAAAACCAATTTTTTTCAGTGTTCCTATTTTTGGTGAATTTAAATTAACAAATCTATCGCCATTTCCATTTACAGTATAATAAGGAACATTCGGTATGTCATAACATATCTTATTACCTGTAGTGTCATTTGGATCAATATAAACTGTAGGAAATGACGGATAAGGATTCGTTATTGGTTGATAACCTAAGTAATATCCAAAAATATCTTGGTATTGAACATAACTACGAGGAGGCAATAAACCTTCATTATTATATGTAAAAGAATAACTCTTTTCATTTGTACTATCATCAATACTACTCAAAAACATTCTATAATCTTCGTGTCCTCCATCTAAGTCTGCATAAGAATAGGTTTTTAAAAGATCAAATGATTTTATTAATTCCTGATCCCTATGCCAAAGTTCAATCTTGTCAAGGTTTAATCCTCCCGTCTTTAAATCAGGTCTAAAAGTAGAATAATAAAATTTAACCTTTTGATTTTCATACGATATTTCAGATATGGAATATCCTTCAATATGAGTATCTAATCGTCCTATAGCATAAGAAGGTAAAGTTGGGGATAAATTGTATTTTAGTCCAGTATATTCACCATCATGTATTCTGGGAACCTGCTTTTGGTATAGATATTCATTAGCAATGTATTGAAAATTTATAACTTTATTGTCAGGGAGTTTAATAGTTTTTATTTTCCAGTTGTTAACCATAGTATTATATGTTTTCCACTGAAAAATTCTACTATTATTTTGACCAAAAAAATTATGATAATATTCTTCAATCACATCAGCATCAATAAAATCAAAATTCTCAAAAATATAAACAATTCCTTTCTTATCGGTTATTTCAAACTTTGTTATAACTGCCTCTTCTTGATCTCTTTTTTGTCCATTAGGTGAATAGTTCTTCCTCTTATCATAAAATTGAACAAAATCTGTATAATATTTAATCTTAATCCCTGTATCATCTATGGGAACAGCTTCAAAATAAGATGGATTCATATATCCTGCTGATCCACCGTCAATATTAAAATAGGCTGCCTTTCTTTTAAAAACAAAAGAAAAATCCAAATCGCCTATTACACACCTAAAAATATCCGGTTCAGTATCTACATTAAAAGTCGGAGTACTATTAACTTCATCTGATTCAGCCCAAAATTCAAATTTCTTTATCTCGATTAAACTACCTATCTCACTTAAAATATTCGAAAAACGCCTTTCAGGGAAAAAATTAATATACCAAGTTCCCAAAGTTGCACTAAGACTTCCTCTATAGGTTCCATATGATGTATTAATAGCTTTTAAAAAATTTATATCATATGAGCCATAACTTATATCTTGTCCTGATCCCACAAAATTAGCTTGATTATCACAGAACCTCTGATTATAATGATTATAAAGTCCAATTTCATCTGCCACATCCTTTACAACTCGTGTAATAGAACCTCCTGCATTTAAATGCCAATCAATTCCTATTTCATTAGAAATATCATCTAAATGTACTCCACTTGTTGAGTACTGCAATGTTATTGGAATATTGATATATTTATCTTCAATAGTATGAAAATTAACATTCAAACCAAATCTCCCTGTCAAAGGGTCTACACTACCCTCTGTAGAATAATTATGAAAAGTATAATTGTTAGGCTTATTTATGGTTTTATTTACAAAATCGCTATAATCGACAGAGTTATCTCTATTATTCTGAGCTTTAATAAAATTTGAGTACAATACTAAAATTAACATTAAGCAATTGTATATTATTCTATAATTCATAATTTTAAAATCTCTTTTATTTCTTAATTACTTTAACACCTCCGGTTTCGGTATCGGTTTTTATTTCTACTACGTAGATCCCGGTTGGTAGGTTGGTCAAATCTACCGGTATCGTTTTTTCGCCTTTGATCTCCGTACGGCTGATTGTTCTTCCGCTTAAATCGTATAAAGTTGCTGTTCCTTTGCTGTAGTCAAAGCTTACAATTACATTGGTAAAATATTCCGTCGGGTTCGGTACCGCTTCCAGGTCAATGCGGGCTTTCTCTTCCTTGTCCTTGTCTTTGAGCTTTACCACCCAAAAGTCATTACCGCCTTTGGCTGTCTTTTTGTCTTTTGAGGCAGTGCCGTTTGAGGTACCTGCCAAAAGATACCCCCATCGCGGGTTTCCAGCAAGCGTTTCATCACCTCATCGCCTTTGCTTCCTACCGTTTGACTCCAAAGTTCCTCTCCGTTAGGCTTGATCTTTAAAGCAATATAATCGTTGATCCCTTCTTTGTCTTTCCTGATGGTTTTAACAGGTGTTTTTTGTCCGCTTTTGTCCGCTTCACTCTGGGCGTAACCGCCAATGATAAACGTACCGTCTTTGTTCTCTACCAGTGAGGTTAAGATATCGGCTTTACCATAGTTATACGTTTGTTGCCATTCGATCTCACCCGACTCATCGAGCTTTAACACCCAGAAATCGGTTCCTTCACGGTTGGTCTTTGATTTGGAATACGTCGCTCCGGAATTGGAGTTCCCGCCTAACAGGTAACCGCCATCCCGGGTAGGGATCAAAGCATTCAGATTATCGTCCTTTTCTCCTCCGTAGGCTCTTTGCCAGTCGATCTCGCCCTGCGCATCGAGCTTCACGATCCAGTAATCTCCCAAACCGTAGTTCTCTTCTGTTTTATCGCCCGATGCCGGAGAATTGGAATAACCTCCCAAAATATAACCGCCGTCTCTCGTCGGTTGAATGCTGCGCAATTCGTCCACATATTTTCCGCCGATGGTTCTTTGCCATTCGATCGTTCCGGCTTCGCTGAGTTTTACGACCCAAAAGTCCAGATTCCCTCGCGAGTCTTCTGATTTACCATACAAATCGGGAGTTTGTCCTTCCGGAGTTATCGTTTTATTGGAAGAGGAAGTTCCGCCTAAGATATAGCCGTTGTCTTTGGTCTGGGCAATGCTTAAAAGCTTTTCCATTCCGCTGCCGCCAATGGTTCTTTGCCACAGTTGTTGGCCTTTAGCATTGAGCTTGATGATCCAGAAGTCTTCTTTACCTTTGCTGTTTTCGGTTTTGTCGGAACCTTTATCGGAAGCGGAAGTACCGCCGAGGATAAATCCCCCGTCACCGGTAAGGGCTATGCTTTGCAACAGGTCTTCTTTGTTGCCGCCAAAGCTCTTTTGCCAGTCCAAATTGCCGTGCTCGTCCATCTTCCAGACCCAGTAATCCAGATCGCCTTTGTTCTTTTCGTCTTTGTTGCCGTTTTTTCCGGAAACCGAACTTCCGGCCAGGATAAATCCGTAATCAGGCGTCGGTATGGCATCGTATAAGTATTCGGCATGTTTGCCTCCATAGGTCTTTTCCCATAGGATATCCTGCGCTGAAGCGATGGCAGGAATCAATAATGCAGGGAAAATAGCGGTTAAGCGTAATTTTATTCGCATTGCATTTTATTTGTAATTAAATATGGATAAATGTATGTTTTTTTTGTAATACGAAAAGGCAAATAGTTGTTTTTACGGTTTTTTCAGTTTTAACCGGATATTTTCAGATTTTTGAAGGTTTTTAAGATTTTATATCTATTAATTTTCTTTAAATTGTAATTTTTATCTAAAAAAATGTAACGGACAAAAAATTAACACAGTGTCAAAATTGTACTCAAAATTGTTTTTTCGGCATTTTGTGTCAATTTTTTTGATAGATTTTTTTTGACACAACAATTGTGGCATTTCTTTTTAAACTATTTTTTTGCCACAAAAAGTGTGATTTTTTTTCTAATGTGATTTTTTTGAACACAAAAGTTGTAGCAAATTTTTCGTAATAGTTTTTTGGCTACGGTTTTTATGAACCAAAACTTTTCTCTTTTTTACATCATTTTCAACACATCAAAAAATCAGTTCAAAACTCACTATGTTCAATTGAATACAAAATAAAGACTCCCAACAACTTGTTGGGCTTACTTTGCTTTCATAAAACAAAATTTACGATAGTAATCTTTAAAAATAATTATGAGAAAAACAATACTTTTTATCTTGTTACTATGTTCTTTTACCCTTTTAGGACAGACTCAAATAGGGCAAACGATCTACGGTGAAAATGCAAATGACCTGCTCAGCCAAGTCTCATTATCTACAGACGGAACGATCATGGCGGTAGGCACTCCGGATAGTAACAATTTAACCGGCTATGTAAAAGTCTATCAAAGGAACGGAAACAACTGGCAACAGATCGGACAAAAACTGGAAGGAGGCAACCCAAATGAACAATTCGGAAATTCTCTTTCTTTATCAGCAGACGGAACAATTTTAGCCGTAGGATCAATAGCTTATTCAACCAATATTTTGTATGTAGGAAAGGTAAGTATCTATCAATTTTCAGGAGGCAATTGGACAGCAATAGGTCAGGATATAACAGGGAGTTCTGCGTATGAATACTTAGGCGCTTCTATAGCCTTATCTGACGATGGCAGTATTTTAGCCATCGGAGCTCCTTCAAATAGCAGTACAGTCCCTAGCTACACTGTTACGTATCAATATAACGGGTATAGCTGGATACAAATGGGACAGATCCTTTATGAAGAAGGAATCAGCGATTATAACGGAAAAAGTGTTGCGCTCTCTGCTGACGGAACAATACTAGCAAGCGGAGCTCATTACAATGACGGAGGAGGTGCTAACTCCGGACATGTCAGAATTTATAGTTTTAACGGTCTTAGCTGGCAACAACTCGGTACCGATATAAACGGAGAATACGATTATAACTATTTCGGATACAGCCTTTCCTTGTCTGCTGATGGAACTATTGCCGCTATAGGGGCTCCTGAAGGAGGAGGGTACGGGTATGTAAAAACCTTTCAGTACAACGGAAACGACTGGCAACAAATGGGACAAAAAATAGAAGGCGATGTATTTTATGGTTCTTTCGGAGGCTCTGTAAGCCTTTCTCATGACGGAACTTTCCTTAGTTCCGGCTCTTATCTCGGTACTGTCGGAGGGTATGAGTATGTACGAGCCTATCATTATAACGGTTCTATTTGGGAACAACTAGGTAATGATATTACAGCTGACACCAATCTTGACCGTATCGGTTGGTGTGTTTCCCTTTCAGGTAACGGCTCTTCTCTCGCTGTTAGCGCACCCAGAAACGATGCAAACGGAACGGACTCCGGACAGGTTAAAGTATATGATCTGACAACAGTTTTAGCTTCAGAAACTTTTATACTTAACTCTTTCACGCTTTACCCTAATCCTGTAGAAAACCTTATAAACATTAATTTTCAAAACGACCTCTCTTTTGTTCAAGCTACTATCTATAACCAATCCGGTCAACTGATCCAAACACCGCAATCGCTGCCTGTTAATGTCAGTGATCTTGCTTCCGGCACTTATTTCATAGAAATTGTTACCCATGAGGGTAAAGAAATACGACGATTTGTAAAAAAGTAAAATTGGCAAAACAACTTTCACTAATTTTTCTGTACTACCCTAAGCCCCACAACAAAAACTAAGAACAAAGCCGATACTTAGATTAAGTATCGGCTTTAAAAAAACAGTAGTAATTTCAATTTCTATTCCACTAATACGTTTTGTTCTATTAAAGCTAAAAGTTCTCTTTGAGTTGTTTCACCTTTATCTTTTAAATACCATTTTTGCAATTCTACTTTAATCGGTTCGTCCACTACTCCGTGTTCCGCTTTATAATCTGCGATCATTTTTCGAGCTGGTTCAGGTCTTGGACCCCAACTGCCAATTACTTCTTCCGCATCCGCATCCCATAAGATCACTTTTGGGATCGCCTTGCCTCCGTTGGTCAAAAACAGGTTCATCAGATCGTCATGATCGTCCCGTAAAACGATCTTTAATACAACTTTATCGGTTGCCTCTGCTGTTTTATTCAAAACAGGAAGTATCTGTGCCGCGTCGCCGCACCAACCTTCTGCTAATACTAACCAAGTTATCGTTTTAGGCAGCGCATTCAATTGCTCCTGCACTTCCGGCAAAACAGCCAAAGTCTTATCCAGACGGTTCATACGGGTTTCATTCAATTGCGTATAGCCCAGTAAAGCTTCACTTTGAGTATGTCCGGTAACCTTTCCATCTGCTAAAAGAGTTGCTATGTGTTCTCTATATTCCGGATAGCTAAAACTATCTTGTAAAGCATTTTTTATACTATTTTTCATATTCCTGACATTTTTGGCAAATTTAATTCTATTTTTGAATACTCTTTGTTAGTTTGGTTACAAATGGATGTTAAAACAAAAACTATCGGCATTACATTATCCGGCGGCGGTTCTAAAGGAATTGCGCACGCGGGTGCCTTACAATTTTTAGAAGAACAAAAAATTAAACCTACAGTAATGTCGGGAACCAGTGCCGGTGCCATCATTGCTGCTATGTATGCCTTTGGGAAAACTCCGAAAGATATCCTGAATTTCTTTCAATCTATTTATCTATTTCACTGGAAACATTTTACTTTGAAAAAACCGGGCATAATTGATTCCGAATCTTTTCAATTGTATTTTAATGAGATCTTCGGGGATACTAAGATCGGAGATCTGCCGATCCCTGTTAAAATTACAGCTACCGATCTTGTAAAAGGAAAGCTTAAAATTTTCAGCGAGCATACAAAAGTGACAGATGCTGTTTTGGCTTCCGCCTCTTTTCCCGGAGTACTGTCTCCTTACAAAGTTAACGGAAAATTGTATAGTGACGGTGGTATCCTGAACCACTTTCCGACAGACCTTCTGCAAGGGAATTGTGAAAGTATCATCGGCATTTATGTAAGCCCGATACACAATATTGAAGAAAAGGAACTTAATTCCATCAAATCTGTAACAACACGTGCATTTGAGTTGCTTTCCGGTCATGCCAATTATCAAAAGTTCAATCTTTGTGATTGGGTCATAGAACCGAAAGCTTTAGCTGATTTCGGTACTTTTGAGACCAGTAAAAGTAAAATGAGCACCATTTTTGATATCGGATATGAAGAGGCTAAAAAATCATACGAGGAAATACTAAAAAAGGAGCAATTGTCTTGACATGCTTTCCGTGTTATTCGCATACATTTTTTGAGTATATTGTAAATTTGTTTAAGTTTGCACCACTAAAGGAACAACACAATGAAATATAAAAGAATTCTTCTGAAATTGAGTGGAGAAGCTCTTATGGGCGACAGGCAATATGGTATTGACCCTAAACGTTTAGCAGAATATGCTGAAGAGATTAAAACGATCCACGACAAAGGGGTTGAAATTGCCATAGTAATAGGAGGAGGAAATATTTTCAGAGGTGTTGCCGGAGCCAGCAATGGTATGGATCGCGTACAAGGTGATTATATGGGCATGCTTGCAACAGTTATTAACGGTATGGCCCTGCAAGGCGCTTTAGAAGAAGCCGGAATGCAAACTCGTTTGCAAACTGCCTTAAAGATTGAAGCTATTGCGGAACCGTATATCAAAAGACGTGCTACGCGACATCTGGAAAAAGGAAGAATCGTTATTTTTGGTGCCGGAACCGGAAATCCTTATTTTACAACTGATACAGCTGCTGTTTTAAGAGGTATCGAGATCAATGCTGATGTTATCTTAAAAGGAACGCGTGTTGACGGTGTTTACACCGCAGATCCGGAAAAAGATCAAAATGCCGTAAAATTTGATTTTATTTCTTTTAACGATGTAATTGCAAAAGGATTGAATGTAATGGACACTACTGCTTTTACCCTTAGTCAGGAAAATGAATTACCTATCATTGTATTTGACATGAATAAGTTCGGTAATTTATTAAAAGTGTGTGAAGGCGAAATTGTAGGAACAACTGTTACTATATAATTTTACTAAAAAACAAATTATAAAAATTAAGCCATGACAGAAGAGATCAATTTAATTATAGACACGGCAAAAGAATCTATGGACGGTTCTATTGCTCACTTAGAAAAAGAATTTTTAAACATCAGAGCCGGTAAAGCCACACCTCAAATGTTAGGCAGTGTATTTGTTGAATACTACGGTTCTCAAACTCCTTTATCTCAGGTGGCTAATGTTAGTGCTCCAGATGCAAGGACGTTGACAGTTACTCCTTGGGAAAAATCAATGCTTCAGACCATTGAAAAAGCAATTATGATTGCTAATTTGGGATTAAACCCTATGAACAACGGAGAGAACATTATCATTAATATTCCGGCCTTAACGGAAGAAAGACGTAAGGACTTGGTTAAACAGGCTAAAACCGAAGCGGAAGATGCTAAGATCAGTATTCGTAATGCCCGTAAAGACGCTAATAACGACATCAAAAAAGAAGAAAAAGAAGGAACTTCTGAAGATATTTGTAAAAAAGCTGAAGAAGATATTCAGAAATTAACAGACTCTTACATTAAAAAGATAGATGATCTATTGGTTCACAAAGAAGCTGAAATCATGAAAGTATAAATTTTAAGTCCCGATTAACAATCGGGATTTTTATTTTGAATACCTTTGCATTGAAATCGATAATTCAATCAATGCCGAAAAAGCTTTTTGTACTCTTTCTGTTTTTTACTGCGCAACTTTCTATCAGTCAAACCTTCATCAAAGGACAGATTATAGATTTTGACACAACTATTCCTATTGCTTTTGCAACAATAAATTATAACGGCAACACGTTCAGTGCCGACTGGGAAGGTAAATTTTCACTCTATGTCAATGAATTTGACAAACCTCTCGTTATCAATTACAAAGGGTATTATGAAAAATATGCTTATCCTCAGAACAATAACAAATTCTGGATCATTAAGCTTACTGAGAATGAGAACGCTGTTCAAAAAGAGATCTATTCTGAGCACGAAGTGGACCAGATCATTAAAAAGGTTATTGAGAACAAATCCAAAAACGATCCGGAACTGGCTTTAAAAAGTTTTGAATATAAGAACTACGAACATTTATTGGTTACGGCTAATCCGGATAGTATTTCTGAAAAGATAGACAGCATCGTCAAAAAGAACATTTTCGGCAAACGCAAAATAAAATTAGATTCATCCAATTATAAGTTTAAGAATTTCGTCAAAGAACAACACATTTACCAGACTGAGAAGGTAAACCTTATCCAGCATAATGACCAAGGGACAAAAGAAACAGTTCTGGGAGCTCGTATGGCCGGACTGAAAAAACCGCTTTACGAATTTTTAGGGCTAAAACTCGTTTCTTATTCCGTATATGAAAATCCTTTTGAGATATTGGAAATACCGGTTCAGAATCCTCTGTCAAAATTCGGGCGTATCCTATACTCTTTCCACATGGTGGATTCCGTACAGATTAACAACCGAAAAACATACCGTATTTATTTCCAACCGAAAAAATTAAAATCCAATCATTTAAGAGGATTACTATTTGTAGATGCTGAAAATTTTGGTATTGCTCAGGCTTATTTCCGGATTTACGGAATGGTCAACATTGATGCCACCTATACTTTTGATTATCTGAAATCACATAAAATCTGGTTTCCGAAAAAGCGAACCTTTAATGTTACCAAAGGTAGTAGCAACTACGATCTGAAACTTTTCGGAGAGACTATAGAGTTCAACTCCAGTCTGGAAACCGGAATCAGTCAAAATGCTTCTGACCGGATCTATCTTCGTCTGGAATCTACCCCGATGGAGATCAAACTGGACAACGATTTTACCATTTCGTCTCCTCAGATCATGATCGATGTCCCCGAAAAAAGCTTATCACAGAAAGATTCTTTTTGGAAAAAATATCAGAAAGACACTCTGGATGTCCGAAAACATCGCACCTATGTTTCACTGGACAGTATTTCAAATGCCGAAAATATTGAATACAAGATCTTCCTCGGCAAAAAGATCATCAACGGTTATTTCCCGGTCAGCATCGTCGATCTGGATCTGAGAAGTCTTGTAAAATTCAACAACTATGAAGGTTTCCGCTTAGGTTTGGGAGGAGTTACTAACCCTAAGTTATCCGAAAAATACAAAGTAGCTTTTTACGGAGCCTATGGTTTAAAGGACGAAAAGTTTAAATTTGGCATCACCCCTTCTTATCTTACAGACGAAGAAACTGAGACTTGGGTCAGTGCTTCATATAGCGAAGACCTCTGTGAGATCGCTCAAACCAGCTTCGCTACCGATTCGCACCGCTTTAAAATTTACGATCCCCGACCTATTAACATCTCTACTTTTTACAAGAATAAAATGGCTTCTGTATTTGCTGAAAGTAAATTCATTCCTAAAGCAGATACCTATTTTTCATTTTCCAGAAATGATATCACCCCACTGTTCTTTTATGAATTCCTGAATAACGGAAAAACATACAGTCAGTATACTATAACCGCAGCACAGTTTGCCATTCAGTGGAATCCTTTCAGTGAATACATGCAAACACCCGATGGAAAGATCGAAATTGAAAAGCGGCATCCTAAATTTTCATTTCAGGTCACTCAGGCATTACCGAACGTATTAGCCAATGATTTTACATTTACCAAGTTTGATTTTAAAACGTTCTACGAACTCCCTTATTTATCAGGGCAAAAAAGTTCTCTTTTATTCCAGACCGGTTGGGCATTAGGCGATGTTCCTATTACACATCTATACAACCTGCAACCTAACAACCTGAACCGAGATGCTATTTTACAACGGATCACGTTTGCCGGCAAGAATAGTTTTGAAACTATGTATTTCAATGAGTTTTTTTCAAACCGATATGCTTCTTTACAACTCCGGCATACTTTCAACAAAATACGCTTAGGCTATAGTTTTACCCCTGAATTCAGTGTCGTTACCCGTATGGCATGGGGTGGCACTAATAAGCAGAACGAACATATCGGTATTCCTTATAAATCATTGAGTAAAGGATTTTTTGAAAGCGGGGTCGAGGCCAATAAACTCTTCAAAGGCATCGGTATTTCAGCTTTTTTCCGTTATGGACCAAACCAATTAGCCCATTTTGATGACAATTTAGCGCTTAAAATTTCTTATCATCTGGATTTGTTCTGACCGAAACGCGTTAAGGCCTTTAAATTTATCTTAATTCTTTGCATTGTAACCTAACTATTTAAGCAAGAATACTTACCTTTGCGCTTCAATTTTTTTTACAATGTTTAAGTGGTTAAACACCAGTTTTTGGGATTTTATAGCACGCAAGATTCTGCGAAACAGAATTGCACTTATTATTGCTTTGGCAGCGTTTACTGTTTTCATGGCTTCGCAATGGAAATACATGCGCTTTACCTATACAGAAGCCAACTTGTTGCCGGATCATCACGAAGTCAATAAACAATACAATGCTTTTCTGGATAAATTCGGTGAAGAAGGGAACCTGATCGTCATCGGATTCAAGGATTCTACCTTTTTCAATACTAAAAATCTAAAACTTTGGGAAGATTTTATTGCAGACATCAAAAAAGATAAAGCAGTAGAACTAACGCTTTCTATTGAAGACTTAAAAGTGTTAGCCAAAGATACCGCTGCCCAAAAGTTCAAATTGGTTCCGTTCATCAATTCAAAAGATGTTACTGACAGCTACTTAAAAAAGAAAGAAAAAGAATTGTTCAATAACCTACCTTTTTATGAAGGTATGCTATTTAACAAAGAAAGCGGTGCCGTACGCTTTGCTATCTATATGGACAAAGATGTAGTAAATACTGCTGCCCGTAAAACATTCATCAATAAATACCTGAACGAAGAAAAAATTGAAGCTTTTGAAAAAGCATCAGGAATTGATCTTAAAGTTTCCGGAATGCCTTATATCAGAACTTTGAACTCACAGCATATTATAGATGAAATAGGACTGTTTGTAGGCGCTGCATTAGGTATTACCTCTTTACTTTTCTTTTTCTTCTTCAGAAGTTTCCGGGCTACTTTACTTTCCATGGTCATTGTAACCATAGGTGTTATGTGGTCCTTCGGTACACTGGGGCTTTTAAACTACGAGATCACTATTTTAACGGCTATTATCCCCCGCTGATTATCGTTATCGGTATTCCGAACTGTATCTTCCTGATCAACAAATACCAACAGGAGATCAAAAAACACGGTAACAAAGCAAAATCATTACAGCGTGTGATCTCTAAAGTAGGAAATGCTACTTTAATGACAAACTTAACCACTGCTGCCGGTTTTGCTACTTTTATTGTAACGGATAGTGAACTGTTAAAAGAATTCGGTACTGTTGCTTCATTGAATATTTTATTTCTGTTTTTACTTTGCCTGATCATCATTCCGATTGCGTACAGCTACATGCCTATTCCTAAGGAAAAACATCTGGCTCACTTAGGCAAAAATTACATGAAATCATTCATTCAATGGATTGAAAACACAATACGCAAACATTCTGTTGCCATCTTTGCGACCGCCATTGTATTACTGGTTTTAGGGATCATCGGGATCTATAAGATAAAAATATCCGGAAGTTTAATTGAAGATATGCCTAAAAAGACTGCTTTCTTTAAAGATATCGTGTTTTACGAAAAAGAATTTGACGGCGTAATGCCTTTAGAGATCATGATCGACACCAAACGCCCGAAAGGTGCTTTAAAATCAAGTACTCTAAGACGAATTGAAGAGTTACAAGAAGCGATCAATGAAGTTCCTGAACTGTCAAAACCGATCTCTATTGTAAATTTGGTAAAATATGCCAAACAGACCTATTATAACGGAAATCCGGAATTTTATGAATTACCGACCCGTCAGGAAGAAACCTTTATTTTATCCTACATCAAAAACTCTACTAAAAAAGAGAATGAGAACATGCTGAAAAGCTACATTGACAGTACCGGGCAATATGCACGGGTAACTACTTTTATGCGCGATATCGGCACGGATAAAATGGCCAAGATCGAAGAACGTTTACAAGAAAAGATCGACAAACTTTTCCCAAATGAACGCTACACTGTTACCATGACCGGAAAGGCTTATGTATTTGAAAAAGGGACTCACTATCTGGTACACAATCTGGTACTGTCCTTACTATTTGCCATTTTCCTGATCTCAATGTTAATGGCCTACTTATTCCGCTCGTTCAAAATGATCATTATTTCATTATTGCCTAATATTTTACCGTTAATAATGACTGCCGGTTTAATGGGATTCTTAGGAGTACCGATCAAGCCTTCAACAATACTTGTCTTCAGTATTGCCTTTGGTATTTCCGTTGACGATACTATTCACTTTTTAGCAAAATACCGTCAGGAATTAAAAGCGAACAACTGGCGCATTAAGCGTTCTGTTTATGCTACGGTAAAAGAAGCTGGGATCAGCATGTTTTATACATCAGTCGTGTTATTCTTCGGATTTTCGGTATTTACACTATCCAGTTTCGGCGGAACCGTTGCCCTTGGTAGTCTGGTAGCCATGACGTTATTGTTTGCCATGATGGCTAATCTGATCTTACTACCCGCTCTTTTACTCTCTTTAGAAAAGTCTGTAGCCAATAAAGAAGAGTTTCCGGAACCAACGATCAACATTTTAGCAGAAGACACAGAAGAGGATAGTGCTCAAAGACAATAAAGTTTATATTTGCATAAATTTAATATAGGTAAAAAGCCTTACTTATAACAGAAATTCATCAGACAAATAAAGATTAAAACAATAAGACAGATGAAACATATAAAAGTTGTAGACCTACTAAACAATACAAAAACATTGCAGGAAGTAACTGCTAAGGGTTGGGTTAGAACCTTTAGAAACAATCAGTTTATTGCTTTAAATGACGGTTCTACCATTCAAAATATCCAATGCGTAGTCGATTTTGAGAACACTTCAGAAGAAACCTTACGACGCATTACAACCGGAGCTGCTGTTGCAGTAACCGGAACATTACAGGAAAGCCAGGGTAAAGGTCAAAAAGTAGAGATTCAGGTAACCAAATTAGAAATTTTAGGCGATAGTGATGCTGAAAAATATCCTATACAGCCTAAAAAACACTCTTTGGAATTTTTACGTGAAAATGCTCACCTCAGAGTTCGCACCAATGCTTTCGGAGCCATTATGCGTGTTCGTTCTGCCCTATCTTTTGCGGTTCATCAATATTTTCAAGAAAGAGGTTTTTTCTATGTGAACACTCCTATTATAACAGGTTCTGATGCTGAAGGTGCCGGTGAAATGTTCCGTGTAACTGCCTTACCGTTTGACGGAACGCCAAGAGACGAAGAAGGAAAAGTAGACTTTAAAAAAGATTTCTTCGGTAAAGAAACGAATTTAACGGTTTCCGGACAGTTAGAGGCTGAAACCTATGCTATGGCATTAGGTCAGGTATACACTTTCGGGCCGACATTTCGCGCAGAGAATTCAAACACTTCCCGTCACCTAGCTGAGTTCTGGATGATCGAACCTGAAGTTGCTTTTAATGATCTGGACGCTAATATGGATCTGGCAGAAGATTTTATTAAATATGTGGTTCGCTATGCCGTTGAAAAATGTGCCGACGATTTACAATTCTTAGAACAACGCCTAGCCGATGAGGAAAAACAAAAGCCTCAGGCTGAACGTAGTGAAATGAGCTTGTTAGAAAAACTAAATTTTGTTCTGGAAAATAACTTTAAACGTGTTTCGTATACAGAAGCTATTGATATTTTAAAAAGCTCTACTCCGAACAAAAAGAAGAAATTTCAATATTTAATCGATGAATGGGGTGCTGACTTACAAAGCGAACACGAACGCTACTTGGTTGAAAAACACTTTAAATGTCCGGTAATCTTATTTGATTATCCGGCGAAGATCAAAGCATTCTACATGCGTTTGAACGAAGATGAAAAGACCGTTCGCGCTATGGATATCTTATTCCCGGGCATCGGTGAGATCGTAGGCGGGTCTCAGAGAGAAGAGCGTTATGATGTTTTGATCGAAAAAATGAAAGCCTTAAACATCCCTGAAGAAGAAATGTGGTGGTATTTAGACACCCGTCGCTTTGGTTCTGCCATTCACTCAGGCTTTGGTTTAGGTTTTGAGCGATTGGTTCTTTTTGTTACCGGAATGACAAACATTCGCGATGTAATTCCATTCCCGAGAACACCTCAAAACGCAGAATTTTAATCAAAAATTTAGCATAATTAAGTTTAGTTGTTTAACTTTATATAGTGTAAACGGCTAAACTTTTTTTAATTATAATTCGTTTATGTTAAAACAAAATCTTCAGTTAAAACTTTCGCAGAAACTTTCGCCACAGCAAATTCAATTGATGAAATTGATTCAATTGCCTACACAAGCTTTTGAACAACGGTTACAGGAAGAATTGGTCGAAAATCCGGCCTTGGAAAACGGCAAAGAAGAAAATGTGGATTATGATGACTATAATGATTCTTCTGATGACGATTATGATGATTATGACAACGAAAGAATTGAAGCGGAAGACATTAACATAGACGAGTATCTGAGCAACGACGAAACACCTGACTATAAATACCAGACAAACAATTATAGCGATGACGACGAAGAACGCAGCATGCCATTTGTCGCAGGTGTTACTTTTCATCAGGACTTGCTGAACCAATTGAATACTTTTATCTTAACGGATGAAGAAAAGAATATTGCTGAATTTCTGGTGGGCAGTATTGATGACACCGGTTATTTGAGAAGGACAATCACAGATGTAGTAGATGATCTGGCTTTCACACAGGGTATTTATACTGACGAAGCAATCGTTGAGCACATTCTTCTGCATGTCGTACAAGAGTTAGAACCGGCCGGTGTTGCCGCCCGTGATCTGCAGGAATGTTTACTGTTACAGCTTAAACATAAAACACCGACAGATTCCATTGCTTTAGCTATTGATATTTTAGAGAACCAATTTGATGCTTTTACCAAAAAGCATTATGAGAAACTGATCCAGAAATACGAGGTTTCCAAAGAACAATTGCGTAAAGCAATCGACGAGATCGAAAAACTAAACCCGAAGCCGGGCGGTGCTTATGATGGCAATCAAAAACCTATAGAGCATGTGGTTCCCGATTTTACGATACGAATTGTAGACGGCGAACTGGAATTAAGCCTTAACGGACGAAATGCTCCTGAACTACATGTTTCCAGAGATTATCAGGAAATGTTACAAAGTTATAAGGATTCGAATGAAAAATCATCGACCCAGAAAGATGCTGTTCAATTCATCAAACAAAAGTTAGATTCTGCCAAATGGTTCATTGACGCCATAAAACAACGCCAGGAAACCTTGTTTGTAACTATGAATACCATTATGCATTATCAGGAAGAATATTTCCTTGACGGCGATGAAACGAAGTTAAAACCGATGATCTTAAAAGATATTGCTGATATGGTTGGACTTGATATTTCGACCGTTTCACGCGTTGCAAATAGTAAATATGTTGAAACTCCTTACGGAACCAAACTCATTAAAGATTTCTTTAGTGAAGCCATGAAAAATACGGAAGGTGAAGACGTTTCAACTATAGAGATCAAAAGGATCTTGCAGAATGTCATTGAAGAAGAAGACAAGCGAAAACCACTACCCGATGATAAATTAGCCGAAATTTTAAAAGAAAAAGGTTACCCGATCGCCCGAAGGACTGTTGCAAAATACAGGGAACAACTGGACATTCCGGTGGCCAGATTACGCAAGAAGATCTAAATCAAATTTACTCAAACGGGAACTGCAATAAAGATAGCGCTATGAAAATAAAACAATTTTTACCTTTTTTTTCTTACATCTTTCATCCGATCTTTATTCCTCTGTATGGCTCTGTTTTTTATTTTCTGACCTATCAGAATATGCTTCCTCCGAATAGCATTTATATGATTTTGATACAGATCAGCATCATTACACTGATGTTGCCTATGGCTCTTTATTTTCTATTAATATCACTAGGATTAGTTCGTTCTTTCACAGAAGCCAATATAAAAGAAAGGCGTATACCGCTTTCCATTCAGGCTATCTTGTTTTTCATCTTATTAAAGTTCAGTATCACGATTGAAAACCTGTCGGAACTTTATTTATTCTTTTTAGGTGGTTTCTTTAGTACCGTATTAGCCCTCATTGCTATTATGGCTAATTATAAAGCAAGTTTACACATGATCGGCATAACTTCATTGGCTACGTTCGTATATTACCTTTCGGTCAACTACCAGCTTCCTTATATCAATATGGTCGCTACCTGTTTTATCTGCGTAGGTCTTGTAGCTTCTTCCCGCTTGTACATGAAATCACACAGCCCGAATGAATTGATTATAGGTAGTCTTTTCGGAATTGTTCCACAAGTTTTGTTATGGCATTTCTGGCTATAAGATATAAAACATAAAGCCTACATTAAAAGAGCTCAATTTTAAATCCTGATTATCTAATTGTGTATTTTTAAAGATAGGGGTCAGCCCATAATAAACATACATATTAATGGTATTGTATCCTACACTTATATAAGGGCCTAATTGCCATTTACTTACATCACTATTATTTTTGACTTTATAATTCGCAACAGCTGATTGGAAATCAGATTTGCTTCCCAGTAGGTAACTCGCTTTAAAACCGGTATAAATACGCCAGAACTTATGGTTCAAAGGAGCGGCATTTCTCCAACGGATCTCCAAAGGAATATCTAAATAATGCAGAATTAATTTATTCTTATCATAACTATTTTCAATCGCATAAGTTGCCGGATCTCCGTCCTGTACCTGAATATTATGTTTGATATTGTTATAAGAATAGCCTACTCCAAGCGCAACTGACCACTTTCGGTCTTTTGTAAAAGGCATATCGCGCATAGCTCCTAATGTTATACCGGTAGAAAAAGAATATTGCTTGTATCCTGCCGGTTTATTTTGCATCAAATTATATGTGATCGAAACATAAAATTGATCTTCTCTGAACAAAGAGTCTATAACTTTATAAGGTTCTTTCAACTCTGTCTTAGGTTCAGTTTCTTGAGCCGTAATAAACGAGCAACAGAAAAAAAAGATCAAAAACGAAAAAGTGAACCGTAACTTCATTTGCTTATTTTTTGCTAAGTTAAGACGAAAAAACTAAACAGCATAAAAAAAGGCACGCCTGTAAGCATGCCTTTTATATTTGGTAAAGTTAAAATTATTCTCCAACCGGATTACCCGATGTTGTTGTATAATTAACTTTTAATTGATCTACTTTACGTAATTCTGTTTTGATATCCTGAACAAGACCCATTTTTACTTCTTTATCTATTTTCAAAGAAGCCGTTAAATATTTCTCATCTTCAGAGTTTCTTGAAGCTCTTTCTGTCATTACGAAATTCCTGATATCGTTCACAGAAGAGATCTTATCATTTAACTGAATACGATCTGATGAACCCAAACCTGATCTGTAATTTGCTTTAGGTTTACCGGCATAAATATACATTACGTATTGTTTTTTATGCAATTTAGCTGTTTGATCTGCTTTCGGCAAACGATTTTCAATCTTCAAATCGCTATCTTTCATAGTTGTAGCAGTCATGAAGAAGAACAAAAGCATAAATACAATATCCGGCAACGATGCTGTAGATATCGCAGGTAGTGAGCCTGATTTTTTCTTTTTAAATTTAGACATACTTTCTAAAATTTAAAGGATTAATAGTTCTTTTTCGGTTCTGCTTCAGAAAGACGCATTGGATACATATTCTGAATTTTTTCCACTTTTGGTTTTAAGTCATCAACTAAACCTTCAACCGCTTTAGAAGCCGGATCGTTATAAACATACTCCATTTCTCTGTATGTTTTCCCATATCTTTTCATAGCTTCTCTGTCTCTTAAGAAATAATAAGCAGCCACTAACTCATTTTGCACGGCAATATAAGTTTCATAAGTAGTCTGTCCGTCATTCATTAAAGAGATCACTGCTTCATCAGGGTCGTCAGAAGACTGCGGGTTTCCTTTTCCTTTACAATACGAACAATTCCCTTCCCCGTTATTATCTAAGAAATCGATTGCCGCTTGTCTTAGTTGTTTAATATTCATCAATTGCTCGTTCACTAACAACTGATTGTCTTTATTAACTAAAACACGCATAATGTTTCTCTCATTGATCGGCGGAGCCGGCGGGTTTTCTTCATATCTAGGCAAAAGACGGTTGATCCCCTGGTCCACTCCGATGGTAGTTGTAACCAAGAAGAAAATCAAAAGCAGGAAAGCAATATCTGCCATGGAACCGGCATTTACCTCTGGTGCTTCTCTTTTTGCCATAATTATTTTTTAATTTTATTAAAACCAGTCCACAACATTGTTCCGACAGCAACAATTGCTAAAAGATAAAATGTATTCAAACCGGTACTTACTAGTTTAGATGTCGTTCCTGATACTACTCCACTGTTTGTTTTAACTTCAGAACTATCTGCTAACACAAAAGAGATAACCACCACAGCCAAGAATAAACCAACTGAAACAAGTGTTTTCTTAAGTGTCTCTTTTTTAGAAAAGAGATTTTTAACTACATATATCACTACTACAGCAACACAGGCAGCAAAAATAAAATACGATACGTTAATTAGAGGAGATATCCACGCGCTGTCTTTGTCTTCTGAAGCCAAGATTCCACCAAGGAATACAAGACTCAAAACACTTATTATAACAGCTATTATTTTTACAATTTTATGTAACATATCAATGAATGTTAAGGTAAAATGAGTTATTATTTTTTACTGTAATCTGATAAGATATCGATTAAGCTGATAGAAGCATCTTCCATATCATTTACGATTGAATCGATTTTAGCAATGATATAGTTATAGAATACTTGAAGAATAATCGCAACGATCAAACCGAATACAGTTGTCAATAACGCTACTTTAATACCACCTGCTACTAAAGACGGCTCCATTGATCCTGCTGATTCAATTTGGTCAAACGCCTCAATCATACCGATTACCGTACCCATGAACCCTAACATCGGAGCAAGAGCGATAAACAATGAAATCCAAGAAACGTTTTTCTCTAATTGTCCCATTTGTACACCACCGTAAGCTACGATAGATTTTTCAGCTGAGTCCAAACCGTGAGAATAACGATCTAAACCTTGATAGAAGATAGACGCTACAGGACCGGCAGTATTTCTAGCTACTTCTTTAGCAGCTTCAACACCTCCAGAGTTCAAAGCACCTTCAACTTCTGAAACTAATTTTTTAGTATTTGTTGTAGAAAGATTCAAATAGATGATTCTTTCGATAGCAATAGCTAAACCTAAAATCAAACAGATTAATACGATTCCCATGAAGCCAGGTCCACCCTCAATAAATCTTTTCTTCAACTCTTGAGTAAATGTTACATTCTCAACAGTCTGATCGTCTGTCGCTTCTTCAACAACTGCTGCTTCTTCAGTTGTAGCTGCAGCTTCCTGTACTTGTTCCGTTGCAGGCGCTTCTGTTGCTGTAGAATCTTGAGCTTGAACATTTCCAAAAGTCATAAGCCCTGTGATTGCCAAAATAGAAAATAATCTTTTCATCGCTTTTGTTCTTAAAATTTAATTAGTTAATTGGGTTTAAAAGTATAAAATATTTATTTAATTTAAAATTATTTCTGGCAGAGAGGAAGGGATTCGAACCCTCGATGCCCTTTTGGAGCATACACACTTTCCAGGCGTGCGCCTTCGACCACTCGGCCACCTCTCTTTCAAAATTACATTTTGATTTCAAGGACGCTAAATAACGTAAAATTTCTCATCTATGAAAATTTTAACTTCTTTTTTTAATACATTTCGCCTCTTAACGAGGTTTCAAATATGGTTTTAAAAACATCTGTAGCTATTTTTTGACCTAACAAATACATTAGTTTTGTAACAGCCGCTTCCGTTGTTATATTATGTCCTGAAATAACCCCTATATTCTTCAGTTGCGTACTGGTTTCATATTGTCCCATCGTCACGGAACCTCCGCTACATTGTGTAACATTAATAACGCAGATATTCTTTTTTATTGCCTTCTCTATTTCTTCAACAAACCAATCCTCTGATGGTGCATTACCGGAACCGTATGTTTCCAGCACAATTCCTTTTAGCCCCTGAATGTTAAAAATCGCCGACAGTACTTCTCTGTTCATCCCCGGAAACAACTTGACAATGATGACATTATCATCAAAAGTTTTATTTACTTTCAACTTCTTGTTCCCCGTCTTTTTTAAAAGGATATCCTTATTTACTTTTAAATGAACTCCTGATTCTGCTAATTCAGGAAAATTAGGCGATGTAAAAGCATTAAAATGTTCTGCGCTTATCTTTGTAGTTCTGTTTCCGCGGTATAATTTGTATTCAAAATACAGGCACACTTCCTGAATCACCGATTTTCCTTTTTCCTGTAACGAAGCTATCTGAATTGCCGTGATCAGGTTTTCTTTGGCATCAGTACGCAAATCTCCGATAGGCAACTGCGATCCTGTAAAAATCACCGGTTTTCCTAAGTTTTCCAACATAAAACTCAATGCTGAGGCACTATATGACATGGTATCCGAACCGTGTAACACGACAAAACCATCAAAATCAGAATAATGTTCTTCTATGATCGTGGCTAGTTTTTTCCAATGTTGCAAGCTCATATTAGAAGAATCGATAGGTTCTTTAAAGGAAACCGTATCTATTTCGCAATCCAATAATTTAAGCTCAGGAATATTTTTAAGTAGTTTTTTAAAATCAAACGCTTTGAGAGCACCGGTATCGCTGTCTTTTACCATACCAATTGTCCCTCCGGTATAAATAAGTAATATTTTAGCTTTCAAAACCTGCATTCTCATACCTCATTTTATTTACAACCGGATTAGCATACATTGCCAGGAAACCTTTTCGAAGTGTATCATTGTCTGCATCTATTCGCATTTCTAATCTGCGCTCAAACAATTGCTTTTCTTTTTCTGAATATTGATCACTGAAAAACTGCGTTTCATTTAACAGGTCATACGCAATAAAATTAGTCGGCCATAATTTGTATGATTGCAAAATAGAATCATCAATAACCTGCGCCAGTGCCTGAATTTGTTTATTTACGTTTTCATTTTCAGCTTTGATATTTTCCAGTTCACGATCCAAAACATCTCCTACATGAATATGGATTCGCTTCTTCTGCCCTATAATTCCGCTGATCAGGTTAACAAAATCTTCATTTTTTTCTTTCACATACACCTCATCTTTAGCTTGCGCCAATAATTGCGGCATTTTCAAAGCATCAGTAGGGTCATATTCATAAGAAATAGAAACCGGAACTATTCTCAATTTTCTGAAATAATCCATACAATTCTCTTTTCCGGCTGCCATAGCGATCATCTTCAATACCCCTTGATGTGTTGCGTCATTTCCGTCCTTAGTTCTGCCTTCTTTTTGTGCTACCCAAACCGAACGGTTCTCTTTTGCTAAAAGCTGGTAGATATATTCAGAGATCACTTTGGAGCTCTGTAACAGTTCTCTGGGAGGAAGATTTCTTTTTACTAAAAAATTCCTGTTTAACCGGGAAAGTTTTAGTAAAATATCTTTCTGAACCAGATTATCTCCTATTGCTGAAGCCGTCATGACCAATCCATGATCAAACAATGAAACATTCAACAAAGATGTATCTAAGATTATGTCTCTGTGATTAGAAATAAAAAGATAAGAAGTATTGGGTTCTAATTTTTCAAAACCGGATGTTGTTAAGCCGTCTGAACTTTTTTGCAGTACCTTTTGAATGGATTCGTAAACAAAATTTACCTGAAAATCACGAATAGAATGCGTTCTCTTTAATTGTTCCTGCCAAATTTCGTCTCCGACATCAGGGTAGGTAAAGTTCATCATTGCCTTCATCATAGGATGATTGATAACGGAACGTAAAGCTTCATTTACTTCTGAATCATAATAAGGACGAATGGCATCAAATTTTGTCATAATAATAAAAACAAAGCACAAAAAAACGAAAAAAATAATTAACTCCGTTTATCAATTCGTTAAATTCCAAAAACAGCCTTTGCGTTTTGAGTTGTTACTTCAGCAACTTCCTGAGGGGAAACGGTATAAATATGAGCTAGTTTTTCTGCAATCAAAGGAATATAACTGCTCTCATTTCTTTTTCCTCTATAGGGAACGGGAGCTAGATAAGGAGCATCTGTTTCTAAAACAATGTTTTTCAGATCTATTTCATGTAAAAACTGGTCAATCTTACCATTTTTAAATGTCACAACCCCTCCGATCCCTAATTTCATATTACAGTCTACTGCCCTGATCGCTTGTTCTTTATTTCCGGTAAAACAATGAAATATCCCTGACAAACTTTCTCCTTTTTCCTCTTCTAAGATCTCAAAAACCTCATCAAATGCATCTCTACAATGAATATTAATAGGTAATTGGTGTTTTTTTGCCAATTTTATCTGATATTGAAAAGCTTCTTGTTGTTGTTTTAAAAAGGTTTTATCCCAATACAAATCAATTCCTATTTCGCCTACGGCATAAAATGTTCTTGAAGCCAGTTCTTTTTCTACAAAAGCTAACTCTTCTGAATAATTTTCTTTTACGTGGGTAGGGTGTAATCCCATCATCAAAAATACATTTTCCGGATACTCTTTTGCTACAGCATACATTTCTGCCGAATAGGACGAATCAATAGAAGGCACAAACATTTTAGTCACTCCTGCATTCAGAGCTCTCTGCATCATTGCTGCTCTGTCTTCTTTAAAATCTTCCGAATATAAATGGGTATGGGTATCTATTAACATCATTCTTATACTTTTCTTTTCCGGCGCAAATTTACAAAGATAAAACCAAGTTTACCCCACTCTAATATTAAGACTTTCTTCACTTTTTAAAAATGAAAAAATCACTATGTTTGACCCATGGAAGATTTACAAGACTTTTTAAAAGAAAATAAATATAAAAAAGTCCGTTTTAAAGTTTTAAAAACCCAACACTTATTAGTTAAAGCTAAAATAAACGGAATCAGTGGTATTTTTATTTTAGATACCGGTGCGAGCAACAGTTGTGTAGGCTTTGAAGGAATTGAAAAATTCAAACTAAGATCAGAAGAATCGGAAACCAAAGCCTCAGGAGCCGGCGCTACCGGAATGAATACATTACTCGCCAAGAACAATATTTTACAAGCCGGCAGGTGGAAAGATAAAAAACTGCACCTTATTGTTTTTGACATGAGTCATGTAAACAATGCTCTTGAGCAATACAAAATAAAACCTGTAGACGGAATCATAGGAGCCGACATTCTTTTAAAAGGCAAAGCCATTATCGATTACTACAATCACTTACTGTTTTTGAAGTAAGCTTTAAGAAAATACGCAACCTTTTTTGTTTTTCCTCATCTAATAAGAAAAACAAAATGCTATGAAAAAGATTTTTAAATTAAACCGTACAGCGCAATTAATTGCCTTTTCAGCGCTTCTTTCACTAACAGTCAGTTGTAGCGATGATGACTCAACAGACACCAACCAGAATATCCCGACAGCTCAGGAATTCAGCTCTGTAAGAGAAGATGCTTTGCTTTCCATCACACAAGATTTCCAATTCGACGCTTCTGACGGATACGTTAATTTAACTTCTGAAAAAGGGGTTTTTCTTACTATAAACACTAATTGTTTAACCCTTAACGGCAATCCGGTTAGCGGAACCATAGATCTGGAATACGTTGAGATCTTCAGCGGCGGAAACATGATCGTTACCAACAAACCTACTATGGGCTTAATGAATGACGGAAATAAATCATTATTACTTTCCGGCGGTGAATTTTACATTAATGCAACTCAAAACGGACAAACATTAGAACTTAGCTGTCCTATTACCATAAACATCCCTACTTCTTTGACAAATCCGGGAGGCGATCCTAATATGACATTATGGGATGGTACAATTGACGAAAACGGAAACCTTACTTGGGATGAACAAGAAGATACAACCGGTAATCAAAATATTTTCATAGAAGGCCAAGGAGATACAGCTACTTATTATGCGTATTTTGATTCTTTTGGCTGGACCAATGTGGATCAGTTTTACAGCGATCCTAATCCTAAAACAACGATACTTGCTTCCGTTCCAAACGGATATGACAACCAGAACTCCGCTATTTATCTGCATTATGACGGAAAAGGAAATGCTCTGGCATTATTAGATACTTATGATCCTGTTACCGGATTATTCTCGGAACATTACGGACAAATTCCTATCGGATTAGATTGTCACATCATTTTTACTACAGAAAGTAACGGTCAATGGCGTTACGCCATTAAAGAGGTTACTATTGAAGCTAATGCAGTTTACAATTTCACTTTATCGGAAACTGTTTTAGGTACTGAACAAGAATTAATTGATGCTATAGATGCTCTGCCTTAAAAAAACTGAAATAATTTCGGATTAATTATACTTTACTTTTAATGCAAAAAAAGCGGTCAAATGACCGCTTTTTTATTCTGTATAAATATTATTCTTTAACTGGGTAAACATTTCTGTCGTCATCGATTCAATATCAAAATCATTTTGCCACCCCCAGTCTTTTCTGGCAGCAGAATCATCTATACTCGCCGGCCAACTATCTGCTATTTTTTGTCTGAAATCAGGTTCATAGTCAATAACAAAATCAGGATAATGCTTTTGGATCTCTTCCGCAATTTGTTTTGGTGTAAAACTCATAGCTGCTAAATTATACGACGACCGGATCTTTATCTGATCAACCGGAGCCTGCATAATTCCGATAGTAGCTTTAATCGCATCATCCATATACATCATCGGCAATTCTGAGTTTTCAGATAAAAAGCTGGTGAACTGTCCCTCCGCCATCGCTTTATGGTAAATATCCACAGCATAATCTGTTGTTCCTCCTCCCGGTTCCGTACTCCAACTGATCAAGCCCGGATAACGTATACTTCTTACATCAACACCATATTGTGCATGGTAATACTCGCACCATCTTTCCCCGCATTGTTTTGAAATCCCGTAAACAGTTGTCGGTTCCATAATGGTGTATTGAGGTGTATGATGTTTCGGTGTAGTTGGTCCGAAAACAGCAATACTGGAAGGCCAGAAAACCTTCTGGATTTTCCCGGCTTTAGCCAAATTTAAAACATGAAATAAAGAATTCATATTCAAATCCCAGGCAAATGCCGGATTCTTCTCTGCTGTTGCCGAAAGTAATGCAGCCATCAAATAAACATCTGTAATCTCATATTCCTCTACCAAATGTTCAATCTGATTGTAATCCAGCGCATTAACTACTTCAAAAATTCCGTTATTCACCACATCATTATTCAGTTTCCTGATATCAGAAGCCACTACATTTTCCACTCCGAATGTTTCACGTAATTTTGCCGTGAGTTCAGTCCCTATCTGACCACATGCTCCAATGATAAGAATTTTAGTTTTCATTTAGCTAAATTTGCAAACAAATATAGTCCATTTAGAAATATGTTTTTCATTGTCGTTTAAAATATTTTCACAAAAAAAGGCTAATTTGTATTATATTTTCAAAACAACGGCTTAAAAATAAATATTCAATAATTTACAACTCAAACTCAGCCAATTTGTTAAGAATTCCTTTTAATCGAAAACCATTAATCAAACATTTGTATTTTTGCTTAAATTCATGAAGCATGAAAAAACTATCAATCGTTTTATTATTTATAGCAAATTTTCTTTTTTTAACCAATTGCCAGAACTTCTCAGACAAAAGAGAATCTGCCCAAAAAGAACAGGCTAAAAAAGACTCTATTTTTACTTCCATTTCTAAAAAATGGCATTTTGATTTCCCTTCTGCAAAGCCGGAAGTAAACCAAGCTATGACCGATTGGAATCAATGGGTACAGTTCAAACAAGAGCTACAACAAAAACCCAAAACTTCTTTACTAGCCTTTCAGATGAAAGTTAAAAATGTATCTGCTAAATCCGATAGCCTGCATCTTACGGTTCCGGATGATTTTAACAACCCTCAGGTAAGAAGCAGACTGATAACCCTTGATACTAAGATCAAATCACTTGACACTTATATCCATTTACAAAGCATTCCTGAAAAAAAGGTTTTAACTCTTATTTCTGAGATCAATGAAGAGATCAAAGGCGTATATACCCAGATGGATGAAGTTGTTATCAAAAAAGCGATCCCAAAAGAAATTGGTGAAGAAGAAATGCTAAGAGCTCTTGACACAACTCGAAATGCTAACTTTGACAAGATGCAGGATGCCATGCAAAAAACTGAAGATTAATTTGTTACTTTTACACAATAATGTGACAGGATGAAAAAAACACAACTCTTAGTGTTATTAGGACTATGGTCAATCGTAGCTAATAGCCAAAATATCATTTTTGAAGACAATGCTTCTAATTATTCCGGTAGTTGGACAAATGGTAGTAATTCAGGAACCGGATTCACAGCTTGGGATCTATGGACACAGAACACTGACGCTTCTAATTTTGCGGGACATTTTTTAGCTAGCTCAGTAAGTAACGGATTCGGTGATATTGATACAAGCGGCTCTTCTTTCGGAATGTATGGAAACCCAAGCGGTTTAAATGTTCAGGCCAATGCTCAGCGTTTTTTGAACAATACCGGTTCTCCGGCAGTAAGCGGAAGAGAATATTTGCTTCCCGGGCAATCTTTTTCTATTGATCTGGCAATTGCTTACAGAAACGGCTATAAAGGCATCGATCTGATGGATCAAAATTATACAATTCTATACAATTTCAACGTGGGCAATGATCTGTACAGCACTACTGATTCTTCAGATTTAGGGTGGGCTTACGACCAGAATTCCGTTTTTAAACTTACTGTCCATCAATTTGATACCAATACGTACGAGGTTGTGATTACACGAGGAACGGATACTTATTCTTCAGGTTCAAGAACCGGACAATTTTCAGGTTTTAAACTTTATGTAGGCAATACAACCGACGGAAATGCCTTGAACAATTTATACTTCAACACTTTAAAAGTGGAGGAATGTGCCATGGTTACAACTTGGGACGGCTCTACCTGGGACAGAGGAATTCCTTCCGCTAAAAAACAGGTTGTTTTTTCCGGAAATTATGCAGCAACTTCAGATCTTACTGCTTGTTCCGTTCAGGTAACTAATAATGCTACTGTCACAGTAAATAGCGGCATAACCATTACTACCGAAAATGAAGTTCTTGTGGATAGTGGTGCTGATTTCATTTTTGAGAACGATGCAGCTCTTCTTCAAAACAATGAGCTCGCTGTCAATACCGGAAACGTCACCTACAAAAGAGATTCTTCGCCTATGCGTATCTACGAATATACCTATTGGGGATCGCCGGTTAGCGGACAGGTCTTACATACCTTTTCTCCCCTTACTTTATCTGATAAATTCTTTTCTTTTAATTCGACGATCAATAACTGGGTTGGTGAAAATCAAAACAATATTATGACTCCGGGAAAAGGATATGCGATCAGGGCTCCGCAAGGTTATAATTCCACGCCGCAAACTTTTAACGGTGAATTTATAGGGACGGCTAATAATGGTGATTATACTTTTTCACTTGTTGACCACAGTATTGCCGGAGCGTATAATTTTGTCGGAAACCCTTATCCTTCTGCCATTAGTGTCGCTTCATTGATTGACAATTCCACTGTTGGTACTTTATATTTCTGGACACATAATACCGCTATAAACGGCGGACAATTTACTTCGGATGATTATGCTGCAAGAACCAAATTCATTGGAACGGCTGCTGCTTCCGGAGGAACAGCTCCCGGAGCTTATGTTTCAGCAGGACAAGGTTTCTTTGTTTCTTCCAATGCATCTACTACCCTTACTTTTACGAATGCTATGAGAGTATCCGGCAATAATTCTCAGTTCTACAGAAATGTTAGCAGTTGTGCAGATCCCAGTCTTTATTTTTATTGGTTAAACTTAACCAATACGGGCGGAGCATTTAAACAAATTGCTGTCGGATATCTGGAATGTGCCACCAATGGTTATGATAACGGTTTAGACGGTATCCATTCAGCCGGACAATATATCAGTTTCTATTCTATTATCCCGAGTTATAATTTAGCCATTCAATCAAGGGCTTACCCTTGGGATATAAATGACAGTATCCCTTTAGGTTATGTTTCTAACATAACCGGAAACACTACTTTTCAGATTGAATTTGATCACGGAGATACTTTTTTTGATGATAAAGACATTTTTCTTGAAGATACGGAAACCAACACTTATCACAACCTGAAAACAGGTCCTTACAGCTTCAACACTAACGAAGGAACCTATAACAATCGTTTTATTTTACATTACCTGAACAATGCTTTAGGCACTCCTTCTTTTAATTCTGAAAATTCGGTTATGCTATTGAACCATTCTGATTCTTTAGAAATTTATTCTCAAGACAGCTCTATTCAGGAAATCCTTGTTTTTGATGTTAGCGGACGAACTATTCTGCAAGAAAACACAATACATTCCGGACGTTATAATCTACCAAAAAATGTAGCTCAGGAACAAGTGATCTTTATTAAAGTTACTTTAGAAAATGGTGTAATCGTTAATAAAAAATACATATTTTAACTTTTATTTGACAAAACTTAACCATCGACTAACTCCAATTAGTGCGATGGTTTTTTTATTTTTGTACCTCTTATAATTAATGTTTTGAGCAAAACCGATATTTTACATTTATACGAAAAGAGCGGAACGGTTTCTGCTATTAATGAAGCACTTACCAATCGAAGAAAAATAGATGTGACCGGACTTACCGGATCTTCTCTTTCGTTTGTCCTTACCGCTTTATTTCGCAAAAGCGAACTACCTTTTCTATTACTCTTCAATGACAAAGAAGAAGCGGCCTATTATTTGAACGATCTAGAAACACTGATCAATAAAGACGATGTGTTGTTTTATCCGGGTTCTTACCGTAGGCCTTATCAAATTGAAGAGACGGATAATGCCAATGTATTGCTTCGTGCTGAAGTTCTGAACCGGATCAATTCCCGTAAAAAGCCGGCCATCATCGTTTCGTATGCTGAGGCTGTTTTTGAAAAAGTGGTAACCCGAAAGGAATTGGAAAAAAATACGCTCAAAATTCAGACCGGTGAAAATTTATCTATTGATTTCATAAATGAAACCTTATTTGAGTACAACTTTAAGCGTGTTGATTTTGTAACGGAACCCGGTGAGTTTTCTGTTCGAGGGGGAATTGTCGATGTTTTTTCTTTTTCTAATGATAATCCCTATCGTATAGAGTTCTTTGGTGATGAAGTAGACAGCATCAGGACATTTGATGTGGAAACCCAACTTTCCGTTGAAAAGCTAAAGAAGATCAGCATTATCCCTAATGTTGAAAACAAATTGCTACAAGAGAACAGGGAAAGTTTTTTAGAATACATCCATGAAAAAACAGTATTAATCGTTCAAAACACTGAGTTTTTAGGCCATCAGCTCGATAAGTTATTTACTAAAGCTAATGAAGCATTTGAAAAACTATCAACTGATATTAAACACGCCACACCGGAAGAATTATTTGTTAATCAAAGTTCTTTTCTGAAAAGAGCTTTGGATTTTTCAGTTATAGAATTAGATAAAAAACCAGTTTTTAAAACGGATAGGTCTTTTACGTTTCATACTTTACCTCAACCGTCATTCAACAAACAGTTTGACCTGTTATTGAATAACCTGAATGAGAATCACTTCAACGGTTATACCAATTATCTATGTTGTTCTAATGAAAATCAGGCTTCTCGTTTTCATGATATTTTTGAAAGTATAGACGAGCAGCAACATGAAAACAATCGCAAACAATATAAAACCATTGTACTCCCTTTATACCAAGGGTTCATAGATGAAGAAAACCGGATTGTTTGTTATACAGATCATCAAATCTTTGAACGGTATCACAAATTCAACATTAAAAACGGTTATTCCAAAAAGCAAACCATCACGCTAAAAGAGTTGACCTCACTTTCTGTCGGGGATTACGTAACACATATAGATCACGGGATCGGGAAGTTCGGCGGACTGCAAAAAATTCAGGTTGAAGGTAAAACTCAGGAAGCTATCAAACTGGTTTATGCCGACAATGATATTGTCTATGTAAGTATTCATTCTTTACATAAGATATCTAAATATAACGGAAAAGACGGAGCGCCGCCCAAGATTTACAAACTGGGTAGTAACGCCTGGAAAACCCTAAAGCAAAAAACCAAAGCCCGGGTTAAACATATTGCTTTCAATCTTATTCAGTTGTATGCTAAAAGACGTTTGGACAAGGGTTTTCAGTATGCTCCTGATAGTTATTTACAGAAAGAATTAGAAAGTTCCTTTATTTATGAGGATACTCCGGATCAAATAAAAGCTACTGCCGATGTAAAGACCGACATGGAAAGTGAAAGACCAATGGATCGGTTGGTTTGCGGAGATGTAGGTTTCGGAAAAACAGAAGTTGCCATAAGGGCTGCTTTTAAAGCCGTTGATAATGGAAAACAGGTTGCTATTTTAGTTCCTACTACTATTTTAGCTTATCAACATTACCGTACTTTCTCAGAACGGTTAAAAGACATGCCGGTTACAGTTAGCTACCTGAATCGTTTCAGAAGTGCCAAACAAAAATCAGAGACTTTAAAAGGCTTAGAAGAAGGCAAAGTAGATATTATTATCGGGACACACCAACTGGTGAATAAAAATGTGAAATTTAAAAACTTAGGCTTATTAATCATTGATGAGGAACAAAAATTCGGTGTAAATGTAAAAGACAAATTAAAAACGATCGCTACTAATGTTGATACCTTAACCTTAACAGCAACACCTATTCCGCGAACGCTTCAGTTCTCATTAATGGCTGCCAGAGATTTATCGGTTATTACTACTCCGCCGCCTAATCGTTATCCTATAGAAACGCAAGTGGTTCGGTTTAATGAAGAAATCATACGCGACGCTGTTTCGTATGAGATCCAAAGAGGCGGACAAGTTTATTTCATTCACAATAGGGTTGAAAACATCAAAGAAGTTGCCGGTATGATCCAGCGATTGGTTCCGGGAGCTAAGGTTGGCATAGGTCACGGTCAAATGGAGGGCAAAAAGCTAGAAGAACTAATGCTCGCTTTTATGGAAGGTGATTTTGACGTTTTGGTAGCCACAACCATTATTGAAAGCGGCCTAGATGTTCCTAATGCGAATACTATCTTTATTAACAATGCAAATAATTTCGGTCTTTCTGACCTGCATCAGATGCGAGGGCGAGTTGGTCGAAGCAATAAAAAGGCTTTTTGTTATTTTATCACTCCTCCTTATTCGGCAATGACCGATGAAGCCCGTAAACGTATACAAGCTTTAGAGCAATTCAGTGAATTAGGAAGTGGTTTTAACATTGCCATGAAAGATCTTGAAATTCGTGGTGCTGGTGATCTTCTGGGTGGTGAGCAAAGCGGTTTTATCAACGAGATCGGTTTTGATACCTACCAAAAAATAATGAATGAAGCTATTGAAGAGCTTAAAGAAAATGAATTTAAAGATCTGTATGAAGCTGAAAACGACATTGAGACCAAAGAGTTTGTAAAAGAAATTCAGATCGATTCTGATTTTGAATTGTTATTTCCCGATGAGTATATCAATAATATCACAGAGCGTTTAAATCTCTATAATGAACTAAGCAATATTAAGACTGAAGCTGAACTTGAGGTTTTTGAACAACAGCTATCGGATCGTTTCGGTTCGTTACCTAAACCGGCCGTTGCTTTACTCAATAGTGTTCGGATTAAATGGAAAGCCACTGCAATGGGTATTGAAAAGCTGGTTTTAAAACAAGGTAAAATGGTAGGTTATTTTATCAGTGACCAGCAAAGTGATTTTTATCAAAGCAACCGTTTTATGAAAGTGTTACAGTTTGCCCAACAAAATGGCAACATCTGTAAAATAAAAGAAAAACAAACCAAAAACGGTTTGCGCCTTCTTTTGACTTTTGATCATGTAAAAAGTATTAATAAAGCATTAGAATTATTAAAAGCTTTTTAACCTTTATAATATAAGTGAATGACAAAGGTTTTTTCTGAAAAAACCTTTGTCTCAACTTTCAAAGAAAGGACATTTTTTTATTCTTAAATCTTTGCTTTCTTTTAAATTCAGCACCTTGTTTATTGTATTATCTTCTTTATTTGTTTTGTCCTCTTTTTTATATTCAATCAATTCAAAACCGTAATTTGCTTTTTTGTTTTCAAACCGGATAATGCTTCCATTGAATTGCTTGGTGTTAAAAATGCAAGGTTGTATATACCATGGCAACTCTTCAGTAACGTAAACGGCAATATTATTGTCTTCTGAGACATATTTAATTGCTTTAAATCCTAAAATTTTCTTCTCGATCTGCGTTTTTTTAAACGTTACTTTATCATATTTAAAGTTTTCCTGATTATCAAGTTTATAACTAACGACTCCGTTCTGATAATTTATAAAGATATTTTCGTCTCCACTTACATTTGATACAATCCCGTCATTATTTAAACTCTCCGTCGTTTTAAGAAAACATACTTTGCTAGTAGATACAAAATTATAGACCAACCCACCTAAAAAATAATCTCCTATTTGGGACTTGCTATCTATTTTTAACTCCTTGCTTAAGTTACTAATCATTTTATATTTAGCACTATAATACGAAGTTGTTTCATTCGTAAAACCAACGAACAGATATACTATTACCAATAATAACCCTTTCATTTCTAAAAAATATTTTCTTATAAAAATTAAGTGGGAATGAACTTCCCACTTAACTTCTTACTAATTAATTAAATATATTGGCATTATTTAAGTCATCGATAAACTTATCATCAAACTCTCCTGTTTGTAATACCGGATCCTTTAAATCGGTTTGTACATATACAATTTTTCCTTTGGGATCAGTTGCTGCCGAAGCTCTGAATGTTTGAGTTCCTGAACAGTTTCCGGACATTGTAACAGTACCGTGAATTGAATTCACTCTCGGAGGGATAATATCGTAATCTACTGTTATATCATAATCTACAACACAGCCCCCGCTTAATGTTATAGAACCTTTAATATTTTTTGTTTTTTTCAGAATTGTAGAAAGTTCTGAATCATGCTTTGGATTTACTCCATTGTTAGCCATCATCAAGCTTGATGAGAAAAGGAAAAGTAGAGCTGGGATAAAAAATAATTTTTTCATAAAATAAATGTTTGATTGTTACTATTATAAAACAAACCG
This sequence comes from Flavobacterium sediminis, assembly GCF_003148385.1. Classification (NCBI taxonomy): domain Bacteria; kingdom Pseudomonadati; phylum Bacteroidota; class Flavobacteriia; order Flavobacteriales; family Flavobacteriaceae; genus Flavobacterium; species Flavobacterium sediminis. The sequence goes on along the minus strand of NZ_CP029463.1, from coordinate 1,701,041 downwards.
GGACTAAATAAATAAAAGCATTTGCAATTCTTTTTTACCTATCTTGTATATGATAATTACTTCCTTTTTCTAATTAAAGACCTTACGTTGGCCGAACGTTGAAGTTTTAAATAAAAACAAGTAAATATTTCATGCAAAAACTAATAAATAAATAAAGTACTACACTTTGTTTGTTTCAAATATATAACACTATTGTGTTAAATCGTATACATTTTTTATGTAAATTATGTTAAATTTTATATTTAACAATATAAAAAATCTGTCATTATAAAAGACTTTTAAGCGTTAGTGTATCCAGACTTAACATAAACTTTCCTGATACTTCAGTATAGTACTCCAACTTTTCTTTTCGACTCTGCCACAGCTTACAATAGCATTTTCCAGCTGTCCCATGATCACATTTATTTTATTATTTTCAAATAATCTGCCATAAGCCTCTTCCATTTTACCTTTTTCAAAAATGGCTTTTTTCAATTCATCTGACGAATTAATATTTGGCAGTACTACAAAGGGAAAATTATCAAATTCTTCAACTTTAGCGTTTATTCCTTTAACATGCGCTTTGATCTCGTTTGATAAATCATCTACTATTTGTTGTGTTACCTGTCCCATTTGTTGCAATCTGTTAATTTCACTCAGCACAAACTTTCTAACACCTAACAGATGTCTATAGAAATCAACAATTTTTTGGTGTTGCTCATAATATTCTAATAGTAGTTTCTCTTTTCCTGCTTGTTTTGCCTGACCATAAAAGAAACTGACAAAATCTTTATCCCAGTTTACAAAGTTTTCATTAAACATTCTTTCCCTATCACTTAGAAGGATGTCGTATACTGTTTGTATTGTTTTTTTAGTGTACTTTACATCCTTATAAAGAATTTCTTTCTGCTTGGTAGTACCGGAAGCTATTTCGTTGCATTGTTTCATCAGAGCTTCTGTTTCTTTTACCGGAACCATCAATCTTTTTATTTCTTCCTTTAATTCGGTAAGGGTCGTTTTCTTTTCTTGGTTTTCCAAGTCATTAAATGACGGAATGCTAATAAATCGGTTTAAAAAAGTTTCTTCGTAGAGTGAATCAAACTGATTGTCTTGATTTTCAGTTTCTAAGAAAGAATCAAATTCTTCTGTGGTTGCAAAAACATTTGGTTTTTTTCCCAAGTATTGGTTGTACACTAATAATGTCAACTGTTCCTGCAATTTTTCTTTATCATCAAACAATACCCAAGCCGGTCGACCATCTGTATCTGATTTTATAAAAGGAGATTTAGCATTCGCCTCTCTCAGGTTACTTGGCGGATGCGTGGCGTACATACTTACTTTTGCATTTTCATGACCGGAAAAATATTTTATATTCCCGAATTCATCTGAAGGCAATTTTTGTTTTTTGTCATCAAGTCCGCTTTTTACCAGAGCTGTATCGTTATGGTTGTATAAGTTAGCAGAGTATATATTATTTTTGGAAGCATGGTAAGCCGAATCTATAATTGCATTCCAATTTGTAAATCCGTGTTCCAGTTTCCATAATGCCGAAACAATAGATTCGCTTCCGGCTACTTTTACGGCTACTTTGTCAGCATTGAATTCCATTTCCAGTGACAAAAGAGAATTCATCCTGTTCAACAAAAGGTAAAAAAGTTTCAGGATATTTCTGATGATCCATATCAGTGGCGTTATGATCCAGGCGGCAAATGAAAGCCGAATATCTGAGCTTCTCCATTGGTCCAGAAAATCATCCCAACTGTCTCTGTTATAAATCATATCGTGAATTATAGTATTTGCACTGTGGATATAGCTTCCTATTTTCATACTTCTTTGGGAAAAGTGTCCGAATTCGTGAGCAATCACGGCTTTGAACTCGCTAACGTTCAACGTACTGACTAGACCGAGACCAATGGTTAGCTCTTTTCTCGTCGGAAAGAACAAACTCAACCACACATTTGTATACGAAACATAGGCATTCACATCTGGGTCTATAAAAATATTCTTGGGCTTCGGGGCATTTGCTTCTTTACAGATAAATTCTATAAAACTATACAACTGCGGATATTTTTCTTTTGATAATTTGATCCGGTTTTCCGGTTTTACATTTTTTAATTTAAAAATAAACTTAAAGGTAAAGATCAGCAACATGACTGATCCGGCAATAGCTCCTACCTTCATTAAAATAGTCAATTTATTTATCCTTCCCACATCATAGGTTATTGCCCAATAAACCAGATAGCATAAGGCTGTAACCAAGGAAATGTATAATATGAAAAAGAAAAAAATGGAAAAAATGGCTAATGTTGCTTTTAACATATAGCTCTTAGGTAGCTTAACCAGGTCCTTAGGCACATCTTTAGGTGCTGAAACAAAAGCAGTATTCATAAAAATTTATTTACACCGAATTTATCAAATTCCTTATGAAAAACAAAAAGTCCCGAAAATAAATTCGGGACCAGATGTTCTTAAAAAAAGAAAATTACTGCTATTAACCATTACAAATATACAACCTTAAATGTTAAATAAATGATTTTTAATTATTAATTTCCTTTTAAAAACGATTTTATTTCACAAAAAACAAAAAGTCCCGAAAGGATTTCGGGACTAGATGTTCTTGATAAGAAATAAAAATTACTGCTATTAACCATCACAAATATACGGCAGACTAAACCTAACTCGGATACAGAAAAAATGTATATTTTGTTAAAGTTTTTAGAAGTTTTTCCTTTATTCTGTTTTTAAGCCTAAAAACTATTGTCGCGTCAATATCAGATCTACTTTAGGTAAAAACATAGGAATATCTAACTGGTCATTGTAAGGACATGGTCCGTCCAATGTAAAATACTCTCCATAACTAAAGTTCTTATAGAGTATCTCGTTAGGGTTATTATCATATCTTACTAAAGTAAAATCAGCACTATTATTGCAATGATATTCCTTGTCTGTAAAACCAAAATAGAACTCCCTACCATATATTGTATGACCAAATATTAGATAATCATCAAAATTAGCAAAAGAAGATTCATCATAAATCACTTGATTTGTAGCTAAGTCGGTTACTTTTAGTTTACCTACAACCCTGTCTCTAAACTCATATTCTCCATTTGGAAAAGTCATTAAATGTTGTTCAAACAACACAAAAGTAAAAGTGTATTTTTTATTATCGGCTGTTCCTTCCCATGTTCCCAACCAAAACGGAAATTCGTTGTCCAAATCTTTTAAATAAGCACCGTTGGGTAATCTAATGTTCTATAAGGGACAACAGTAGTTACTGTCTGACACTGTACATTCAAACTAATTAATAGTAAAGCGAGGATTTTAAATAGTATTTTCATCTTTACTTTTTTAAACGTTGGTTCTGAATTAATCCTCAAAACCAACGTTCTAAATTACTGTCTTGTTAATACAAAATCTTGAGTGGGCAAAAACATGGGAATATCTGATCGATTAGTATAAGGGCAATCTTCCATCAAAAAAAACTGATTATACTCAAAAGCAGTATATATAATTTCATTAGTATTGGATCCATTCCTAAGTAATGTAAAATTTATAGAATTATTACAATGACTTTCACTATCTGTAAAAGAAAAAACATAGCCAATATTATTCCCATAGGCAAGTAACTCTATTTTATAATCATCAAAATTCGTCACGGCTAAATCATTATACAACTCCTGACCTGTGATTAAATCTATAACTCTAAATTTACCTACAAGTTTATCAATGTAATAATATCTTTCCGAAGAAAATGTTGTAAGGTGATGTAGAAATACCGTAAACTGAAATGTATATTCTTTATTATTAGTTGTACCTTTCCATGTGTCTTCCCAAAAAGGCAGTACATTATCTATATCCTTTAAATAGCCTCCTGTATTAGGCTCTTCTAATGAGCTTAAAGGCAAGGTTTGACAATTTGCATAAAATGCAAATAACACAAAACAAAATGTTCTTAATAGTGTTTTCATATCGCTATTTTCCTTACAAAACCAAATTTTTATTCCCTAAAACTATTGTCGCGTCAACATCAGATCTACTTTAGGTAAAAACATGGGAATATCTAACTGGTCGGTATAGGAACAATCCCAATACCAATATTCATCATAACTAAAGTTCTTATAGAGTATCTGGTTAGGGTTATTATCATATCTTACTAAAGTAAAGTCAGCACTATTGTTGCAATGGTTCTCTTTATCATAAAAACCAAAATAGAACTCCCTTCCGTATATTACATTCCCTTTTATTATATAATCATCAAAATTAGCAAAAGAAGATTCATCATAAATCACTTGATTTGTAGCTAAGTCGGTTACTTTTAGTTTACCTACAACTTTGTCCTTAAATTCATATTCTCCATTTGGGAAAGTGATTAAATGTTGTTCAAACAACACAAAAGTAAAAGTGTATTTTTTATTATCGGCTGTTCCTTCCCATGTTCCCAACCAAAACGGAAATTCGTTGTCCAAATCTTTTAAATAAGCACCGTTGGGGTAATCTAATGTTCTATAAGGGACAACAGTAGTTACTGTCTGACACTGTACATTCAAACTAATTAATAGTAAAGTGAGGATTTTAAATAGTGTTTTCATAATTATTATGTTTTAATCGCATGGTGTTTCTTCTATTGTTAGCCCAAAAAAAGTATTTTTTAGTGTTTTTTGAGTCCATGCTATAGTATAATTGTTAATATCAGAAGTGTCTTCATTTTCCACCTGCCCTTCAAATAAAGCTACCTTATTATCAAGTTGCATTTTTTTAAGGGCTTTTAAAAACATCTTTTGTAATTGTTCTTTTCTAGCACTTAACGTAGAATATTCTCTTAGAATTTCTTTGGCTTTATCTTCATAACCTTCTTTCCAACCTCTTAAAAAAGTTTTTGTCTCTTCACTTAAAGCACCTATTGGTTCAGCAATAGTAATGGCAAATATACCTTCATTTGAAATCATTATAACAAATGCATTTTCAGGAGTATTTCCATTAGCGTTTTGACAAGTCCCTAACAATTGCTTTAAATCACCGGGTGAAAGCATTTTAATTTGGGCATCAAAAGTGTTACCATTGGTATCTGTCTCTGGCTTGTTATTATGTACATGCGTTCCATTCATAGATCCTGGAAGAATTTTCAAATGGTTCGTCCCATCAGCTACTCCGTCAACATACTGTTTTACCCCGTTAATTTCCTGTTCGCAAAAACCGGTTTCATGGTCTAAATTAAACTTTTCCGGTGTATTTAAGGCTTTAAATTTTTGTTTATATGCCGCACTGCCCGTGCCGGCTTTTATTCTGTCGCAAGGTGTTTCGGGCTCTTCTGCCGGCTCTGTTGCCGGACTGGATATGATATCACTGTCGCCGCAACCTTTGCAGGTATCGCCTATATCTGTATTGTTGCCACTATCAGAGCTATCTCCTGTTGTGCTTGTACCTCCGGCACTACCGCCTACGCCGCCCGAGGTCTCTACTCCGGTTGTGGTGGTGGTGCTTCCGCTGCTGCCATCTGTTCCGTCATCGTAGTAATTCCAGGTACACTCGTTGGAGACCAATACCCATTCTTCCGTGTAGAGTTCGCCACCTGTGTTGTCGCCCTGGTGAGCCGGTACAACTTCCAATGACCATATTTCTACACAACTGTATTCCAGCACCATTTTATTTAACTCGCCGCTGTTGAAGACCGAAGTGTCAAAATCTATCGGATAATAACGGGTCGTTGTGTTGTTCAGTGTTGTTTGAGACACAGCATTGTATTCATCCTTTGAAAAACCGTATTCCACAATATACGCATCGTAACTCCCGTCGGAACGCGACGATAGCAAGAGGTTTTCCAAATGGGAAGTGACCAAACTGTCCCGCGTAAGCGGAAAGTTATAGGAATGTTTCCCGGTTGTGGTGTCTTCCACGTATTTCACATAAGCGGTGTTTACGGAAAAGCCGTAGGTTGAATTGTAAAGGATTCGGGAAGTACCTATCGGTGTTCCCGTTCCGGTGGCTTGTGCTTTGGTTTGCCCTGCAATCTTTTGTAATTCGTCCATAACCTTAGCATTGGACAGGATCTGTTCACTATCCAGAACCCGAATGTCAAAACGGGAGGTTGTCAGATTGTAGTTTGTTGTACTTTCCTCATAGTCTTTCTCACAGTTGGTCAACAGCAGCACTAAGAGTCCCGATAAACTTAAGAGCAGTCTTTTCTTTCGTTTTAATTTCATTTAATAAACATTATACCTTTTTATTTCTCACTATGACGGCTGAAAAGGGTTTATGATCCGTTTGGGACAATTAATACCTCTACACTGTACTTTTTTACTGTACAGGAAAAGAACAAAATGTTGATAGGGGAATCGGGATCAAATGTATAGCATTGTTCTTATAACTCGGATACAGGAAAAATGTACATTTTGTTAAAATTTAATATTTTATCTGTACGAGACGTAAAAAATCCACAAAAACAAAAAGTCCCGAAAGATTTCGGGACTAAATGTTCTTGATAAGAAATAAAATTACTGCTATTAACCGTAACAAATATAGCGCCTATATTTGTTAACTTGGATACAGAAAAAATGTATATTTTGTTAAAGTTTTAGAATTTACAAATTAGAGAGCCACTGCTCAGGGTTTAATGTGGTTGTATTTTGCAGAACTAAAAATTTAATCACTGCTTTTCCACTGGAATCGGTTACTATATGCCCTATGGTTTGTTTGATACTTACCTTATCTCCTACTGATACGTTTACACTGTCGAGGTTTTGATAGATCGTAATAAAATCTCCGTGACGGATAAACACCGCTTTTTTGGTTCCCTGAACCACCTGAACCTGTAATACTTCGCCATCAAAAACGGCTCGGGCTGTTGAACCCGGCAAAGCAGCTATTTCAATTCCACTGTTTAAGTGTGTTACATTTTTATGAATAGGATCCTGATAATTTCCGTAACGCAATTGGATGTATCCTTTTTCAACCGGCCATGGCAGTCTTCCTTTATTTGCTTTAAAATTGTCTGAAACTATTTTCCCTTCCGGCGTTAAAATGAATTTACTGCTTCCTCCTGTATTTTTAACTCCGGTTTTTGCAGCCGTTTTTTTGTTGGCTGCTGCAATGGCTTCTGCGATCAGTTTCTTAATTTTAGCATCTATCGCTTTTTTCTCTTTTTCCTTTTTTGAAATTTCGGCAGCGTATTTTTTCTTGTTTTTCTGAAGGTCTTTGGCTAATTTTTCCTGTTCTTTCTTTTGTTTCTCCAGTTCGGCTTTTTCTGCTTCACTTTCTGCCAAAACTTTTTCTTTCTGCTTTTTACTGCTTTCCAATTTTTGTTTTGCCTCTGCTAACTTTTCTTGTTTTTCTATAATTTCATCTCCCTGCATTTTTCTAAAGTTAGCATATTGCTTCATATATTGAATACGCTTATAGGCTTGTAAAAAGCTATCAGAGGACAGAATGAACATAATCCGGCTTTTTTCGTTTCTGCTTTTATACGATTTAACGATCATCTTAGCGTAGTCTTCCTTTAAAACCTTTAATTCTCTGTTCAGCTTATTGATCTCAAGTTGCGTCAGATAAATATCATCTTCGAGCAATCTTTTTTGTCTGGCTGTGGTACTGATAAGTTTTTCACTTAATCGAATTCGTGCTTTTTGTTCTTCAATTTGACTTAAAACCGATTTTTCTTTTTTCTTTTCCGTTTGCAACAGTTCTTTAAAAGCCGCGATCTCTTTTTGAATCTGAATCTTTTGCTGCTCTAATTGTTTTTGTTCTTTTGACTGGGCAAAAGTAACGATGGAATAGAAAAATACTAAAAGCGCTAAAATACGGTTCATTCAACTTTGTTAATTCGATTACTAATTGTTTATCGTTACTCGTTCATATCCGTTAGGGATGGAGAAGGGAAAATTCAAATCTTCGTCAAAGGTAACATTCTTATAGGTTAAATCAATATTTATAATCTCATCCTGTTGGGCAGCAATAGCGATTTCATTGGGTAGAAAAAGGCTTCCGGTCTTACTATGTGACGGATATTCCACCGTTAAGGCTCTGTTTTTACTTTTTTGAAGGATGGTTTCTTTCTTTACTAAGAAATTAGCGGCTTCAAAGTAAAATTCCTTTTCAATATCCTCTTGCTTCTTTTCTGAAAGTTTGTATAAATTATCCTGAATCTGAGCAATATATTTCGCTTTTGTTAAATCGTCAATAGCTTTCCCTAAAAATAGGTTTTGCAATTTTTTGAAATCCAGATCCGTTCCCAACCAGTTGCTGAGCAATTGAAAATCTCCTTTAAAATAGGTTCCGTTTATTTTTTCAAAATATTGCACTTCTGTCGGTGTGATTAATGCTTTTGCCATTGGGATACCGATAAATTTTACATTAACCCATATTACCTGATCTTTTTTAATCCGGATGTCCGCTGAAACACTTTGCGATTGTTTATCGTCACGATATTTTGCATTGGCTCTGATATTTATTGTTTTAAAATCGGAAGGCAATGCATAATGTTGCTGAATCACTTTAGAAGCTGCCAAGTCTTCTTCAGCCGCCGATTCGGCAACTGCTTTTTTAGCTTTACAGGAAACTAATAGGCTTATCAGGGCAAAAACCCATATTATTTTTTTAATCATCATTTTTGACTTTTTAAACTCTCGGCTTTGGAAAGATACTGTTTACTTTGTTTCTCGTCTCCCAATTCCCGGTAAGACTCGCCTAATAAGTAATTAAAATAAAATTCCTGATCCGGATCATCTACTACAAATTCTAAGCCATTTTTTAAAAAATCAATCGCTTGCTTGTATTCTCCTAAATTAAAATGAGCCAAGCCGGCATAATAATACAATTTTGGCTGTGCCGGAAAGGTGTCAATAAAAATTTCTGCTTTAACCGCTAATGCTTCATAATTCTTTGCATTTGCTAAATTGTCCAGTAACAGTGAAATACTTTCCCAGTCATTCGGATCGTGCATTAATGCTTTTTCCAGAAACAATGAGGTTTTCTCGTAATTCTTTTTGTTGAAATAAAATTTGGCTACTTCTTTTGAAACATTAATGGTTTTATCTTCTGAGAGTAAATCGACTGCTTGATCTAGTTGGACATCGTATTGCGTTGCATTGGCAGAGAAGATTAAAAACTCATTTAACAATCTGTGTTTTAACTTGATATCTATCTCTTTGCTTTTTAAAACCTTTAGCATGGAATCGGCGGCTTTTTCACCGTCATTCTCATTTAGATAAAATTTAAACAAACTTATTTGTGCCCATTCCGAATCGGGAATTTCTTTTGCCAACTGTTTGGCCACTTCAATTGCCTTTTCTTCCTGATTCATTTGTGAATAGTAAAGCATGAGGTCTAAATAAGATTGTTCGTTTTTCGGATTTTCCGCAATAGCTTTTCTTAGCTTTGATTCTAAAGATCCGTCATTCTGCGCTGACTCTTCTGTTAGTTTTCGTTTATAGAATTCCATAGTCTGACTCAGAACCGAAGTCTTTTGCATATCTTCCAACAGCTTTAAAGCTTCTTCATGCTGACCGGTATATACATAAAGAGACACCAGATCTTCTTTCATATTCTCATCAAATTCAATGAGTTTTTTTACAATGGTAATTGATTTCGGATATTCTTTTGTTGTATAATATACATCATACAGACCGTTCCAGTACCAACGTTCATTAGGGTTGAGATCAACTGCTTTTTGAAAGGCTATTTCAGCTTCAGCATATTTTTTTAAATCCAGATTGTTTTTACCTAATTCATAATATAATGCTGCATTATCAGGATCAGAATCGATACATTTTTCAATAGCAGTAATTGCTTTGTCATAATTTTCTATGGCTCGCTGCTTTACTGCTTCATAAAAATTATTTTCTAATTCGTCATTGACCATAGCAATATCATCAGGATTATCTTGTGCCAAAGCTGGCAGGACAAAACCGATAATTCCAATAAAAAGCGCTATTTTTCTAAATTGTTTCACTATTCTAATACGGAATAATCTCCGATGCTTACAGATGTAAATTCACCATCAAACTTAGCGTGATTTCCGATCATGGCATTGTCTAATTTAGCATTGACGATGACCGCATTGCTCTGTACCAAACTATTTTTAATTTGTGAATTGATCACTTTTGTTCCGTCGCCTAAGGAAACATTCGGTCCGATAGTGGCATTTTCCAATTCTACATTGTTCCCGATATAGCACGGCGGAATTATGGTTGCATTAATCATTTTAACTGATTGCGAAACTAAAATTTCTCCGTCTCTTTCTAAAAAGCTCAACATTCTGGAATTTGTATCAACCGTAACGTTCTTGTTTCCACAATCCATCCATTCTTCAACTTTTCCCGGAACAAACTTCATCCCTTTTTGTTTCATGTTCTCTAATGCATCCGTCAGTTGATATTCTCCTCCTTTTACAACGTCATTATCAATCAAGTATTGCAGTTCTGCTCGTAAAGTTTCTCCAGATTTAAAATAATAAATCCCGATTATCGCTAAGTCTGAAACAAACTCTTTCGGTTTTTCTACAAAATCAATGATCTCATTTTTATCGTTTAACTGCACCACTCCGAATGCACTCGGATCTTCTACCTGTTTTACCCAGATCACACTGTCTGCTGTTGTATCTAAAGAAAAATCAGCTCTGAACAATGTATCTGCATAAGCCACTACGATAGGTCCGTTCATACTTTCTTTAGCACATAAAATAGCATGTGCTGTTCCTAATGCTTCATTTTGATAGTAGATCGTTCCTCTTGTTCCTAAGCTTTTTGCTATTGCTACCAAATCTTCTTCTACGGCACTGCCAAAACTTTCATGAATGATAAAGGCTATTTCATCGATCGGTTGATCGATCACTTTGGCAATATCTTCCACTAAACGGTGCACAATGGGCTTACCTGCAATCGGAATTAAAGGTTTCGGAACTGTTAATGTATGTGGGCGAAGGCGTGACCCGCGTCCCGCCATTGGTACTATTATTTTCATGTTTTTACGTTCTTAACTTCAATATTTGTTATTCAAAGTTCAACATTCTAAATTTTGAATATTGAAATTCTACTTCACTCCGGTACTACCAAAACCTCCTGCACCTCTTGATGTTTCTGTTAATTCTTCCACTTCAATCCATTCGGCACGTTCGTGCTTAGCAATAACCAATTGAGCAATTCTTTCACCGTTTTCTATCGTGAAATCTTCATGGGATAAATTTACTAAAATTACGCCAATTTCACCACGATAATCCGCATCAACCGTTCCCGGCGAATTCAATACTGTAATTCCTTTTTTAGCTGCCAATCCGCTACGTGGTCTAACCTGAGCTTCATAACCGATAGGGAGCTCAATAAACAATCCGGTTTTAACTATAGCTCTTTCCAATGGTTTCAGTACTATCGGCTCATCTATCTGAGCACGTAAATCCATTCCGGCAGATGCTATGGTCTCATAATTCGGTAACGGGTGTTGTGATTTATTGATAATTTTAATTTGCATGTTCTATTTTCGTTTTATTAATTTCAACACTAATTCGCGTTCATTTCTATATACAAAATAAGCAAAAATGATTAAACTGATGATCCCGAAAATATAGGTTTGTCTCAATATCGGTACATAAAATGAAAAACCGCTTAAAACGATTGATAGCCCGAGATACATTCCTATTTTTTTCTTATCGTACGGAATAGGATATTGTTTTTGTCCTAATTTATAAGAAATCAACATCATAGTTCCATACGCCAATATGGTTGCAATTGCCGATCCCAGATAACTCATTTTAGGTATAAATAAGAAATTGAAGACTAAAGTTACAATTGCTCCTATTACCGATATATAGGCCCCTATCTTTGTTTTATCTATTAATTTATACCAAACAGAAAGGTTTGTATAAATCCCTAAGAAAAAATTAGCCATTACGATTATCGGAACAATATCCATCGCTGTCCAATACTCACTCTTAGGTACTAAGAAAATTTTTAAAACATCTGCAAAAACAATAACTCCTAATGCCATGAATGAACCGAAGATAACAAAATACTTGGTGATTTCGGCATAGGTTTGAGGAGCATTTTCATTTTTAGCATGACTAAAGAAAAAAGGTTCTATTCCCAGTGTATATGCTGTTCGGAACAAGACCATAAACATCCCTATTTTGTAACAGGCTGAATAGGCTCCGATATCAGACAAGCTGATATTCATCCACTCCAGCAAAATTTTATCGAAATGTTCGTTGATAGCAAAAGCTATACCCGCAATTAGAATAGGAAATCCGTAACGAAGCATCCTTTCCCATAATTGCTTGTCAAAATTCCAGTTCAGCTTAAAATAATCCGGAAGCAACACCAGTAGTGTGAACGAACTGGCAATCAGATTGGAAACAAAAATGTAACCTACCTGAAAATTTTCTGAATATATGGATTGAAAGAACGCACTATTAGCTGCTATTTCAGGCAAGATCACTAAGAAAAAGATATTCAACCCTAAATTAATTCCCACATTCGCAATTTTGATCACGGCATATTTTATCGGGCGGCTTTCGGCTCTTAATTTAGAAAACGGAATGATCACCAGAGCATCTAAAGCTAAAATTCCGATCGTATACGCAATATATTCAGTATTGATCCTTGTTATATTTGAAATACCTTGCTGAAACAACAATCCTAGAACTACAAAAAGCAAAGTAGAGCCTAACAAAGAGATCATAGAAGTGGAAACCACATCTTCTTTTTTTGCGTCGGAGTTATAAAACCTGAAAAAAGAAGTTTCCATTCCGTAGGAAAGTACCACATTGAAAAATACTAACCATGAGAAGATAATGGTAACTTCTCCCATTTTACTTTTATCCGTTAGGTAGTAAACATAAAGAGGAGTCAATATAACACTCATTATTCTCGGCACTACTGTTGCCAAGCCATAAATAGCGGTTTGCTTAAAAAGGTTTTTATATAAGCTCAAGTTTTATTTGTTTTTGCTACTACAAAAGTAATTATTTTGACGGTTAGAAAAATTAATCGGGAAGATTTACTCTGTTTCGTTTTAAAAAAACATTCTTATTCTAATTAAAATATAGTATTTTTCCGCTTTTGTATTTAAAAATCGTTTTTTATGAGACTTTTACCCCTGTTTTCATTCTTTTTATTGATCTCTTTCATTTCCCGATCTCAAACTTCACAAAAAGCACCGGGTGAGTTCTCAAGATTTGATTATCGCTATATTGACCAATATGTATGGCTAGAAAAAAACAATGATCCGGAAGTAAAGGAGTGGATTAATCAACAAAACGAAAAAACTCAAGAGGTACTTGAAAAGGCTGTTAAAGACAATAATTTTTTATTTAAAATAAAAGACTACCAATCGCTTTCAACCAACACGCTCCCTTCAAAACGGGGGAAATATTTTTATTCAAATTACAGACTGGACAAAGACAAGCCTGGTGTATTGCATTACCGAGAAAATCTTGATGATATGCCAAAAGAATTGGTTGATCCTTATAGTGTCTACAAAGACAATTCTGTTTTTATTTCAAATTATTCCCCTTCCAAAAACTCAAAATATCTGGCATACCAAGTAAGTGTTGACGGAAGTGACAGGCATGAAATCCGATTTGTTAATATTCCCAAACAGGAATATCTGGAAGATGTTCTTAAGGATGTTAAATTCTCTAATTTAACCTGGAACTTCGATGAGGGTATTTTCTACAAAAAAAATGCTAACATCAATAAAGTAGCTAAGGACTCTACATTTCAATTGTTTTTTCATCGAATAGGCGAAAAACAAGATCAAGATCAGTTAATCCTTGATACAACCGATAAGGAAAGTACATTTGATTATACGAGAAAAGGAAGTAAATTATTTATCATTGAGACCAATAAAGAAGAAAGTTTAAAGAACTATTATTACATCAATCTAAGTAATTCTACAGACTTTACACTTGTTCCTTTTCTTAAAGAAGACTCAAATAATTTTGAATTTGTAAACTTCAAGAATGACAGTATTTATTATATCAATAATAAATATCCTTGGGGAAGTCTAAGCAAATTCTCTATCCGCAATCCTTCTGTTCAAACAACTGTTATCCCTCAATATTACAATCATTTATTACTGGACTCTTACTTTACAAAAGACTATATTATTTGCAAATACAAACACGAAGGGAATTACTATATCAACGTTAACGACTACAACGGAAAACTGATCCGTAAATTTGAAGCGCCTTACAGCATGAACCTTAACATTCGTTTCTTTGATAGTAAAACCAACGAGTTGTATGTCACTTTTTATTCGTACACTATCTCTTATCTGAATTACAAATTAAATATTGACACAGGTAAAAGCAATGTCTATTACAACAGTTATATACGACCTAAACCAACATTATTCCCGTTTGATTATTTTGAAACTAAGAACATAACCTATAAAAGCAGAGACAATAAAAACATTCCTATAACTATTATTTACAAAAAGGGAATTGAACTAAACGGGCAAAACCCAACACTTTTAGAAGCTTACGGTGGATTCGGGATCATCAGTTCCCCAAAATATGACGTTGGTCTTTTACATTTTTTAGAAAAAGGTGGTGTTTATGCCTATGCTGAAATAAGAGGCGGAGGAGACAAAGGAATAAGTTGGCATAAGAACGGTCGAAAAGATAAAAAAATGAATACTTTTAACGATTTTATCGATGCTGCTGAATTTTTAATTTCAAGCGGTTATACTTCTTCTGAAAAACTTGCTATTTCCGGGACTTCTCATGGCGGACTTGTTGTTGGGGTTGCATTAACCCAGCGTCCGGAACTGTTTAAAGTTGCAGTTCCGAAAGTAGGGGCTTATGACATGCTCAGATTTGATGAATATACTATTGGCGTTAGACATTTAGACGAATTCGGTGATCCGAATGTTAAAGAAGATTTCGATTATTTAAAAGCCTACTCTCCTCTTCATAATATAAAAGATGATGTTAACTATCCTATTACATTAATCATTACCAGCGAAAATGATGACAGAGTACCTCCTATTCACTCTTATAAATTTGCAGCAAAACTCCAAGAAAGGCAGGCTCAAAAGAATCCTGTATATTTAATGGTAAAAGAAAAGGCCGGGCACTATGGTAAAATTGCTAATTATACCGACCGAGTAAAACAAGAAGCTGAATTTTATAGTTTTATCTGGGAAACATTAACTAAATAAGAAAGAGCCAAACATAAATGTTTGGCTCTTTCTTTAAAATCTTCTTTATCAAATATTATCCGTTTAACGCTTCTGCACCACCTACAATCTCTAAGATCTCTCCTGTAATTGCAGCCTGACGTGCTTTGTTATACGTTAATTTCAATTGGTTACGCAATGCTGTTGCATTATCTGTAGCTTTATGCATTGCTGTCATACGAGCGCCGTGCTCAGCAGCAAATGAATCGCGAACAGATTTATATAATTGTGTCTCTAATGATTTAGGAATCAATGTTGACACGATTTCTTCTTTAGAAGGTTCAAAAATGTAATCAGAAGCTATCGCTTCACCTTCGGCAATCGGTGCCAATGGTAAAAACTGTTCTGTTTTTACAATTTGAGTAGCGGCATTTTTGAAATTGTTGTATACAATTTCAATTTTATCATACTCAGCTGCTACAAACTTATCCATTAATACCTGAGCAATATCAGCTACTTTATCAAATGTTAAATCGTCAAAAACAGAACTATAATTAGCAAGTATCGTATTGGTTTTGCTTAAAATATCGTTTCCTTTTTTACCGATAGAAACCACGTCAACTTGCTTTCCTTGGTAAAAGTTCACTCTGTTTTTTACTTCTTTAATCACATTGGCATTAAAAGCTCCACAAAGACCTCTGTTAGAAGTTACAGCAACAATTAAAACCTTGTTTACTTCTCTTTGTTCAGCAAAAGCTCCACCGGTATTTCCCTCTAATGTAGCACTTAAATTTTGTAATAATTCCGTTAATTTCTCAGCATAAGGACGCATAGCTGTAATAGCATCTTGCGCTTTCTTTAATTTAGCTGCAGAAACCATTTTCATCGCTGATGTAATCTGCATCGTTGACTGAACGGAACTGATTCTATTTCTAATTTCCTTTAAGTTTGCCATTCTTTTTAGGTATTTGGTTAAGGGGAAAAGGCAATAGGTTCTCTAACCTACTACCATTCTCCTTTTACCTATTCTATTAATATTTTGCTGAAATTTCTTTTGCTACTTTTTCTAATACATCAGTGATCGTATCATCAAATTTACCTGCTTTTAAAGCATCTAATGTATCACGGTGCTTAGCTCCTAAGTATGCTAAGAAATCTTTTTCAAATTCTTTTACTTTATCAACCGGAACATTTCTCAATAAGTTTTTAGAACCGGCATAGATAATTGCAACCTGATCTTCTACAGTATACGGATCGTTTACTGATTGTTTTAAGATCTCTACGTTACGTTTACCTTTTTCAATTACATTCATTGTTGCAGCATCCAAATCAGAACCGAACTTCGCGAAAGCTTCAAGCTCACGATATTGTGCCTGGTCTAATTTTAATGTACCTGCTACTTTTTTCATTGATTTAATTTGAGCCGAACCTCCTACACGAGATACAGAGATACCTACGTTAATTGCAGGGCGAACACCTGAATTGAACAAGTCTGACTCTAAGAAAATCTGACCGTCAGTAATCGAAATTACGTTAGTCGGAATATAAGCAGAAACGTCACCTGCTTGTGTTTCAATGATTGGTAACGCCGTTAACGAACCACCACCTTTAACGATCGGTTTTAATGATTCCGGTAAGTCATTCATTGTTTTAGCGATTTCATCATCTGCAATCACTTTAGCAGCACGCTCTAATAATCTTGAGTGTAAGTAGAATACGTCTCCCGGATAAGCTTCACGTCCCGGTGGTCTTCTTAATAACAAAGACACCTCACGATATGCCACCGCTTGTTTAGACAAATCATCATAAACAATTAAAGCCGGACGACCTGTATCACGGAAATACTCACCGATAGCAGCACCGGCAAAAGGAGCGTAAACTTGCATTGGAGCAGGGTCAGAAGCATTAGCAGCAACAATAACTGTATAAGCCATTGCACCTTTATCTTCTAAAGTTTTAGCGATAGCTGCAACTGTAGATGCTTTTTGTCCTACTGCAACATATATACAGAATACCGGTTTTCCGGCATCATAAAATTCTTTTTGATTTAAGATCGTATCGATACAAACTGTAGTTTTACCAGTTTGACGGTCACCGATTACCAACTCACGTTGTCCTCTACCTACAGGAATCATGGCATCAACTGCTTTAATACCTGTTTGTAACGGTTCGTTTACCGGTTGACGGAAAATAACTCCCGGAGCTTTACGCTCAAGCGGCATTTCATATAAATCTCCGCCAATAGGACCTTTACCGTCGATTGGGAAACCTAAAGTGTCTACTACACGTCCTACCATTTGCTCTCCTACTTTAAGAGATGCGATACGTTGTGTTCTTTTTACAGTTGAACCTTCTTTAATACCTGTTGAAGGACCTAACAATACTACCCCAACATTATCTTCTTCTAAGTTCAATACGATTGCTTCTAATCCGTTTTCGAATTGAACCAACTCACCGTATTGAGCATTAGACAATCCATAAACACGAGCAATACCGTCACCCACCTGAAGTACTGTTCCAACTTCTTCTAAAGTAGCACCAGATTCAAAACCTGATAGTTGCTTTTTTAATATTGCTGATATTTCAGCAGGTTTAATTTCAGCCATAATATTTAATTATTTCATTTTCAATTAAAAACTTTTAGTAAATCTTTAATTTTAATGTTTCATTATTATACTTGTTAATAAATTTATCTAATTTTTCTTCATCAATACTTCCGTCTTCAGATACTAATTCAGATTTATTGATGGCTTTAGCAATTTCTTTACTGCTCAAATCCGTAAACAGTTCCTTTCCGGACTCTAAGAATCTAACCGTAACAACATATTTTTTAAGAGTAGCCGGATAATTATGTCCTCCCGGTTGGCTTCTGGCAGGGTTGGGAACTTCATACGACGTACTTAAAAAAGAAACAAATTCTTCTCCGCCTAATGTAGACAACGTCATTGTTGACCCTTCATTTTCATATTTATAAACTTCAACACCGTCAATCAAAACGTTCCCTTTTTTAAATTTTACTTTTTGAGAAAAACTCAAAACAGAGAAAGATAACAATAAGAGTATTAAAACTTTTTTCATCGAAATTAATTCCTTTTGTTTATTAATTACTAAACTCTCTTTTTAATTGTAGCAACCTGTTTGCTACAGATGCATTGTATTGTTGATCCCCAATTCGCAATACAAACCCTCCGATAATTGCAGGATCTACTACATTGGTTAAATTTACTTTTTTAGATGTAAAAGTTGCTATTTTCGCCAACACTTTATCTTCCAATGCTGCATCTAACGGAACTGCTGTAGTCACAACGGCATTTTCAATGCCATTGGCTTCATTATATAGCTCTTGGTATTGATCACCTATTGAAGCTAAAATCCCAAATCTTTTATTTTCAAGCAATAACTGGAACAAGGCTTTAGTTTCCGGTTGAGCACTTGCAAAAACTTCAACCAAAGCATTACGTTTAGTTTGAACATTTACAATCGGGCTTTCCAAGAACAATTTCAATTCTTTAGATTCCTTTACAGCCGAAACGATAGTGTTCATATCAGCCAAAACTTTTTCAGAATTGTTATTTCCCTGAGCTATATCAAGTATTGCTTTCGCATAGCGAATAGCGGCTCTACTTCCTGCCATAATTAATTCAATTTAGCGTCATCTAACATTTTCTCAACCAATTTTGATTGTGTTTCTTTGCTAGATAATTCTTCTTTCAATAATTTTTCTGCAATTTCAATAGACAATGTTGAAACTTGAGCTTTGATCTCAGCCATAGCTGCATTTTTCTCAGTTTCAATTGTTGCTTTAGCCTGAGCTATCATTTTATCTCCTTGTACTTTCGCTTCGTCTTTAGCATCAGTAATCATCTTGTCTTTGATTTCACGAGCTTCTTTTAGCATGTTATCTCTTTCTACACGAGCTTCAGCCAATAATTTCTCATTATCCGCTTTTAGGTTTGCCAAATCTTTTTTAGCATTTTCTGCTGCCATTAAAGCATTTTCAATACCTTCTTCACGAGCTGCCAAAGCTGCTAAAATCGGTTTCCAAGCAAATTTTGCCAATAACACAATCAAGATTACCAGAATAATTGCTTGCCAGAAAAACAAACCGTATGAAAAATCATTAATTAACTTATCCATTTTATATCAATAATATTTAAGTGTCTTCTAAAATCTGTTTAACAAAACAAGACCTGCAACCAACCGTTGCAGGTTCTTTGTTTTTCTTTTAATTAAGCTCCTAAGATTAAAGCACCAAATGCTAAACCTTCCAATAATGCACCGATGATAATCATCGCAGTTTGGATTTTTCCAGCAGCTTCCGGTTGACGAGCAATAGCGTCCATTGCAGAACCACCGATTTTACCTAAACCTAAACCAGCTCCGATTACGATTAAACCAGCACCTACTAAATTTGGAATTGTCATAATAATTGATTTATATAATTAAACAAAATTCTTTCTAAATTAAACAATAGCATTATCGTGATCTCCTAATTCATCTACCGAATGGTGTTCATCATGATGATGATCCTGAACTGCCATACCGATAAATAAAGACGATAACATCGTAAAGATAAACGCCTGAAGGAATGCCACTAACAACTCTATAATCGAAATAAACAACGTTAAAGCCATTGATGTTCCTATAGCACCGCCGGTTGACAACTGCTCTTTCATTAAGAACACAATTGCAATTAACCCCATAACTACTGTGTGTCCGGCCGTAATGTTTGCAAAAAGACGAATCATCAATGAGAACGGTTTCGTAAACATTCCCAACACCTCGATCGGCATCAAAACAATTTTCATCGGAACAGGCACTCCCGGCATCCAGAAGATGTGTCCCCAATAATCTTTATTAGCACTAAATTGTGTAATAAGAAATGTAAACAATGCCAAACATAAGGTTACTGTAATATTCCCTGTTACATTGATCCCTAACGGAGTCAATCCGATCAAATTCAACAACCAGATCAGGAAGAACACAGTCAACAAATAAGGCATGAATTTTTTATATTTTTTCTCCCCGATATTCGGACGAGCTATTTCATCTCTAACGTAGATTACCAATGGCTCTAAAACACGATTAAATCCTTTTGGTAAATTATTGTGGCTTGTTTTGTAGGTTTTCGCCAATGAAGTAAACATAACGAATAACAAAACTGCAGTTAAAAACAATGAGAATACATTTTTTGTAATAGAGAAATCCAATGGTCTCTCATTAGTAGGGTGATGATGTTCATCATATTGAATTGTACCTTCAGCATCCGTTTTGTAAACTTTACTATGATACAATTTATAGAACTGACCTCCTTTTTCCACTACTTTTTCTCCGTGATGAAATTCAGAAGCAGAAAAAACTTTTAATCCGTTATCTAATAAGATCACCGGTAATCCGAAACCATAATGCTTTCCTTCTTCCTCATCAGAGAAGAAAATAAAATAGTAATCATCTTTTAAGTGATGTTCAATATGTTCATTGACGATCTCTTTAGAAGATTTTGCTTCTTCACCATGCGTTTCTCCGTGGTCAACGTGATCAGCATGAACTTCATTAGTTTCAACTTTTGTACTATCAACTGTATCAGAAGCTAACACATTTGTAGTCGTAAAAACCAGCATTAGTGCGGCTAAAATCGAAAGTGGTTTTTTCAGAATCACCATATTCTCTTATTTATATAACTTTTATGGTTCTTAAAAATTTTTGCAAAAGTACAACTTTAATTAAAAATCCAAGTTAGAATACATGTTTTTTTTGCTGATTTGTTATACAAATTCATTTTACCTCATTTTTATTCAGCAAAACTACTGTAAAATAGACATCTACGAGCATAAAAGAGAAAAAAATGAGAATAAAAACCATCTTATCTGAAAACGTTTGCGTAATTCCGGAAATAAGACTTGTGTAAAATACGTATACAAGAATGTTTTTAACAGTAAGTGTGATTAGAGCGAAAAAGCCCAATTGGTCTGACTTTTTTTGATAAAAAACAGCTCCGAGCAATACCAGAAAAGTGAGAAATGATTCTACCAGAAATATACTCTTAACAAAAGAGGCTTTTTCGGGAAAAAAATCAAAAAATAAAAAGGCAATATCCACTATTAAGATGATTAAACAGGGATATAAAATTTTAAACAAAAAATTATTTTTTCGTTCAATCTTCATCTTCTCTACTGATTTGTTGTACTTTCTTTATAACCTGATATAAAGCCAAAAACACTCCGAAGAGTGTTAATACTGGTTTAAGGTATGCTGTTCTATAATATTCATCTGCTTTAGCTCCTAAAATCGAAAAAACAAAAATAACCACTCCCATTTGCGTTGGAATCGTTACAAAATACAACCATTTACTAGGCTGATTTTTCTTTTGTTTCATTTGCAACAGACTTTAACTGGTTCTTCATGGTGCAGGTCGCTTCAAATACGGCTCCCGGTTCTACTGCTAATTTACCTACAGTTACTTCTCCATTGATCGAAGCTTTTGATTTCACGGTTAACAATTCTGTTGCGATCAGTTTTCCGGTGAACTTACCTTCAATATCCACATTTTTGCATTTAACATCTCCCTGCACTTCACCTGAAGGACCGACCACTAATTTTCCGGTTGATGTATAGTTCCCGACAAGAACACCGTCCAGCCTAAAATCGGCTTTTGATTCAATGTCACCTCTTATCACTGTTCCTTCAACAATTCTGTTTGTTTTACCCAGAACATTGTCGTTATTTTTTGCTTTATCAAACATGGTTTATAGATTTTGGGGGTTCTTTTTTATTCTTTATGCTCCTGCAACCATTCGGCAAATGCTTTTTTGATCTGAATTACTGTATAATCTTCCGAAGAGATACAATAAGCCTCATCTTTAATTTTATATTCTTTATAATCTCGCAATAAACTTAAAACTGATTTTGCCGTTTGTTTTGACTGAAGGCCGTGCAAGATAACAAAATCGTTACCCATATCATAAATATCCACCGATAATTTTAAGTTACTATTTTGAGTATTATCTATATACTTCTTTACTGTCTGTAATAATTTTTCCTGAGATTTATCAGCAGGATATTTTACAGGGAAAATAATTTTCCAGCCTGACGCTTCTTCATCTTTTACGAATTTTAACTGTTCCAGTTTAGGAATATTTTTCTGAAGCAATGCCTCAGATTCTTTTCCTTCTTCTGTATTGGGATAAGTCAATGCTACAAAATTCAATCCTTTTTTATATTCCTCCAGACCAAAAAGTCTTCCTGAAACAACCGCCTTAAGCATTTCAAACTTCGGCAAGGCATCATCGCCCACATACTCATCTACTTTTTGAACCAAAGCAGGATAGCTTTCTCTTAATTTACCTTCCTGCACCTCATTATAAACCGATTTATAAACTGATTCAGGATTGTCTTCATCTGCTAAAACTTCCGTCGGGTTCTTAATGATCTCTGCATAACGGCTTTCCGGATATTCCGACAAGATCTGATCTTTCATCGTTGCTGCTTTAGCCGGATCTATAATTTCGTATATTTTGTACAAATTGTATTTTGCCGGAAGTATCAAACGTTCTTCAGGTTTGTTCTTAAGCAATGTTTCTAATCGATTAGCAGCCAACTTATATTCTTTGAATTTTTCTTTATAGATCAGCCCTAATTGGTAATATGCCATATTTCGCTCTTTGGCTATACTATCAATCACTTTACTATCTTCAGGAATTTGATCTAAATAATAAGCTACATTATAAAGCGGGTTTTCCGCGATAGAATCTTTTTGTTCTCCTTCATCGGTCAATTCTTCTTCGTCGTCTTTAAAACTTGTTTTATCTTTTGATGAAGACAATCTCCAGTTGTCTTTTAATTCTATTTTTCCCCACTTCTTTTGAAATTCTGTCTTCCCGTAACTTACTGTAACCGGATTGTAGAAATAGAAAGCACTTTGCCCGTTAGTGCTTCCTCCCGGAGGTAATAAGGATGCTGTCCCCAACACTTTGTCACTTGTGTTTTTTCTATTTCCTGACACATCAGAGTTTGCTACACTATTTGCTTTTATATTCGCCTCTTTTTCAGCTTGTTCCTTAGCTAACTTAGCCTTGATCTCATCTTGTACTTTAAGTTTTTCAATATAGCTTTCGTAATATCCTATTTTCTCTTTATCGGTTAAACTTACCACATGGAGTATGCTGTCATTACGAGTTGCAATATCTTCGTATAAAATAACATCCGCTAAATTGTCTCTCTTTTTCTTTATTTTTCGATATTCACGGGTACGCTCGTCTAAACGGGTCAACGTACTATCATAATACATTCCTGCCAATTTATACTCAGCATTTCTAAAATTGATCTCAGCGATATTGCGATAGTTAGAAGCACTTAAATAACGATCCTGCGAAAGTGTTCTCAAGGATTTATTATAGTATACTTTTGCTGTAGAATCTTTTTTGAAATTATCATAAAAAATCCCCATCTGATGGTTTAAAACATCTAAATAGGGTCTGTTTTCTCTGTCTGCTAAAAGTTTGTTGAACTTTTCAAGAAAAGCAATAGTATCTCCTTTTTCATAATCGAACTGCTTCGCTTGTTCAGCATGCGCATGAATTACATATTGACGAGGCGATTTACGTTTCATTTCTATGACTTCCTGAAAAGTTGCAAAAGCGCTGTCCTTATAATTCATCTTTTCATACAACTGTCCTAATATAAAAGTATAACGGGCTTTTTCTTCTTTGCTTTTTGTTTCATTTTTAGCCACCTTAACCGTTGTTATGGCGCTGTCAATTGCTTCTAAATTAATGTAAGCCTGAGTAAGCATAGCATTTGCGTCTGCTAAATCCTGTCCTTCAATCTTCTGACTTTCTAAGAGTTTCTTTAGGTTTTTTATTGCTAATTCTTCACTGTTTAAACGAATATTAACTTTTTCACGCCAAACTTTTGCATGATAGATCCTGTCGCTTTTAGGATATTTATACAGAATATAGTTTAAAGCTTCCAGTGCCGGAATAAAACGATTGTCATAGTATCGCGCTTTAGCCAAAAGCAGATATGCCTCATCCATTTGAGGGTTTCGCTCTGTTCCTCCGATATTCATAGAATGTTTCTGAACTGCTTTTACTGCTTTTTCTTCAGCACGTTCAAAATTAGCATTCTTAGTCTGACCGGGCAGAATATTCTGTTCTTTATCAGTTGTACGCTCAATAGGTAGAACTTCCCAAAAATTGTCCTGATATGTTGTTTTTAATTCTTCTAATCCGGCATCTAACGCTAAATTCCCGTTGTATAAAATATTATACTCGGTAGTTACAGCGTGGAAATTACGATTAATGAACTTGTCTTTCTTTACCGAACAGGCGACGATTAAAGACAATATTCCGATGAAGATTATATATGTAGATATGCTCTTGTTTTTCAAAATAAAAACGCTTTTAAACCTTTAACTCAATTCCTTTATTTTTAGTATAATGATTGGTAAAAATACGTTTCTTTTTGATATGTAAAAAAAAATCCCTTTTTTTTGTTATTCATTAACCACTTTTAAGCCTTTTATTACTTTAAAAGCGACATCTATTTGCTCGTCTCTCACAATGATCGTAAATTCATTTGTCGTAGAAATAACTTCATGAATAACAACTCCTTCCCAAGCTAAACGCTGAAAGATGTAATAATACACGCCGGGAACAGAAACATTTTCCTGAGGTAATTTTACCGAAATAGAAGACAGATTTTCAATTTTATGTGTTTGCTTCTCATTTTTAAAAATATTATCAACCAAATCAGCAACGGCTCTGCTAATAATAATATTGGTTTCATTTACTCCTCGTGATGACGTATAAAAGATATCCTGATTTTTATTGATTTCAGAGATCAGCTTTACCTGATTTTCTAATAAAGTTTCTGAAATTGCAAAAGCATAATCCACCAAAGACGAACGAACCGTTATTTCTCCCAGATTACGAAGTACTTTAGAAATTTTTAAATTGATCTTAAAATCCAATTCCTCAGACAACCTCTTAAGCGCCATAACAACAGCACCTTGCTTCACGTCTTTACCTAGTTCTTTCTCTAACTCCGGCATCATAACTCTAGCTAAGGATGTAAGGTTAATAATTCCCTGAGATAAGGAATTCAATAAAAAGGGCTTTGACTTGATGTAGTTTTCAACTACAGAAGAAATAGTTTTCATTTTGTTAGATTTGTTGTGTGCTTTCCACAAATATATAAAAAGAAAACAAATTGTTACAATTATAACTCTAAAAATAATAAAAAGCCTCTTTTATATGCTCAATGTTATAATTACCACTTTTCTTTGTGATCGCTATAATATCAAAGCGAACTTCCACATCTAAATCATTCTGTTCAATATATTGATTAACAGCTTTTACCAAAAGTTGTATCTTCTTTGGTTTTACAAAATCCTGTGGCAAACCAAATTCAATTGAGGAACGTGTTTTAACTTCGACAGCAACCAAAACAGAATCTTTTTGAGCAATAATATCAATTTCAGCCTTATCAAAAATCCAATTAGTTTCCAGAACAGCATAGCCTTGTTCTTCCAGAAATGCTACTGCTAATTCTTCCCCTAACTTCCCTAATTCATTGTGTTCAGCCATTGTAATATACTATTCCGAAAAGTCTAAAACTACTTCATCTTCTCTCACTTCCAACAAAACTTTTTCCCCTAAAATCAACGTTCTGTTATCCCTCTGATGTCCGACAGGAAAATCAAATGCAACCGGAATATTATATTCCTGAGCAATCGCTGTGATGATCTGTACGGCATTTTGGCCAAAAGGAATTTCATTATCATGCATATCCGTCATCCCTCCTACTATAAGGCCTCTTAATTTTTCAAAATAACCATTTCGCTTTAAATTATACATCATTCGATCCACATGATACAGGTATTCGTCCAAATCTTCTATGAACAAAATCTTATCTTTTGTATCGATAGATGAATCTGAACCCATCAAACTGTATAAAATAGACAGATTACCGCCCACTAGCTCTCCTTTAGCTTTTCCTGTAATATTATAAGGTAGTGAAGGTGTAGTATAATGTAACTTTTTACCAAATAATGCATCATGTAACGTTTCTTTTATCTCTTCCGGTGCTTTAGGAACTGTAAACGGCATGATCGAATGCAAAGACGCAATCCGTTCTTTATTCAATTGACTATGCAAAACCGTTACATCACTGAAACCCATAATCCATTTCGGATGTTTCTTAAATTTCGAAAAATCCAATGAATCAACTATCCTTACCGTACCATACCCGCCTCTTGCACACCAGATCGCTTTCACATTCTCATCGTCCATCTGTTGCTGAAAATCAGCAGCGCGCTCATCGTCTGTTCCTCCCAATTGACAACTATCCAATCCTATTGTATTCCCTAATCTGACATTTAAACCCAGGATTCTAACAATTCAATAGCAGGTTTAGCATCTTCAGGAAAAAATTTTCGCGCTGTACAGACAATAGCAACCGTGTCGCCTTTTTTTAAATAAGGAGGAATAATCATTTTCTTTTGTGAATAAGAATAAATTGAAATAATATATAAGATTACAAAATAGCTTTTCATCATATTCTGTAATAAACTTTACTCAAAAATACACAAAATCAAATCAAAAATTCGCTAATTCATCACTAATGAATTATTTTTGCAATCATTTCGATGCTTTTCGAAAACTAAATTTATTTTTTATGTCAGAAAATCCTAAGAGATATACCATAACGGCAGCCTTGCCTTATACTAACGGTCCTATTCACATCGGACATTTAGCCGGTGTTTATGTTCCGGCTGATATTTACGCGCGTTATCTTCGTTTGCAAGGAAAAGATGTTGCTTTTGTTTGCGGAAGTGACGAACACGGAGTTGCGATTTCCATGAAAGCAAAGAAAGAAGGAATCACTCCGCAACAAGTAATTGACAAGTACGACGGCATTATTCGTAAATCATTTGAAGAATTCGGAATTGCATTCGATAATTATTCCCGCACTTCTGCTAAGATACATCATGATACGGCTTCTGAATTTTTCAGAAAACTATATGATGACGGCAAGTTTATTGAAGAAACTACAGAACAATTATACGATGAAAAAGCAGATCAGTTTCTAGCCGATCGTTTTGTGATCGGAACTTGTCCGAAATGCGGAAACGAAGAAGCTTACGGCGATCAATGTGAAAAATGCGGTACTTCTTTAAATGCAACCGACTTAATTAATCCGAAATCGACCATTACCGGAACTAAACCGGTTTTAAAGTCTACCAAACACTGGTTTCTTCCGTTAAATGAATACGACAACTTTCTAAGAGAATGGATACTGGAAGGTCATAAAAACGATTGGAAACCTAATGTCTACGGGCAAGTAAAATCATGGGTTGATGGCGGATTAGAACCTCGCGCCGTAACTCGCGACTTGGATTGGGGAATTGACGTTCCGGTTGAAGGAGCCGAAGGAAAAAAACTATACGTTTGGTTTGATGCTCCTATCGGTTACATTTCGTCTACTAAAGAATGGGCTGCCAGAGAAGGAAAAGATTGGGAACCCTATTGGAAAGATCAAGATACTAAATTAGTGCACTTCATCGGAAAGGACAATATTGTTTTTCACTGCATTATTTTTCCGGTTATGCTAAAAGCAGAAGGAAGTTATATCTTACCTGACAATGTTCCGGCCAATGAGTTCCTGAATTTAGAAGGTAATAAATTGTCCACTTCAAAAAACTGGGCTGTATGGCTGCATGAATACTTAGAAGATTTTCCGGGCAAACAAGATGCTTTACGTTATACCTTAACCGCTAATGCTCCGGAAACAAAAGATAATGATTTCACATGGAAAGATTTCCAAGCCAGAAACAATAATGAATTAGCGGCTATTTTCGGAAACTTTATTAACCGTGTGGTGGTATTAACGCACAAATATTATAACGGAATTGTTCCTGCACCAAACGAATTAACAGAAGTTGACGAGCAAACTTTAACTGAACTAAAAGCCTATCCGGCGGTAATTACGTCTTCCATTGAGCGCTACCGTTTCAGAGAAGCTTTAGGTGAAATGATGAATGTAGCTCGCTTGGGAAATAAATATTTAGCTGATGAAGAACCATGGAAAATGGTTAAAGAAAATCCGGAACGTGTAAAAACGCAAATGTATGTAGCTTTGCAAATTGCTTCAGCTCTGGCTATTTTAGCAGAACCGTTTTTACCGTTTACTTCAAACAAGTTAAAAAACATCCTGAACATTCAATCTAACGCTTGGGATTTAGATTTTAGCCAATGGAACTTGGTTAAACCGGAACATGAAATCGGTAAGTCTGAAATTTTATTTGCTCAAATTGAGGATGCTGATATTCAAAAACAACTGGATAAACTTGAAGCTTCTAAAAAAGCAAATCAAATAGCCAATGCTAAGGCTGAACCGCAAAAAGAAACAGCTACTTTTGATGATTTCTCTAAAATGGATCTACGGGTAGGAACGATTCTTGAAGCCGAAAAGATGCCGAAAGCCAATAAACTTTTAGTATTAAAAGTAGATACAGGAATTGATATTCGAACCATAGTTTCCGGAATTGCAGAACATTTCACTCCGGAAGAAATTATCGGAAAACAGGTTACCGTTTTAGTAAATTTAGCCCCGAGAGCACTACGTGGTGTGGAAAGTGAGGGAATGATCTTAATGACCAATAACGCTGAAGGAAAATTAGTTTTCGTTAATCCTGACGCTGACGGTGTTATGAACGGAGCTACTATAAATTAATTTTTTTGTAACTTTAAAGAAAAGAAGTTATGCTATCTAAAAACATTGAAGACACATTAAATAAACAAATCAAAATTGAAGCTGAATCTTCTCAGATCTACTTGTCAATGGCTTGTTGGGCTGAGATTCAAGGTTTAGAAGGAGTTGCACAGTTCATGTATAACCAGTCTGATGAGGAGCGTTCCCACATGCTTAAACTGGTAAAATATGTCAATGAAAGAGGCGGACATGCTTTGGTCACTGATTTAAAAGCCCCGAAAACTAAATTCGGAACATTCAAAGAAATGTTCGAAGAATTATACCAGCACGAGCTTTTCGTTTCTAATTCCATTAACGAATTGGTCCACACTACCTTAAATGAAAAAGATTATGCCACGCATAATTTCCTGCAATGGTACGTTTCTGAACAGATTGAGGAAGAAGCTCAGGCCAAAACTATTCTGGATAAGATCAATTTAATTGGTGAAGACAGAGGCGGACTGTATTTGTTTGACAGAGATATTCAACAATTATCCGTTACCAGTTCAATTGCAATCAATTCTAAGTAATTTTTATTTAGAATATTTAAAAATAGTCATATCTTTGCTCTGATTATTATGATTTTATGAGCAAGGAAAAGGACAAAAAAAGTAAAAAGAAAAAACTTAAAAAGTTAAACATAAACGACATTAAAGTTGCTGAAAATTGCAAATCAAAATGTTGTGAAAAATATAAGAAAGGCGAAAACAAACGTTGTAAACGTTGCCCTATGTTTGATCTTTTGAAAAAAGCAGTATAAAAAAAAGAGACGATTAAATCGTCTCTTTTTTTATTATTTAAAACCTAAATATTTACAGTTCTAAAGCTTTTTTAGGATTATTATCCATTAAAATTTCAACCGGATTTTCCAATGCCTCTTTAACAGCAACTAAGAACCCTACAGACTCACGCCCGTCAATGATTCTATGGTCATATGATAAAGCCACATACATTACCGGAGCGATCACGATTTGTCCATTTTTAACAATCGCTCTCTCAACTACATTATGCATTCCTAAAATACCGGATTGAGGAGGATTGATAATTGGTGTAGACAACATACTTCCGAATACTCCACCATTAGAAATAGTAAATGTACCTCCGGTCATTTCATCAACTGTAATTTGTCCGTCACGAGCACGTATAGCTAAACGTTTGATTTCAGCTTCAACGCCGCGGAAAGACAATAGTTCTGCATTGCGAACTACAGGAACCATTAACCCTTTCGGACCTGATACAGCTACTGAAATATCACAAAAATCGTAAGCAATTTGCTCTTGACCGTCGATCATAGAGTTCACATCCGGATATAACTGTAAAGCTCTGGTAACTGCTTTCGTAAAGAATGACATAAATCCTAAGCCTAAACCATGTTTTGCTTTAAAAGCTTCTTTGTATTCATTACGTAAAGCATAGATAGCACTCATATCAACTTCGTTGAACGTAGTTAACATTGCTGTTTCGTTTTTAGCCGCTACTAAACGTTCTGCTACTTTACGACGCAACATTGATAATTTTTTACGCTCACTACCACGTGGACCACCGGTTGGAGTTCCCATTGAAGGTACTGCATTTACAGCATCATCTTTTGTAATCCTTCCGCCTTTTCCTGTTCCTGCAATAGTCGTAGGATCAATGTTTTTCTCGGCTAATATTTTCTTAGCAGCAGGAGACGGTGCGCTGGTAGCATAAGTTGGTGCCGGCGTTGGCGTCGGTACCGGAGCTGCTTCAACTTTTTTCTCTTCTGCTTTAGGTTCTTCTTTTGCTACAGGAGCTGCATCACCTTCAGGTTTAGCAGCACTCGTATCAATTAAACAAACTACTTGCCCCACTGCAACTGCATCACCTTCTTCTGCTTTAAGGGTAATAATACCGCTTGCTTCAGCAGGTAATTCTAAAGTCGCTTTATCTGAATCCACTTCAGCAATAGCTTGATCTTTTTCTACGTAATCACCATCTTTTACTAACCAAGTTGCAATTTCAACTTCGGTGATAGATTCTCCCGGAGAAGGGACTTTCATTTCTAAAATCATAACTCTATGTTGTTTAACGTTTTCCCTTTTCGTTCTTAATTATGAAACAGGGAGCCTTTTATTATTGTTGTGTAAAATTAATTAAATAAATCTTTATCAAAAACCATTGCAATAGCATTAGCCTGACGTTTTTTAGAACGCTCATAACTACCTGCTGCAGGAGCACTATAAGCTTTAGGCGAAGCCAATCGTAGCTTAACTAAGTTAAAATTCATCAACATGAAACTGTACGCTCCCATGTTCTTAGGTTCTTCCTGCGCCCAAACATAATCGTCAACATTAGGATAACTTGCAATTATATCTCTCAATTGCTCAACCGGCAACGGGAACAATTGTTCTAAACGCACAACTGCAACATCATTTCTTCCTAACTCTTCACGTTTAGCAATGATATCATAATATACTTTACCGGTACAGAACACCAACGATTTGATCGCTTTTTTGTCTGTTACTGCCGGATCATCAATTACTTCCTGGAATCGACCGTTAGCTAATTCATCCACCTTTGAAACTGCTAGTGGGTGACGTAATAAACTTTTTGGCGAGAATACTACCAATGGTTTACGGAAATTCGTTTTCATTTGTCTTCTCATCAAATGGAAGAAGTTAGCCGGAGTTGTACAATCAGCTATATACATGTTGTGTTTTGCACATAACTGTAAATAACGCTCCATACGTGCTGATGAGTGTTCTGCTCCCTGGTTCTCATACCCGTGAGGCAACAATAAAACAATTCCGTTTTGACTGTTCCATTTGTCTTCTCCTGCAGAAATGTACTGATCCATCATAATTTGGGCTCCGTTTGAGAAATCACCGAATTGTGCTTCCCAAATGGTTAATGTTTTAGGAGATGCTAAAGCATAACCGTATTCAAAACCAAGTACACCATATTCCGACAATAATGAATTGTAGATATAGAAGTTTCCTTTTTTGTCTGCTATTTCATTTAACAGTACTACTTCTTCTTCAGAATCTTCTACTTTAACTACGGCATGACGGTGAGAGAATGTTCCTCTTTCCACATCCTGGCCTGACATTCTTACATCATATCCTTCCGCTAATAAAGAGCCATAAGCCAATAACTCTCCCATTGCCCAATCTAACTGATCTTTCTCAAAATACATTGCATTTCTGTCAGCGATCAAGCGTGAGATTTTGTTAATGAATTTTTTGTCTTTCGGAAGATTAGTGATCGTAGTAGCAATTTCTGTTAATTTTTCTTTATCAAAAGAAGTATCTACTTTTTGAAGCATCACGTCATCTGAAACCTGATGAAAACCTTCCCACTCATTTTGCATAAAAGGAGTAATCACCGTTAGATCTTTTTTACGAGACTCTTCTAAATTTTCATCTAATTTAGCTTTGTAAGCTTCTTCTAAACTTTTTACAAAAGTGGCATCAATAACACCTTCTGATTTTAGTTTTTCAGCATAAATGTCACGAGCATTTTCGTGTTTAGAAATAATCTTGTATAGTTTCGGTTGTGTAAAACGAGGTTCATCTCCTTCATTATGTCCATATTTTCTATAGCCTAATAAATCGATGAATACATCACCGCCAAACTGCATTCTGTAATCCAATGCAAATAACATAGCGTGTACAACAGCCTCAGCATCGTCTGCATTAACATGCAACACAGGAGACAATGTTACTTTAGCTACATCTGTACAGTAGGTCGACGAACGAGCATCTAAATAGTTAGTGGTAAAACCTACCTGGTTATTGATCACTAAGTGAATTGTTCCGCCTGTTTTATAACCATCCAGTTTTGCCATCTGTACAATTTCATAAACGATTCCCTGACCTGCTATTGCAGCGTCGCCGTGAACGGCAATCGGCAATACTTTAGAAGTATCATTTGAATGATTATGATCTTGTTTAGCACGAGCAATTCCTTCAATCACAGCACCAACTGTTTCTAAGTGCGAAGGATTAGGTGCTAAATTTAAGTTTATTTTTTTACCGGAATCCGTTGAGCGATCAGATGTAAGCCCTAAATGGTATTTAACATCTCCGTCAAAATACATATCATCATCATAATCCTTACCGTCAAATTCAGAGAATATATTTTGAGTGTTTTTTCCGAAAATATTTGCCAACACATTCAATCTACCTCTATGCGCCATTCCCATTACAAATTGTTCAACTCCCTTTTCTGCAGCCGCTTCTATCAAAGCGTCTAAAGCCGGGATTGCAGATTCACACCCTTCAAGTGAGAAACGCTTTTGTCCAACATATTTAGTATGTAAAAATGTTTCGAAAGAAACTGCTTCATTGAGCTTCTTTAAGATGTTTTTCTTCTGATCCGGAGAGAAAGCCGGTTGATTGTCGTTAACATCTAACCGATTTTTAATCCATTCCTGTATTTCAGGATTTCTGATATACATAAATTCAACCCCGATAGACTGACAATAAACACGTTCAAGGTGTTTAATGATCTCAGCTAAAGTTGTCGGCTGCATATTTACCATTTTAGCAGCATCAAAAACTGTATTCAAATCAGCCGATGAAAGTCCGAAATTCTCCAGTGCTAAAGTAGGCGTGTACGTTCTTCTTTCCCGAACCGGATTTGTTTTGGTAAACAAATGCCCTCTTGTTCTGTAACCTTCAATTAATTTAAGTACATTAAATTCTTTTTGTAATTTTTCAGAAACTTTTCCTGAATCTTGGGACTCACCTGAAGCAATGTAGGCAATTTGTTGTCCTACTTCTTCTGAACCGTAATTTGCCAGTGCAAAATCGAACCCTTGAAAAAAACTTCTCCAACTTGGTTCTACGCTGTCTGGACTTTGCAAATATTGATCGTATAAATCGGCAAAAAAAGCCGTGTGTGCAGCGTTTAAAAAGGAAAACCTATCCATAATCGTGTCTAAATGACCTTTTAATTAAAAAATTTTTATGCAAAAGTAAAACATTTGTGATAATCTTTTAAAGAAAATCGTATTTTTATATCATTAATTTTTTAGAAAAGGTTTTATGAAAATGAAATTCTCAAAGATTTTAACAGTTTTATTGAATTCTGTGTTTTTATTTTATTTTAGCCTATCCATTTCTGCTCAAAATTCGCAAGAATTCAAAACAAAATCTAATTTTTGGGAAAAAGTACAGTTCGGTGGCGGTTTAGGTTTAGGATTTGGCAACGGATATACTGATATTTCTGTAGCCCCTAGTGCTATTTATAATTTTAACCAATATGTTGCTGCCGGCCTGGGATTACAGTATTCTTATTCCCAACAAAAAGACCTCTATAAAGCTAATATTTACGGAGCAAGTGTAATAGGCTTATTCAATCCTATTGAAGAAGTTCAGCTTTCCGTTGAAGTAGAACAACTAAGGGTTAATACAGTCTTTGAAGATTTCTACAACCACTATGAAGATGATTTCTGGAATACGGCTTTATTTTTCGGAGCCGGTTACAGAACTGACAATATTACTTTCGGTGTTCGCTATAATGTGTTGCACAAAGATAACCGAGGAGTCTATGCAGATGCTTTCATGCCTTTTATCAGAATCTATTTCTAAACCATACCTTTTGCCATTCTCGTTTTAAGACTAAAAAGGCAACTTGTTCTGAAAGTTCAACCAGATCAGATCCGTCTAATTTTTTTACCTCACTCTCAGAAACGTCAATCACATAAAGCAGATTAAGGTATTCTGCAAATTTATGTTGGATTAAAAAATATATCTTTTCGTGTAATTGCTGCTTCAACTCTAAAGGAAGCATTGTTGTCTCTACATCCAAACTTTCATTTGCCAGATGAAAATCCTTTTGCAATTGCAATATCAACTTTTCGTATAGATTTTCTTCTTCAGCCTGAAAGAATAAGGCTTCTATGTTTGCCGGTGGATTATACATTTCTATTCATTAAATTTTCACCAAAAGCTCTTAAAACTTTCTTTTTATCTTCAGCAACTTGTATTGCCTCTAATGTTTTCATCGCTTTATCAGTATATTCCCGAATTGCCAATTTTGTCATTTCATCAGCTCTTGAATTCCTGAAAATATTTTTAACCAATTCTACCTTCTCTGAACTATCATTAGGTTTTAATGAAAATAAATACTGCAACTGACGTTGTATATCTTCTTCCGCATTTTGCATAGCCATTAAATACAAATAGGTCTTTTTATTTTCTATGATATCCCCTCCTACTTGCTTCCCGAAAGTCTCCGGATCTCCGAAAGCATCTAAATAATCATCCTGCAATTGGAATGCAATTCCCAGATTTAAACCAAAATCATAGACCAAATTTGCATCTTCTTCATTTGCTTCAGCAACAATGGCGCCCATTTTCATTGCTGCCCCCACTAAAACAGCTGTTTTATATTCGATCATTTTTAAATATTCCGGAACCGTAACATCTTCTCGAATTTCAAAATCCACATCATATTGCTGCCCTTCACAAACTTCTAAGGCTGTTTTACTAAATAATTTTGCTAATTGCCGAAATATTTTGGGTTCGTAATTTTCAAAAAACTGATATGCCAAAATCAACATGGCATCTCCTGATAATATTCCTGTATTCAAATCCCACTTTTCATGAACTGTCTGATGTCCTCTTCTTAATGGAGCTTCATCCATAATATCGTCATGAATCAATGAAAAATTATGAAAAACCTCAACAGCAGTTGCTGCCGGCAATGCTTTTTCAATAGCACAATTAAAAATATCTGCAACCATAACGGTCAACATAGGTCTTATTCGCTTTCCTCCTATGTTTAAGATATACTGAATAGGACTGTACAAATTTGCAGGCTCTTTCTGTACATCTAAAGAGTTAAAATGTTCCGCTATGGAATTCTGATAGTCAGTTATAGTTTGCATGGATTTTAAAAAATTATCGCAAAGGCAAAGTACGCTATTTTTTTATGAAAAACCGAAAACTTTACCTGAGTTTTAAATCTTTGTTAAAAAAATGCAAAAACTTAGGAAACTTTTTTTGTTTTAAAAGTTTCCTATGTAGCTTTGTACGCAAATTAAACGCATATTATGCAAACAGAAATTTTAGAAAAAGCCACTGAAATGTTTCTTACACTAGGGTTCAAAAGTGTAACTATGGATGATATTGCTAATGAAATGGGGATTTCTAAAAAAACTATTTACCAACATTTTGCAACTAAGCCCGAATTAGTTAAGAGTGTAACACTTCGTTTGTTTGAGACTATTTCTTGCGGAATTGACGGAATCTGCAACACTGGTAAAAATCCGATTGAAGAGCTTTTTGAAGTCAAAAATTTTGTTCTTCAACATTTAAAAGATGAAAACTCTTCGCCGATTTATCAATTACAAAAATATTACCCCAAGATTCACAACACTTTAAAACAAATGCAATTTGAAAAAATGGATGATTGTGTTATTGACAATTTGAATCGCGGTATTACAGAAGGTTTGTACCGAAAAGAAATAAATACCGAGATCATCGGTCGTTTGTATTTTGCCGGCATGAACAGCATTAAAGACGGGGAACTGTTTCCTGCTAATCAATTTAGTCTGAAAAATGTTCAGAACCAATATTTAGAATATCACTTAAGAGGAATTTGCACCTTAAAAGGCATACAGATTTTAGAAAGTTTAATACAGTAAAAACAACTAATGAAGCAAAAATTTATTTTAGCGCTATTGGTCATATCAGGTTTGCTGAATGCCCAAGAAAAACAAGAGGATTATAATTTTTCCTTAGAAGAAGCTATTGCATACGCATTAGAGCATAACTATCAATCGCAAAACGCTTCTAAAGATGTTGAAGCAGCCAAAAAGAAAAAATGGGAAACAACCGCCAGTGGTTTACCACAGATCAATGCAGGAGCTGATTACCAGCACAATTTTGTGTTGCAAAAATCAATTATCCCTGCTGAATTCTTTGGTGGTAATCCCGGGGAGTTTGTAGAAGTCGCTTTCGGCACTAAACATACGATGAATGCTTACGGAAATATTAGCCAGTTGATCTTTGACGGTTCTTATTTAGTAGGACTACAATCTGCAAAAGTCTATCTTCAGATCTCAGAAAATGCTAAAGAGAAAACAGATCTTGAGATCAGAGAACTGGTAATCAACTCTTACGGAAATGTGCTTTTAGCAAGAGAAAGTGTAAGCATTTTAGAAAGCAATAAATCTTCCATAGAAAAAACACTTTTTGAGACCAATGAAACGTTCCAAAACGGTTTAACGGAAGAAGAAGATGTGGAACAATTACAAATAACACTTTCTCAGATCAACAGTTCGTTAGCCAATGCTGAACGAAATGAGATCATTGCTTTAAACATGTTGAAATATGTTTTAGGTATTGATTTAGAAGAAAGCATTACATTAAAAGATGAATTAGAAAATCTAACTCAGGAAAATGTTGATCTAACGGTTTCTCAAGGTTCTTTTTCTGTTGAAAACTCGATTGATTACAAGATTGAACAAAACAATTTAGAATCAAATCGTTTATTGCTAAAATTGGAAAAAAGTAAAGCCTTACCTAGTTTGTCTGCAAATTACAATTTCGGTTATAACGCATTTAATGACCAGTTCAAGTTCTTCACAACAGAGCAAAAATGGCTGAACTATTCCTATTTAGGTGTTAACTTAACGGTTCCTTTATTTAGCAGCTTGGCCCGAAGTGCCCGTACTCAGCAAGCCCGTATTGCTTTTGAACAATCTAAAACGAGCCTGAAATCAACAGAACAAAAGTTGCTTTTAGATTATCAAAAAGCAAAAAGCGACTACGAATTGAGCATTGAGCTATACGGAACTAATAAAGATAATTTACAACTAGCAGAGCGTATTGAGAAAAAACAATCTGTAAAATTTAAAGAAGGGATCTCCAGTAGTTTTGAATATACCGAAGCACAGAGACAATTATACTCGGCACAACAAAACTATTTACAATCCATGATCGATGTTATCAACAAAAAAACAGCTTTAGATAAAATCACCAACACAAAATAATCTTTCCTCATGAAAAAACTATATATCACAAGTCTTGCTGCTTTACTTTTAACAGCATGTGGCAATAACAAAAAAAACTCTACCGAATCTATTATAGAAAAGGGAAATTTACAAGAATTGCGTCAAAAAAGAAGCGAACTGGTAACAGAAGCTGATGCCTTAACTAAAGAAATTGAACTGATTGACAATGCTATCGGAAAATTAGATGACAATCAAAAACTAGCCTTAATCACAACTTTTACAGCAAAAGATTCGATCTTTGATCACTATCTGGAGCTACAGGCTGATGTTCAAACCAAAGAAAATATCGTTCTTAATGCTGAATATGCCGGAACTCTTCAAAAAGTTTATGTAACGGAAGGGCAAAAAGTAAGTAAAGGTCAGACTTTAGCTAAAATTGACGACGGAGGATTGAGCCAACAATTAGCCCAATTAGAGATTCAAGCAAATCTGGCTAAAACAACTTATGAAAGACAAGAAAATCTTTGGAATCAAAAAATAGGTTCTGAAATCCAATATTTACAAGCTAAATCTAATTATGAGGCTCAGGCAAAAGCCGTTGCACAACTACAAAGCCAGATCGCTAAAACTTATGTTAAAGCGCCGTTCTCCGGAACCATTGACGATGTTATTACAGATCAAGGATCAGCAGTGGCTCCCGGCACCCAACTTATCCGTATCGTCAACTTAAGCAATATGTACTTAGAAGCCGAAGTACCGGAGAAATATGTAGGTAGTGTTAAAAAAGGTACAGATGTTAATGTAAACATCCCTGTTTTAAACGAAGTATTTACTACAAAGATTAATCAGGCCAGTGATTATATCAATCCGGGAAACCGTTCGTTTAAAATATTAATCAACATTACTAATAAAAAAGGAACGATCAAACCGAATTTAACGTCTAAAATAAGCATCAAAGATTATACAAATCCGAAAGTTATTGCAGTTCCTTTGAGTATTGTATCTGAAAATGCTGAAGGAGAACAATATGTTTACATTACTGAAAAGCAAGAAAACAACTTAGTCGCTAAAAAAGTAATTGTAAAAACCGGTAAAACACAAGGAGATCTAGTAGAAATATTAGAAGGTATTAAAGATGGTGACCAAATTGTAAAAGAAGGTGCAAGAAGTGTGAAAGACGGTCAAAAAGTTTCAATCATCAAATAATTTAAGATAATGAGTAATAACACTTCCGATAAAGAATTCAGACTGTCATCGTGGGCCATTGAAAACAAAATGACCATTTATGTGATGATGGGGTTATTTTTCTTCTTGGGATTATCGGCATACTATTCTATGCCCAGAGAAGACTTCCCAGAGGTTAAAGAAACAAAAATTTACATCAGCACCGTTTATCCGGGAAATACTGCTGAAGATATTGAGCGTTTGATCATCGATCCGCTAGAAGAAGAACTAAAGAACATCAGTAATGTAGATGAGATCACTTCTACTTCTCAAGAAGATTACGGAATCATCACCATTGAATTTGATGAAAAGATCACTGTTGAAGCAGCAAAGCAAAAAGTAAAAGACAAAGTAGATGTAGAAAAAGCAAAAGAAGACTGGCCTACATTCAACGATGCTAAGGTAGATCCGAATGTATTTGACCTAAACCTTTCAGAAGAGGTTCCGATCCTGAACATTAATATTTCTGGAGATTATCCGGTAGACAAATTAAAAAAATTCGGAGAATACCTGGAAGATGAAATAGAAGCTTTAACCGAAATCAAGCAAGTCGATATCAGGGGAGCTCAGGACAAAGAAGTAGAAGTTAGTGTTGACATCTATAAAATGATGGCCTCAAAAGTAAGTTTTGACGATGTTTTAAATGCGATCAGAGGAGGCAACGTAACTACTTCTGCCGGGAACTTAATTGCTAACGGACAACGTAGAACCATTCGAATTGAAGGCGAAATTGACCAGCCTAAAGATCTGGAAAACTTTGTAGTAAAAACTCAAAACGGGGTCGTTTACCTAAGAGATATCGCAGAAGTAGAGTTCAAAGATGTTGACAAAACTACGTATGCACGTGAATTCGGTAACAGTGTCGTGATGCTCGACGTTAAAAAACGTGCTGGGAAAAACATGATTGAAGCTTCCGAAAAGATAAAAGAAATCATTAAAAATGCCGAAGAAAACGTTTTCCCCAAAGACTTAAAAATCACATTAGCAAATGACCAATCTTCAAGAACCTTGAATCAGGTTGACGACTTAGTTAACAATATTATTTTCGGTATTATTCTGGTAGTAGGAGTCCTGATGTTCTTCTTAGGGTTCCGTAACGCTTTATTCGTTGGCTTCGCCATCCCGATGTCTATGTTCATGTCATTCATGATCTTAAATTTAATGGGCTACACAATGAATACCATGATCCTTTTCGGATTAATCATGGGACTGGGAATGCTAGTAGATAACGGAATTGTAGTTGTTGAAAACGTTTACCGCTTAATGGACGAAGAAGGTATGAGCCGACTGGAAGCTGCTAAAAAAGGAATTGGCGAAATCGCATTACCTATTATTATTTCAACTGCAACTACAGTTGCCGCTTTCGTTCCGCTAGGATTGTGGCCGGGAGTAATGGGACAGTTCATGAAGTTTTTCCCGATCACACTTTCAGTTGTATTAGGTTCGTCCTTATTTGTTGCCGTGTTCTTCAACTCTTTGATGGTATCTCAATTTATGGATGTCAATGAAAAAATACTGAGTAGAAGACAACTTCTTATCTTAAGTGCTATCCTTGTTTCTATCGGAACCTTTATGTTAATTACCGGTGGTGCTGTCAGAGGTTTAGGAACAGTATTGATCTTTACGGCTGTTTGTTTCTGGATCTATCGTTATTTTATCAAAAAAATCACGACGGTTTTCCAGACCAAAATTTTATCCCGTTGGGAAAGTATTTATGAGCGTTCGCTTTTATTTTTCCTTTCCGGAAGAAAACCATACGTTGTTGTCGGCTTAATGATCGTTATGTTCTTTGTTGTATTAATGACTTATTTTGGTTGGAGCGTTGGTAGTGGTAGAACAAAAGTAGAATTCTTTCCGGATAACAAACCTAATCAGGTTATAGTTTATATTGAATACCCGCAAGGAACCGATATTGAAAAAACCAATAAAATAACTAAAGCCATTGAAAAAAGGGTTTATGCAGTAATGAACTCTCCGGAATTCACCGAAGGTGATCACAACTTCCTTGTTGAATCTGCGGTATCTCAAGTAGGTGAAGGTGCCGGAAACCCTCAAACTGACGGAGGTTCGAGTGCCGAAATGCCGCACAAAGGTAAAATAACCGTTTCTATGAGAGAATATAAATTCCGAAACGGATTAGACTCTGAGGACTTACGTAAAAAAGTACAAGAATCTCTGAAAAATATTTATCCCGGAGTATTGATTTCAGTTGAAAAAGATGCGGTAGGACCGCCTGCCGGATATCCGATTAACATCGAGATCAAAGGTGATGATTACAATGAATTGATTGTTACTGCTGAAAAGATGAAAGATTTCCTGAATGCTAAAAACATTCCCGGAATTGAAGAGCTGAAAGTAGACGTCAACAAAGATAAACCTGCCATGAAAGTGGTCGTTGACAGAGAAAAAGCAGGTGAAATGGGCGTTTCAGCCGGACAAGTCGGTAATCAGTTAAGAAGATCCGTTTTCGGAGAAAAAGCCGGTATATATAAAGAAGGTAAAGACGATTATGACATTTATGTCCGTTTTAACGAAGACAATCGCTACAATCAAAGTGCCATCTTCAATCAGAATATTACGTTTAGAGATGTTGCTACCGGTCAGTTAAAAGAAATTCCGGTTTCAACTGTCGCTACACAAAAAAATGCGTCTTCGTTTAGTGCCATTAAACACCGTGACCTTGACCGTGTAGTTGTCCTTTATTCTGCTTTGGCACCAGGATTTACAGATGCAGGTGCTATCGTAAAACAAATTCAAGCTGAAATGGGTGACTTTGATGCACCTAAATCAGTTGAATTTGATTATACAGGGCAAATTGAGGAACAAAACAAACAGATGGCTTTCTTAATGGGGGCTTTAATAAGCGGATTAGGCTTGATTATGCTCATTTTAGTATTTCAATTTAACTCTATATCTAAACCTTCGATCATTATGATCGCGGTATTCTTAAGTTTCATTGGAGTATTTTTAGGACTGATGGTAACCGGTTGGCCTTTCGTGATCATGATGACCATGATGGGGATTATTTCCCTCGCCGGTATTGTGGTAAATAACGGAGTAGTACTTCTGGATTATACTCAGTTATTGATGGATCGTAAAAAAGAACAATTGAACATTCCTGAAGGAACGTTTCTAGATAAAAAATATGTTTTTGAAGCTATTGTAAAAGGTGGAAAGTCACGTTTAAGACCGGTACTTTTAACAGCCATTACTACGGTATTAGGATTAATTCCTTTAGCTATTGGTTTTAACATCGATTTCTTTTCGCTATTCAGCGAACTAGATCCGAAAATATACATCGGTGGAGACAATGTAATTTTCTGGGGACCACTGGCATGGACTGTAATCTTCGGATTAATTTTTGCCACTTTCTTGACATTAATTGTGGTTCCGGTATTATTCTATTTGGTTTGTATACTTAAAATTTGGTGGTTCAACGAACGAAAACAAAAAGTTTTAGATTAAAAAAGGCTGCTGCTTAAGCAGCTTTTTTTATTTTTAGAAAAAATTTTCATGAAAAAGATTCTATATTCCTTTCTGGTTTCTGCCTTTTTAATTGCATGTCAAGGCAGTCAAACCTATACTGAACATAAATCTCAAAATTTCAGCATTAAGGTTCGTGACGACCTGAGTGAAACCGATGCTTTAAACGATGAGGCTATTTTACAATTTAAAAATGAATTTCAGGAATTATATCTTATTGTTCTGGAAGAGCCTAAAACTGATGTTTCTCTTTATTTTCCGGAAATCCGTGAAGAAAATGACGCTGATGAACGAATTAAGCTGTATGCCGATATTTTACTGAAAAATTATGAAAACTCATTAACGCTTACTAATTTTTCAGGATACATACCTGTAACGATCAACGGATCAAATGCTATCGAAATGACTTTTAACGCTGTTGATCCTGAAAGTAAGATCAATGTCTTTTACTACGTAACTTTTATAGAAACTCAAAACCATTTTTTTCAAATACTAACCTGGACTTTATTTGATAGTAAAAAGGAACATTTAGACAGTATGGAAAAAATGATTCGTTCTTTTAAAAGCAGAAATCAAAATATAAAATTAAAAAAGGCTACTAAAAAGTAGCCTTTTACATTTGAATTTATTTGGTTGAGTTAGTTTTTTGCTAATGCTTCTCTAGACCATTTTTTAACATCAGTTATCTTACTGTTGCTAAAATCAACTTCACTTAAGGTATTTTCACCCCAGAAGAACCATTTTCCAACTTTGGTTCCGTCTTTATATTCTCCGATGGCCTGCTTTGTTCCGTCTTCATTGTAGGCAACCCATTTACCATGTAATTTTCCGTTTAAATAATATCCCTCTTGTTTTACCTGCCCATTATCATAATAATATGTCGCTTTAACCATTTGGTCTACTATTTCAAATTTAGGTTTAACTTCTTGCGCAAATATCAAAGTTGAAACCATCAAAAATCCTGCAATCACTAAATTTTTCATAACGCAAAAGTATTAATTAGATTAACAATTATGTAACAAATATATAAATTGTTTTACAATTAAAAAACTTTTACTTAACAATTTGGTAACATTGGAACAAAATTTAACATTGGAACATAAAAAAAGCGATATGAATTCATATCGCTTTTGCATTTTATTAACCGAAAACTAATTCATTACAAATTAGTATCTAATAATTCATGAACATCAGCTGAAGAAGGTCTCGGCGCATCTGCATTAATGATTTCACCGTTTTTACCTACCAAAATAAAACGCGGAATACCGTTGATCTGGTATTGCGTTACAAAATCCGATTTCCAACTATCGTCTGCAAAAAGTTGAATTCCTCCTAACTCTTTATCTGTAACAAATTTTTTCCATTTATCGTGATCTTTAAGAGCATCTACAGAAATACTTACAAAAGCAATGTTTTTACCATGGTATTTCTTTTCCAACTCTTTTAAATGTGGAATCTCTGCTCTACACGGACCACACCAAGTTGCCCAAACATCAATATAAACCAATTTCCCTTTTAGATCTTCCAACTTTGTTTTACCTCCTTTATGATTTTCATAATCAAAAGTCGGTGACGGTTTTCCATTCAATTTTTTGACTTTCTGTGATTCCTCATAATAAGCAGATAATGCTTTCATATTTTGCTCAAAAGTCGACTTGTATTGATTTACAAAAGTCTCTCCCAACTTCTTGTTACCTTCTAATTTAGCAGCTACATCACTTTTCTTTTTTTCGATAATTGCACTGAATTTATCTTCCGGTGAATTCAACAACGTATTAAAATCCATTTGTTCATCCTCAAGAGCCATCTGAGCGATAAAATTATTCTCTTCTGAACCTTTACCACTGTATTTTATAGATTCATCGAACTCTTTTGCATCCATAGTCAACGTCAGATCATAACCGTTTTTAAGATAAAGCTGGGTATACTCTGTTCCGTCAGACAATTGGTAGAAACCTTCTGCAACGGCAAACTTATCTTTAAAAACACCATTCTTATCGGCTACAATTATCTTCGTAAAACGATTTGCTCCTTTAATAATTAAAGAATCACCGTTTCTGTTCTCAATCTTAGCAGTAAATGTAACTGTATCATCATCAACCATAGCAAATGAAAACAGCGCAAAAACACATAATAAGGCAATTAGTTTTTTCATAATTAACGTTTAATTTTTGTAAAGTTACTCTTTTTAATGATTTTTGAAAAATAAAAAAGTTCCACAATAATTTCTTTACTGCACAGCTATACTGTTTTTTGTGTTATTTTTGCAAAAAATAAAGAA
Source organism: Flavobacterium sediminis (assembly GCF_003148385.1). Lineage (NCBI taxonomy): Bacteria > Pseudomonadati > Bacteroidota > Flavobacteriia > Flavobacteriales > Flavobacteriaceae > Flavobacterium > Flavobacterium sediminis. Next base: position 1,656,291 of record NZ_CP029463.1, on the reverse strand, counting down.
AAATGTATAGAAGTCATACTTGCGGCGAACTAAATGCCTCTCACATCAATACAGAAGTTACACTTGCCGGTTGGGTCCAAAAAACACGTGACAAAGGTTTCATGATTTGGGTTGATTTACGGGATCGATATGGTATTACCCAATTGATTTTTGACGAACAAAGAACAGACCTTTCTGTTTTTGAAAAAGCCAAAACATTAGGACGTGAGTTTGTAATCCAAGTAAAAGGGACTGTGATTGAACGCGAGTCGAAAAATAAAAATATAGCAACGGGTGATATCGAAATCCTTGTTTCCGAATTAAATATTTTAAATGAAGCTAAGCTTCCCCCTTTTACTATTGAAGACGAAACGGATGGCGGTGAAGACATCAGAATGAAATACCGTTATCTGGATATCAGAAGAAATCCTGTTAAGAACAACCTTCTATTCCGTCACAATGTGGCCATGGAAGTTCGCAAATATCTTTCGGAACAAGGTTTCTGTGAAGTAGAAACACCTTATCTGATCAAATCAACTCCTGAAGGAGCCCGTGATTTTGTGGTGCCAAGCCGTATGAACGAAGGTCAGTTTTATGCGTTACCTCAATCGCCGCAAACTTTCAAACAGTTGTTAATGGTAGGCGGAATGGATAAATATTTCCAAATCGTGAAATGTTTCCGTGATGAAGATCTACGCGCTGACCGTCAACCGGAATTTACACAGATTGACTGTGAAATGGCTTTCGTAGAACAGGAAGACATTTTAAATATGTTTGAAGGCTTAACACGTCATTTATTAAAAGAAGTAAAAGGTATTGATGTAGATAAATTTCCGAGAATTACCTATGACTACGCCATGAAAACTTATGGTAACGACAAACCGGATATTCGTTTCGGAATGAAATTCGGTGAGTTGAACGAAGTAGCACAACATAAAGATTTTGGTGTTTTCAACTCTGCGGAATTAGTAGTAGGAATTGCCGTTCCCGGTTGTAGTGAATACACTCGTAAACAAATTGATGAATTGATCGACTGGGTAAAACGACCGCAAGTTGGCGCTTCAGGAATGGTTTTCTGTAAATACAATGAAGATGGAACTTTAAAATCATCTGTAGATAAGTTCTACGATCAGGAAGATTTGAAAAAATGGGCTGAAATAACAGCTGCTCAACCTGGTGACCTCATCTTGGTTCTTTCCGGTCCTGCTCACAAAACGCGTACACAGCTAAGTGCTTTACGTATGGAATTGGGTAACCGTTTAGGTCTACGCAAACCAGATGAGTTTGCTCCACTTTGGGTGATTGATTTTCCTTTGTTAGAATGGGACGAAGAGAGTGCTCGCTACCATGCCATGCACCATCCGTTTACTTCACCGAAACCTGAAGACATTCATTTAATAGCAAATGATCCGGGAGCAATCAGAGCTAATGCTTACGATATGGTATTGAACGGAAATGAGATCGGTGGTGGTTCTATTCGTATCCATGATAAAGAGCTGCAAGCTAAAATGTTTGAACTATTAGGATTTACTAAAGAAGAAGCTGAAAACCAATTTGGATTCTTAATGAATGCTTTCCAGTACGGTGCTCCTCCGCATGGTGGTTTGGCTTTTGGTCTGGATCGTTTGGTTGCTATTTTAGGCGGACAGGAAACTATTCGTGATTTTATTGCTTTCCCTAAAAACAACAGTGGTCGCGATATCATGATAGACGCTCCGGCAACAATTGATGATGCTCAACTGGAAGAATTACATATTAAATTGAAATTATAATTTATATCTCCGACTTAAAGAGAAATCTCATAATCAAATGATGAGATTTCTCCAACCGGTCGAAATGACAAATTTGAAAATTTTCAGAAACTTCATTTTCTTTACAAAATGAAATACGTATTACAACTATTATTAGTTCTATTTTTCGGCCTTGTAGGATATGGTTTTTACCAAAATTCTTTCATTCCAAAATCCGGTGATAAATGGATTGGCTTAGGTGTTTTAGTTTTAGCTTTTGGCTTAATGCCTCTGTTCATAATTTATCGATATAAAAAAAGCAAGCTGAAAGAGTTTATTAACTCTAATATCGACAAAGGAAACAAAGAAAATTCTGAAGATCAGTAAATTTATATCCAAAAAAACTTTGTTATGTAATTAATAAGACTATCTTTGATTCATTATTAATTATTTTTATTTATTACTTTAATGCGAACAGGCACAATTAAATTCTTCAACGAAGAAAAAGGCTATGGTTTCATCACTGATGAAGAGACCGGAAAAGACATTTTCGTACACGCTACTGGTTTAAAAGTAGAAAAAGTTAACCAAGGTGAACGCGTAAGCTACGAAGAAGAAGATGGGAAAAAAGGTAAAATAGCTGCTCAGGTAGTAGTTATCGAAGAATAATATAGATTACTTATTAATTTTTGATTACCTTAAGGGAACAAAATCTCTGAGCAATTGCTCAGAGATTTTTTATTTTACACCCATTTTTTCTCAGCTTCAGTAGCGTCAAGAATATCTATTCCTAAAGCTAATTTAAAATGTTCCGCAACATCAAAAGCTTTACTTTTATCAGTCGTTTTAAAAAATGTAATGTGCTTATTTCTGTCGTAAAATAAATTTACCAGAATGATATCGTATTTCTGAGTAGTCTCTGCAGTAACAACCCTTATTGTTTGACCTTCTTTAGTTTTAAAAACCGAGATATATTCAAATTCCGGAATAGGTTTCCATTTTCCGATTTTCACACTGAATAAAGAATAAAAGGTTCTAAACTCTTTACTGGTTAAATTAATATCAGAACCTTCTGCTACATTTAATCCCAAACCAATAACTAAAAAGATCAAGGCCATTAAACTTCCGGTTCCTATTAACATTACAACTCCTAACAAAGCAAACACAATTCCAAAAAAGCGTTTTACAAAAGGAATTTCTTTCTGGTAGCTAATTATATTCATCTTCATATCTCATAAAAAAAGAGATTACAAAATTGTAACCTCTCTTCAAATTTAGTTGTTTTTAGTCTTATTTGAAAAAATATTTTAACCCGAATAGTACATTTCCTTTTGGCATCGGAATCATTCCTGCCTCTATATATTCTGCATTAAAAATATTATTCGCATACATGGACAATTCCACAGCTTTAATTTTATAACTGACATTGGCATCATATACATTATAGCTCATTCCAGCAGTTCGTTCTACATATCTATACGCAATTGTAGAATTAAACCCTTTAATCCAGTTCAGTATTAAACTACCTGTAAACTGATGTTTCATTGAGTTAATGGAATATTGTGAAAAATTAGCTTCGCTCTGTTTAACATCATTGTCCAGATACGAATATCCTAAATGTAACTTCTGCTTTAATTCATTGATTGTAAACTGATAATCCATTTGCGTTTCAAAACCTTTCGTATTTACATTTTGAATGTTCCTCGCCTGCCAGGCATCCGTCTCAGTCGCTCTGACATAGTCTATTAAATTATCTGCATCGCGATTAAATACAGCAAACGTCCAACTCAATCTATTGTTGATCCATTTCAGACCAACCTCTTCCGAAACGGCTTTTTCTGCCTCTAGATCAGGATTGCTGATGGTTGTAGGCGAAGTATAATACAAATTCGTATATGTAGGCACTCTGTAGGTATAACCTGCATTAGCGTAGGCTCTTATATTTTCAGAAACCTTCACTCCTAAATCAATTCCCGGAAATACCTGATTATCAAAATCAGAAAAATAGGATGCTGCAATTCCCGGAGTTATATCTAAAAGAGTATCAAAGAACTGAAAACGATGCTCTAAAAACAACGTTCCGATCTCTCTTTGGTTATCCCCTAAACGGTTACTTGAAATATAATATTTAGAGAACTCAAATCCGAAACCTGTAATTCCTGCTTTCGACTGATACGAACCGTTTAGTTCAGCCGCTATTTTATTAGTAATATGTAAATTTCTGTAGGCTGAAGGATTATCCCTGATATACAAATATTCGTCTTGGTTCCTCCTCCAATACACTTTTGGTTTCCATGTCCAATTTCCTTTTTTAATTGTAGTTGAAAATCCAATTAAACTCGCCTGTGTTTCTTCATATTGTTGGGTTGCAGTAGCAATTCCGTAAAAACCATTGGCTCCGAACTTTCGCTCGCTAAATGAGGTTATGAAATCTATTGGTAATTTGTTTGTATTAAACTGACTTTTTACAAAAACATTGGTGTTGTCGAAATCTGTATTTTCCCGATAGCCTTCTGAAAAGTTTTTACTAACATGAATTAAATGGCTTGATGTTTCCCGACGGATCGTTCCGGTAACTTCTCCTAAGAACTGATGGAACGAACCACCTTGAATTTTGGTTACCAATGAATTTTCAGGCGCGTCTTTGGTTACAATATTAATAGCTCCGTTAAAAGCATTTTGTCCGAAAATGCGAGCAGCCGATCCTTTTATAACTTCAATTCGTTTGATAACTTCAATTGGCAAAGCTAAATTCATCGTGTGGTGTCCTGTTTGCGCATCATCAACTTTAATCCCGTCGATCAATAACAAAGTTTGGTCAAAACTTCCGCCTCGGATGTATAAATCCGATTGCATTCCGCTGACACCCTGACGGCGAACATCTATTCCGGCTACCTGCTGCAAAGCATCCGCAACATTTGTTACTCCTGATCTTTGTATATCTTCAGCCGTTACAATTTGAATAGTTCTTGAATTCTCTTTAAAAGGCAAATCAATTCGGGAAGAACTCACGATAACTTCTTTTAAAGTATCGATGTTTTGATCTTCCTGTGCTTTTCCTATTAAAGAGAGCAGAATAAAGGGCCATAAAAAATATTTATTTTTCATAAACAGTAATTTGTATTCATTTTTTAACGGCACAAAATTCGTAACTTTCCGGACTAGCAAAATAGTCCAGTTTGAAAATAACAGATAGTCCGGTTAATACTTTTTTGAAGGAGAACATTCGTTTTGAAAAAAATAGCGAAACAGCGGTTTATATCCAAATCGCCCAACAAATCATTAATGCTATTCAGCGAGGTTATTTGGCTCGGGGAACTGCATTGCCCGGAACAAGAAGCTTCAGTCGGTTATTACAAGTACACCGAAATACTGTTGTAGCGATTTATGATGAATTGGCTTCACAAGGTTGGGTTGAGATAATCCCAAATAAAGGTACTTTTATTTTGGTTCCCGAACAAAAAACCGTAACAATAAAAGCAACGCACCAGCATGCTAGCCCCGTTAATGATTACGCTCCGAAAACAGGTTTCCCTTTTCAATCTTCCTTTCATCTGGCATCTACAGAAGAAGTATCAACTACTAAATATAATATAAATGATGGTCAGCCGGATTTGAGACTGCACCCTGTTCACCAATTTTCAAAATGGTATAGTGCTTCTATGAAACGTAAATCTTTGCTCTCTAAATGGAATCAAACGACAACTTCAACGCATTCAAATTTTGAAACACAACTGAGCAACTATCTAAATATAACGCGTGGTTTTCACATTCAACCATGTAATATAATGAATACACGTAGCACAGAAATGAGTTTATACATTGTCTCCCAACTGCTCATTCGCCCGGATGATGTTATTCTTGTGGGAAACCTGAGTCATTATGCCGCCAATATGATTTTTCAACAGGCCGGAGCTATCATTAAAACTATTCCTGTTGATGAAAAAGGTCTTGATATTGATTATATCTCAAAACACTTTACCAAAGGCTCTATTCGCTGTATCTATGTTTGTTCTAATCGTCACTATCCTACTACCCGGACGCTGAGTGCTGAAAGACGCCTGAAACTATTAGAATTGGCTAAAAACCATCAATTTGCTATTATTGAAGATGACTTTGATTACGATTTTCAATTTGAAGGTTCAGCCATGCTTCCTATGGCAAGCTCAGATATTAACGGAATGGTAATTTATTTAGGAAAACTGGGACAATCACTGTTTCCTAGCTTTCAAACCGGATTTGTTGTGGCTCCTCAAAATTTAATTACAGAAGCTAAAAACTATTTACAAATGCTGGACCGCCAAGGAGATCTGATTCAGGAACAAATGCTCTCGGAATTGATCCATGAAGGCGAAATTTATCGATTATTAAAGAAAAACATAATGGTTTACAAACAAAGACGTGATCTTCTCTGCAAATGTCTGAATACGTATTTCGGGAAAGCTATTCAATGGAAGAAACCTAACGGAGGACTGGCTGTATGGTTAGAATTTGAACCAAAGATATCTTTGGTTCAATTAACAGAAGAAGCCCGAAAAGAAGATTTGTTTTTACCTAAGACCATTTTATATCAAGATAAGGATATATGCTCTATTCGTTTTGGCTTTGGACATCTGAATGAAGAAGAAATAGAAATTGCAGTTCTAAAATTAAGAACTGCATATAACAGAATTACAAATGTATTGCGATAGAATTTCTGAAATATTCCATTTCAGGCTGAATTATTTTGTGTAGTTTTGATTAGAATTTCAAAGTATCAAAACAGAAATAATATGAAAAAGCAATTTGTTCTTATACTCATCGGCCTTGTATTAGTTTTAGTGGGAATAGCCCTGAAATTAAAATTTGTTGCTTATGCTGATACAATTATTTTAGCCGGAGTGGGCTGTGAAATTGTCTTTTTAGTACTCACAATAAAAAAAGCAATGAGAGAACGGTTTAAAAAGTAAATTTCTTCCAATAAAAAAATCCTATCTGAATAAGATAGGATTTTTATTTTGACTTATGTTAAAGCTTAATCTGCTAAAACAATAATTTTGTTGTCTTGTAACTCAATGGTTCCGGAACTGATCGGCAACCAATAATTCTGCTCGCTTACTTTAGTGAATTTAGAAACAAATTCTTTTTCGATCTTAAAGTTCTGAGCATTGATTTTTATATTCCCTTTAGTTAATAATGACACAATAGGTGCGTGATTGTTTAACATTTGGAATTCACCATTAACACCCGGAACTGCTACTGAAGTAACTTCTCCTTTAAACAATGTTGCTTCTGGTGATACTATTTCTAAAATCATACTTTTCAAATTGATAATTAATAATTGCCAATGGATAATTATTGTCAACTATCAATTGTTAATTGTACATTGATTAAGCTTCTGCTAACATTTTTTCTCCGGCTTCAATAGCTTCTTCGATAGTACCTTTAAGGTTGAATGCTGCTTCCGGTAAGTGATCTAATTCACCGTCCATAATCATGTTAAAACCTTTGATAGTATCTTTAATATCTACTAATACACCAGGGATTCCTGTAAATTGCTCAGCAACGTGGAAAGGTTGAGATAAGAAACGTTGTACACGACGCGCTCTAGCTACAGCCAATTTATCATCTTCTGATAACTCTTCCATACCTAAGATAGCGATAATATCTTGTAATTCTTTATAACGTTGTAAAATCTCTTTTACTCTTTGTGCACAAGCATAGTGTTCTTTACCTAAAACTTCAGGAGTTAAGATACGAGAAGTAGAATCTAATGGATCTACCGCAGGATAAATACCTAACTCTGCAATTTTACGAGACAATACCGTTGTAGCATCTAAGTGGGCGAAAGTAGTAGCCGGCGCCGGGTCAGTTAAGTCATCCGCAGGTACATAAACCGCTTGTACAGAAGTAATAGACCCTCTTTTTGTTGAAGTAATACGCTCCTGCATAGCTCCCATCTCAGTAGCCAATGTTGGCTGGTAACCTACCGCAGACGGCATACGTCCTAATAATGCTGACACCTCAGAACCTGCTTGTGTAAAACGGAAGATGTTATCAACGAAGAACAATACGTCTTTCCCTTGATCTTCACCGGCACCATCACGGAAATATTCAGCAATAGTTAAACCTGATAACGCCACACGAGCACGAGCCCCGGTGGTTCATTCATCTGACCGAAAACGAAAGTAGCTTTAGAATCTCTCATTCCGTTTTTGTCAACTTTAGTTAAATCCCATCCTCCATTTTCCATAGAGTGCATGAAATCTTCACCATATTTAATAATACCAGATTCTAACATCTCTCTTAAAAGGTCATTTCCTTCACGAGTTCTTTCACCTACTCCGGCGAAAACTGACAAACCTCCGTGACCTTTTGCAATATTGTTAATCAACTCCTGGATCAATACTGTTTTACCTACTCCGGCACCTCCGAACAAACCGATCTTACCTCCTTTTGCATAAGGCTCAATCAAATCGATTACTTTAATACCTGTAAATAAAACTTCTGTTGAAGTTGATAATTCATCAAATTTTGGCGCTGGTCTGTGAATTGGCAAACCATTAGCACCTTCTTTAGGTAAATTACCTAAACCATCGATAGCATCACCAATTACATTAAATAAACGTCCGAAAACTTCTTGACCAACCGGCATTTGGATTGCAGCTCCGGTAGCCACAACTTCAGTTCCTCTTGACAAACCATCAGTAGAGTCCATTGAAATTGTACGAACGGTGTCCTCACCAATATGTGATTGTACTTCTAAAACTAATTTAGAACCATCAGCTTTAGCGATTTCTAATGAATCATAAATCTTAGGAAGCTCAGCATTTTCAGTGTTAAACACCACATCTACAACTGGCCCGATAATTTTTGCAACTTTTCCTGTGAATTTAGACATTGCTTATGTATTTATTTAATAGCTATTTACCTAATGAAAAACACTTCTATTTTTCAGAGTGCAAAGATAGTTTTTTTAAAAACAATTTTGCAATTTATTTTTTGTGTTTTTTGTAATAAAAATAGAAAAACAAGCAAATTTAGTATAGTTTCTTTTACCTGCTTTCAAAATTTATCTACATCGTTATCGTAAAAGGTTCTTTTTTTACTTATTTCTTTTGCATAATAAAAAAGCGAAACTTAAAGTTTCGCTTTTTTATTATTATTACCTATTCTACAGTTACTGATTTTGCTAAATTTCTTGGCTGATCTACATTACAGCCGCGCATGACTGCAATGTGATACGATAACAATTGAAGAGGTATCGTTGTCAACAAAGGGGTTAAGGCTTCATTCGTTTCCGGTATTTCAATAACATGATCCGCTAACTCTTTTACCTGCACATCTCCTTTAGTTACTACGGCAATAATCTTACCGCTTCTTGATTTGATCTCTTGTATATTACTCACTACCTTATCATAATGCCCTTTATTAGGAGCAATAACCACAACCGGCATTGACTCATCGATCAATGCTATAGGACCGTGCTTCATTTCCGCTGCCGGATAACCTTCTGCATGTATATAAGAGATCTCTTTTAATTTTAAAGCACCTTCTAAGGCTACTGGGAAATTATATCCTCTTCCTAAATACAAACAGTTTGTTGCATCTTTATAAATTGAAGCTACTTCTTTTGCTACTTCATTACTTTTCAAAGCTTCTTCCACTTTTTCAGGAATTAACTCTAATTCTAACAAATACCTTTGGTAATCAGAATTTGACATTTTACCGTTTGCTTTCGCCAAACGTAATGCTATTAAAGTAAGAACTGTGATCTGTGTTGTAAAAGCTTTTGTTGATGCCACACCGATCTCAGGACCTGCATGGGTATAAGCTCCCGCATGTGTCTCTCTGGAAATTGACGAACCGACAACATTACAAACACCAAACACAAAGGCTCCATTCTCTTTAGCCAGTTTAATGGCGGCTAATGTATCTGCTGTTTCTCCTGATTGTGAAATAGCTATAACAACATCGTCTTTGTTTATAATAGGATTGCGGTAGCGAAATTCTGAGGCATACTCTACTTCGACCGGTATACGGGCAAATTCTTCCAGCACATATTCAGCGACTAAACCGGCATGCCACGATGTTCCGCAAGCTACTATGATGATCCTTTCAGCATTTAAGAATTTCTCCAGATTATCTTCCACACCAGCCATCTGCACAATTCCTTTATTCGCTAATAAACGTCCGCGATATGTATCTTTAATAACATTCGGTTGCTCATAAATTTCTTTAAGCATGAAGTGCTCATATCCTCCTTTTTCAATTTGCTCTAAATTCATTTGGAGCTCCTGAACATAAGGGTCTACTTCTGAGTCATCCTTAATTTTATGAACTTTAAGCGGTTTATTTAAACGCACAATAGCCATTTCTTCATCTTCTAAATAAATGGCATTTGAAGTATATTCAATAAAAGGCGAAGCATCAGATGCGATGAAAAACTCTTCATCTCCGATCCCGATAGCTAAAGGAGAACCTAAACGAGCTACTACAATTTCATTCGGCTTTTGTTTATCCATCACTGCAATAGCATAAGCACCAACAACCTGATTCAGTGCGATCTGGACTGCTTTTCCTAATTTTACATTTTCCTTTTTCTTAACATCTTCAATCAGATTAACCAAAACTTCAGTATCTGTATCTGATTTGAATGTATATCCTCTTTTTATTAGTTCTTTTTTTATAGGCTCGTAATTCTCAATGATTCCATTATGAATAATTACAAGATTCCCCGAATTTGAAAAATGCGGATGAGAGTTTACATCATTCGGAACGCCATGAGTAGCCCAACGTGTATGACCTAATCCTATCTTGCCTTTTAATGTTCCTTCCTTCTCTGCTTTTTCTTCTAAATCTGAAACTTTTCCTTTAGTTTTTGAAAGTTTCAGATCAGTTCCGTCATAAAGCACAATTCCTGCACTATCATACCCTCTGTACTCTAGGCGCTTTAGCCCTTTAATCAAAACAGGATATGCTTCTCTGTGACCGATATAACCAACAATTCCGCACATAAAAAATTAATTAGGTTCTGTATAATAAATTTCGAGCTTTAATCTATTTTCTTCAAGAACACTAGGGTCATTTCCGTAAACTACTGTCCCTAAAGGGTTCATTATACTTGACAAAGGTACTGTTTCAACAGTGAAATCAGCACTCCCGCTTGGAATAGCCACCGGTAGATCAAATGTATTCCTTAAATTATAATTAGCCACATTAGCAATGGTTTCAGTAACTGCTAAGCCTAACCTGATATTCTTAAGATCTTCTATATCTTCACTTTGCAACAAATTATTAATGTAGTACAATAATCTGAATTTGTAAACTGTTCCTACATCATTATCATCAACCTCTAAAATACCTCCAAAAACATATTTATTATATTTAGCATCTGAAGCAGTGGTTGAGTCGTACGTATAATCTAATAAAACAGTATTATTAGTTGCGTCATACAAATAGATTCTTTTAGCCTCTTCATCAAAATTTATTACATCATTAGCTATTGTAAATGTCAAAACCGCATCGTTAACCATCCAACCATGCTCTCTTATTTCATCTAATTCATCTGCCACTCCGTTACCATCGGTATCATCTGTCCCAAACAAATCAATAAATGCCACTGATCCGTTACCTCCTTTTAAATACAACATTTCATCATTTGAATTTGCTGTATTTAAGACATTTTGGTAATTAGTATTATATGTATTGTCTAAAAAATTAACTGTATTTCCACTTAAATTAAGTTTTAAAGATTTTTTCTTCAAATCAGCACTGGCACTAGCTCTGGAATGATATTGTATCACTATATAACCCGAAGAAAAATCTAATTTTGCTAATGCACCGGCTGCACCGGAATTAGGTGTTACTTGAAAATACAAACCTCTGAAATACTCTTTGAAGTTATTATTATTAAACAAATCTGTTGAATTAGCTTCTAAAACTCTTGTCAAAAAATGATTTTTATCCAAATCAAGCCACATACCCGGCTTCATTCGTTCTTTAACAACTCTTTGACTAAAATCTATAGTTGTATTTCCGTCTGAATCCAAAAAATGACCTTCGCCATCCGTTTCGTAAATAACAATTTCATCTCCTAGAAATTTAAACTGATTGTTCTGAGATGTATTGGTTGAAGTATTCAATTGAGTACTTACTAAGTTCCCTTCAATTAAGTTTTTATCATCAGAATAATATCTTTGTATTTCTGAAGGATTTACAGCGTCATAACTTCTTAAAAGATAACCACTTTCATAGATTTTCAAATCAAAAGAATCACTTAAGTTCCCGTGTATCGAGTCGAGACTATAAGTATTGTTTCCGCTATCATCAGTATCTTCAAGAGTACTAAAATAAGGCACATATAGGTAAACCGAATCGATTGCTTGAATTTCAATATCAATTCCTAAATCCGGGTCTGTACTATTTAATTCCAACTGTGTTACAAAACTAGCCTTAGTTGTACCAAAAACAGGATCTTCAAACACTCCTAAAGCATTTAAAGGCATATTATTAGTCTGCACAGGACCGGTAGCTCTTGTATAAGCCGTCAAGTGCTGAACCGGATATCTGTTAAAATTATAATTTCCGTCGCCTATCAAATCAGCCCCGACAGTGTTAAAGTCTTTATCACAAGACACTAACGAAAGTAACATCAACCCTAAAAACCCTAATACTTTTTTTCTTTTCATCCTGACTTTAAAATGTTTTAAAATAAATTCTTTCGAATAAAATCAACGTATTCATCTTTGATTTTATCTTTTGGTTCGAAAGGTAAAAAAGGTTTTTCTGAAGTTTCTATATATTTTGTTAAATTTGGATTCAGCTCTTCTGAACCTATAATTAACGCATCTGAATGATCAATTGTTAACTTCATCAAATTTTCAAACGTAGGATCTTCAACTGTTTTTAAAGCGTTTTCTCCAATAGCATCAAATGCTAATTTATCTTTGAAATTTGTTTCTAATGCGCCTTCGAATCCGGAATTATAAATAGAGCTTACGATTTTAGTATCTGTAAAAATCCCTTCATTTTTATAATAATGCTTCAAATAAACCGGCAACAATGCTGCCATCCAACCATGTACATGAATTACATCCGGTACCCAATTCAATTTCTTTACCGTTTCCACAACCCCTTTTGCAAAAAAGATAGCTCTCTCATCATTGTCTGTAAAGAAATTCCCTTCTTCATCTGAAAAAGTTGCTTTTCTTTTAAAATATTCATCATTATCAATAAAATAAACCTGAATACGCTCTTTAGGAATTGAAGCAACTTTGATAATTAAAGGCATATCCATATCATTTACCACTAAATTCATCCCTGAAAGACGAATTACCTCATGCAGCTGATGCCTTCTCTCATTAATATTTCCGTATCTAGGCATAAAGATTCGTATTTGCCCACCCAGATCATTAATCATCTTAGGGAATTCATACGACTGTATTGACACTTCATTTTCTGCCAAATATGGCACTACTTCAGATGATACATATAATATCCTCTTGTCTTTCATAATATTTTGTTTATCAAATTGCTCTCAAAAAACATGCAAAATTACAAAAATTTATGGACTTATCCATTAAAATAGTAAGTTTGCACCGCAAACATAATATTTACACGATGTTTATTTTTAACGATAAGGACTCATTAGAAGCTTTTCTAAACCCTTTAATTAATCAAAAAAAGACCATTGGTTTTGTCCCTACTATGGGGCTCTGCACGAGGGACATCAATCATTAATAAAAAGATCTGTAGCAGAAAACGAAATAACCGTTATTAGCATTTTTGTTAATCCGACTCAATTTAATAACACCGAAGATTTAGAAAAATACCCGAGAACACTTGATCAGGATATTGACAAAGTAAAAGAAATAAATGATCTTATTTTAATATATGCTCCCACAGTAGAAGATATTTATGGTAAATCTCCCATTGCCGAGCATTTTAATTTTGATGGTTTAGAATTACAAATGGAGGGAAAACAAAGACCGGGTCATTTTGACGGAGTAGGAACTATTATCAAAAAACTATTTGCGACCATTAAACCTACAAGAGCATATTTCGGAGAAAAAGATTTCCAGCAGCTTCAGATCATCAAAAAATTAGTCAGCAAAGAAAAACTACCGGTAAAAATAGTTGGCTGTCCTATTCACAGAGCTTCTAGCGGTTTAGCCATGAGTTCCCGCAACGAAAGACTTTCCGCTGACGCTAAAGAAAAAGCTGCTTTTATTTACAAGGTCTTACAAGAAGCCAAAGAACAATTTCAACAACGCTCTGCAAAAGAAGTAATTGATTTTGTATACACCACTTTTGAGAAAGAACCTGACTTTGAATTGGAATATTTTGAGATCGCAGATGAAGAAACGCTTTTGTCATGCATTGAGAAAGATCCTCATAAAAAATATAGGGGATTTATTACTGCCTTTATCGAAAACATACGATTAATAGATAATATTGCCCTGTATTAAATTAACCCAAATTTCTCAATTCTTTTCTTTTAGTTAAAAAATTACATAATTTATTTGAAGATAATTACCTTTGCACCATGCAAATTCAAGTAGTAAAATCAAAAATTCACAGAGTGACCGTTACCGGTGCCGACCTAAATTACATCGGTAGCATTACCATTGATGAAGCTTTACTAGAAGCTTCTAATATCATTGAAGGTGAAAAAGTTCAAATTGTTAACATTAACAACGGTGAACGATTAGAAACATACGCTATTAAAGGTCCTCGAAATTCTGGTGAGATCACTTTAAACGGTCCTGCTGCCCGAAAAGTACACAGAGGAGATATCGTTATCATTATCTCTTATGGTTTAATGGACTTTGAAGCAGCAAAAACATTTAAGCCTACAATTGTTTTCCCTAACGAGAAGGATAATTCTTTAACTTAAAACTTGAAAAAGTTCAAAAAAATACTTAGTGTATTGCTACCTATTTTATTAGGAGCTATGCTGATAGTATATGAATTTAACAAGTTTTCCGACGATCAGATCGAACAAATGAAACACTCCATCTACGGAGCTGATTACTCTTTCATCTTATTGTCCGGAATTTTATCCTTTTTAGGCTATGCCTTGCGGGCTTATCGCTGGAAATACACTTTGGAATATGTCGGTTATCCGGCAGATTTTAAGTTCAATCTAACCGCTGTAAGCATTGGTTATTTTTTAAATTTAACCATTCCCCGATCAGGAGAAATCTCAAGAGCTGCTCTTTTAACCAAATACAAAGATGTCCCTTTTGACAAAGGCTTCGGAACCATTATTTCTGAAAGAATAATTGACTTTATTGTATTACTCTTATTCATATTAACTGCTGTTTCAATTGAATTCCACACTTTAAAAGCTTTCCTGTTAGAAAACATTCCTCTGAAACCATTAATTATTTTAGGTGTTTTAGGATTTACAGCAGCATTTATCGGGATTTACCTGCTTATCTTTTCAAAATGGAAATTCATTTTAACCATTAAATCAAAGATATCCGGTTTAACGGAAGGCATGTTAAGCGTTTTTAAAATGCCTCGCAAATGGATGTTTCTATTCCAGACTTTTTTAATCTGGTTTACTTATATCTTAATGTTCTACTCTGTTGTATTTGCCCTGCAGGAAACCAGAATGATCTCTTTCAATGCTGTAATTGTTGCATTTGTAATCGGCAGTTTAACCATTGCATTTACTAACGGTGGATTTGGTTTTTTCCCTGTTTTGATCGCTAAGATCCTTTTTCTATATAACATTCCCGAAGAATCAGGACAAGCATTCGGCTGGGTTGTCTGGACCTCTCAACTAATCATTACAATTCTTCTCGGAGGAATTGCCTTTTTAATTTTATCAACCTTTACGAAAAAAGAAATTAATTAGTATATTGCTTTTAATTTCTGTAAAAACAACTCCCCATGAGAACAGCACTTTTATTATTATTGTTTTCCATTACTTCTATTGGCTTTTCGCAAACTTTTCGCGAAACCATCGAATCTAAAAAACTAGGTGAAGCCCGAGAATTTAATGTCGTTCTTCCTCCCGGTTACGAACAAAATATAGATAAAAAATACCCCGTTTTAGTCATATTGGACGGAGAATATCTAGCCAGTCCGTTTACCGGAATTTTAAAATATGGTGCTTATTGGGACGATCTGCCGGAAATGATCGTTGTTTCGGTTTTCCAAAACGGAGACAAACGCTTTCAGGACAGCGAATTTGACGAAGCCGGACTTCCTTCAGGAACGGGAGCCAATTTCTTCGAATTTATCGGCTTTGAATTACTCCCTTACGTTGAAGGGAAGTATAGAACCCAACCTTTCAGAATTATAGCTGGTCACGATACAACCGCCGGATTTTTAAACTTCTATCTGTATAAAGACAACCCCATTTTTAACGGTTATATCTCTTTAGCGCCCGAATTTGCACCCGATATGGAAAAAAGAGTAGCTGACAGATTAGCTGTTATCACGAAACCTATTTTCTACTATCAAGCCTCCGGAGAAGGTGATTTAAAAGAATTGCAGGAGCGCGCGGCTATTTTGGACCAAAATATCAATGCAATACCCGATAAAAGTTTTAAATACCGTTCTGATATTATCAAAGGAGCTTCTCACTATTCTTTAGTAGCTCAGGCTATACCGCAGGCACTCTATTTCATATTTGACGGCTACCAACCTATTTCAATGGTAGAATTTCAGGAAAAGATCTTAAAACTGGATTCAGGTTATGCTCAATATTTAATTGACAAATACAAAAATTTAGAAGAAAAACTAGGCTTAAAGATACAGCCTCGTCTAACGGATTTTAAAGCAATTGAAGCGGCTATCATAAAAAACAAAGCATATCCGGAACTACAGGAACTTTCAAAATATGCTGAAAAGCAATATCCGAAGACAACTTTAAGTATCTACCACCAAGCATTGTATTATGAAAAAATGGGAGAATACAAAAAAGCCGTTAAAGAATACAAAAGAGCCTTTTCAAGAGAACCTATTCGTGAACTGACTAAAGATTTTATGTTATCCAGAGCTGAAAGCTTAAAAGACAAAGAAGACGACTCTAAAGTAGAAGAATACGCAGAACCACTACCGGAAGAAGGTACAACGGAAGATGGCAGCGAGAAAAAAGAAGGAGAAGAATAAACATGAGTAAAATAAAAACTGCTTTTTTTTGCCAGAAATGCGGCACGTCCTATTCTAAATGGCAAGGCCAATGTTATACTTGCAAAGAGTGGAACACTATAGTTGAAGAAGTAATCCAAAAAGAAGATAAATCCACTTGGCGAACAGCTTCCTCACAAGAAAAAACAAAAAGCAGCAAACCACTTCTCATAAAAGAAATAGACACCACTGAGGAAATCCGGTTAAACACTAATGACAAAGAGTTAAACCGGGTTTTAGGCAGTGGCTTAGTTCCCGGTTCCTTAACTTTATTAGGGGGCGAACCCGGAATCGGAAAGAGTACTCTTTTATTGCAGATCTCACTAAAACTTCCTTACAGAACTCTTTATGTCTCCGGAGAAGAAAGTCAGAAACAAATTAAAATGCGTGCTGAACGTATTTTACCATCTAGCGAGAATTGCTATATTTTAACAGAGACCAAAACACAAAATATTTTCAGACAAATTCAGGAAATAGAACCGGAAATTGTCATTATTGATTCCATTCAGACTTTACAAACCGATTACATTGAATCATCAGCCGGAAGCATTTCTCAGATCAGAGAATGTACTGCTGAATTAATAAAATTTGCCAAAGAAACTAATACACCGGTTATCCTAATCGGACATATTACTAAAGACGGAACTATTGCCGGTCCTAAAATTTTAGAGCACATGGTTGATACCGTTTTACAATTTGAAGGCGATCGAAACCATGTTTACCGGATTTTACGTTCCCTAAAAAACCGTTTCGGTTCTACTGCTGAATTAGGTATTTACGAAATGTTAGGCAACGGTTTACGGGAAGTTGAAAACCCCTCTGAAATTTTAATTTCTCACAAAGAAGAAGCTCTTTCGGGTACGGCAATTGCCTGCACTTTAGAAGGTATGCGCCCGTTAATGATTGAAATTCAGGCTTTGGTAAGTTCTGCTGTCTACGGAACACCTCAACGCAGTGCAACCGGATATAATGCCAAACGCCTGAATATGATTTTAGCTGTTTTGGAAAAACGCGCCGGTTTCCGGTTAGGAACGAAAGATGTTTTCTTAAATGTAACCGGTGGGATTTCTGTTGACGACACCGCTATCGACCTGGCTGTTGTAGCGGCTATTTTATCCTCCAATGAAGATATTGCTATAGAGGAAGGATTCTGTTTTGCAGGAGAAGTTGGACTCTCCGGAGAAATTCGTCCTGTGAATAGAATTGACCAACGAATTCAGGAAGCTGAAAAATTAGGTTTCACGACGATTTTAGTCTCTAAACACAATAAAATTTCACTAAAAAGCAGTAAAATAAAAATTGTATTGGTTTCCAAAATAGAAGATGTCGTAAGCGAATTATTTGGATAACCCTTAAAAAAACACAACAAATATTCTCTTTTTTGTTTTTAAGCGTTAATACCCCTATTTTTTACAGGGGTGTTTCAAAATATTTTTTAGTTTTGTTAAAACTACTGAATTATGAAAATAGAGAAAAGATGGGTTATTTCTTTTGCTTTGATTACCCTTATTGCTATTACCAGTTTATTTTGGACTGGTTCAAATGATTTAAAAGATCAGTTTCTTTCAGAAGACAACATTAACACTTCTGATGTTGCTTGGCTATTAACCTCTTCGTCTTTTGTCTTGTTGATGACTCCCGGACTTTCGTTCTTTTACGGGGGATGGTCGGTAAAAAAAATGTCATTTCCACTATGCTCCAAAGTTTTATTTCTTTGGGTGTTGTAAGTTTACTATGGGTAATTGTCGGTTTTAGTTTGTCTTTTGGCTCTCCTATCGGTTTTGAAATCGGAGGAACAACTTATGGATTAATCGGCAATCCATTAGATTTTCTCTTCTTCAACAATGTCTCTTCGTTACCTCATAATGCATTAGCCAGTACAATCCCTTTTGTACTGTTTGCCTTATTTCAGATGAAATTTGCCGTAATTACTCCGGCCATCATAACCGGATCTTTTGCAGAAAGAGTTCGGTTTATTTCCTATTTATTATTTATCTGCTTATTCATTGTTTTTATATATGCACCGCTTTGCCACATGGTTTGGCATCCGAACGGGCTATTAGGAAGTTTCTTCGGGGTTAAAGATTTTGCCGGTGGAACCGTTGTTCACATGAGTGCCGGTTTTGCTGCTTTAGCAGGTGTTTTGGTTTTAGGAAAAAGAAAGAACAGTGAACACATTCCAACCAATATTCCTTTTGTGCTATTGGGAACAGGTATGCTATGGTTCGGTTGGTTCGGTTTTAATGCCGGATCTGCTTTAGCTTCAAACGGAACAGCCGCTATGGCTTTTGCTACAACAACTATTGCATCTGCTTCTGCTATGGTAACCTGGATATTCTTTGACCGAATCAACGGAAGAAAAGTTTCTGCAATGAATGCCTGCATCGGAGCCGTTGTCGGTTTAGTTGTAATAACACCTGCAGCCGGATTTGTTTCGATTCCTAAAAGTATCTTCTTCGGATTTGCCGCAGCTATTGTTTCTAACCTGATGGTTAACTGGAAAAAATTAAAAGCTTTTGATGATACATTGGATGTTTTCGCCTGTCACGGTGTTGGTGGTATCATGGGAATGATTCTTACTGCTATTTTTGCAGAAGGTGAAAATGCCAGTCTATTACATGGTGGGTGGTCAGTTTTCGGTCATCACATGCTAGCATTGATCCTTGTATCTGCTTTCACCTTTTTCGGAGCTTTACTTTTATATAAAGTAACTAATTTATTTATACCTTTACGCGTATCTGATGAAGCTGAGCGCATTGGCTTAGATTTATCGCAACACGATGAAAAGCTTTAATATATGTTTAAAAAAGGTATTTTCTTTTTAATTATCTGTAGTTTGTTTTCTTTCCAAAAGAACATTTCAGATGATGAAAAGATAAAAAAAGAGATCAACCAAATTTTAGATAACTGGCATGCTGCTGCCGGCAGGGCAGATTTTGATGCCTACTTTCACCTATTGTCTGACGAATCTATTTACATTGGTACTGATGCTACTGAAAATTGGACCAAAAAAGAATTCATGGCGTTTGCCAAACCTTATTTTGACAGGGGAAAAGCATGGAATTTCATAGCTCTTGAAAGACATATTTATTTGTCGTCCGATAAAAAAACAGTTTGGTTCGACGAACTCTTGGATACCCAGATGAAACTTTGTCGGGGAAGTGGTATTCTGATTCGCGAAAAAGGGGAATGGAAGATTAAACATTATGTTCTGTCCATGACAATCCCTAACGAAAATGCTAAAGAAGTAGTAACCATCAAGTCACCTTTGGAAAACAAAATACTAGAAAGTAAAAATTAAAAAAAGCGGTCAATTGACCGCTTTTTTTAATTTCCTAAAAAGGTAATCTCTATTGCTAGAATTTCTGAAACGTAACAGGTATTTCCCTCTTTATCTTCATAACTCCTATGCGTTAATTTACCCCCAACGGCAATCTTCTTTCCTTTTACTACATATTTCTCAATGATCTCTGCAATTTTTCCCCAAGCAACAACTCTGTGCCATTCTGTTTTTTCTACTTTGTCACCATTTTCCCTGAAATATACTTCATTGGTTGCCATAGAAATATTCGCTAATTTTTTCCCTTCCTCTAAAATCTTTATTTCCGGTTCCTGACCTACATAACCGATTAATTGAACTGAATTTTTCATATCCTTATCTTTTAAATTATTTACCCAGAAACATAACCTCATTAATAACCACTTCCGTTACATAATGTTTAACGCCTTCTTTATCCTCATAGTTTCTATGTGACAATCTGCCTTCAACGGCTAACTCTTTTCCTTTGGTTACATACTGTTCGATAATTTGTGCTGTTTTTCCCCAAGCAACAACTCTATGCCATTCCGTTTGTTGTACTTTTTCTCCTTTAGAATTAGTATAGCTTTCATTTGTGGCAATTGAAAAGCTGGCGAACTTTCCTGATTCTAAATTTTTGATTTCCGGTTCTTGACCTACATGTCCGATTAATTGAACTCTGTTTTTCATGGCGTATAAAAATTAAAATGTTAAAAAATAATTTACTGTCAACAATTACACTGTTTGACGAGGCAAAGATGAAATGAGTCGCAAAATTTATTCGGTATTTATCCACTTAATTTCGGTTGTAAATAATTGTAACCGTTTGTAAACGGAAAATATTTTTATTATCTTTACTTAAAACCAACACTTTATGCGCCAAGAAATAAAAAAAGTAGAATTAAGAAACTTACAGATCGAAGACTATAAACAATTGCGAAATTCCATGATAGAAGCCTATCCTGACATGGAAAATTCCTACTGGGCTGAGAGCGACATCAAAAAATTACTTGATATTTTTCCGGAAGGGCAATTAGTAATTTTAGCAGATGACGTCGTTGTAGGTTCTGCTCTTTCAATTATTGTTCCTGAAAAACTAGCTTATAAAACTCACAACTACAAAGAAGTAACCGGCAATTACAAGTTCACTACACATACAGAAGAAGGAGACATCTTATATGGTATCGACGTATTTGTACACCCTAAATATCGCGGACTACGCTTAGGAAGACGTCTGTATGATGCCCGGAAAGAATTGTGTGAACAACTGAATTTAAAAGCCATTGTCTTCTCCGGTAGAATTCCACATTATAGTCAATTTGCAAACGAAATGTCTCCTAAAGAATATATTGATAAAGTTAACCGAAAAGAGATATATGACCCTGTTCTGACTTTTCAATTAAGCAATGACTTTCAGCCGGTACGTGTGATGCGGAATTATTTAGAAGGCGACAAACGATCGCAAGAATATGCGGTTTTACTTGACTGGAATAACATTTACTACGAAGAAAACAAAAAACTCATCAATGTTGAAAAAAGTGTCATTCGATTAGGTTTGATCCAATGGCAAATGCGTCCTTTAGCAAATCTGGAAGCCTTATTTGAACAAGTAGAATTTTTTATCGATGCTGTTTCAGGTTATGGCAGTGATTTTGCTATGTTTCCGGAACTCTTCACTGCTCCGCTCATGGCAGATTACAATCACCTGTCTGAAGCAGAAGCCATTAAAGAATTGGCAAAATATACAGAACTCGTTCGCAAGAGAATGCAAGAATTTGCCATATCATACAATATCAACATCATTACCGGAAGTATGCCTTTTGTTGAAGAAAACCATGTGTATAATGCAGGATTCCTTTGTCGTAGGGACGGAACATTCGATATGTATCGCAAGATACACATTACCCCAAATGAAATTTTCCATTGGGGAATAACCGGAGGCAATACCATTCAGACATTTGATACCGATTGCGGAAAGATAGGAATCGTTATCTGCTATGATGTTGAGTTCCCGGAATTATCTCGATTAATGGCTGATCAGGGAATGAATATTTTATTTGTTCCTTTTCTGACCGACACACAAAACGGTTATACACGTGTACGTCATTGTGCACAGGCCAGAGCTATTGAAAATGAATGTTATGTTGCCATAGCCGGATGTGTAGGCAACTTGCCTAAAGTAAATAATATGGATATCCAATATGCACAAGCAGCTGTCTTTACCCCTTCAGATTTTGCTTTTCCAAGCAATGGTGTAAAAGCCGAAGCTACTCCGAATACAGAAATGACTCTGATCGTTGATGTTGACATCGATGTTCTGAAAGAATTACATGAACACGGGAGTGTTCAGACACTCAAGGATCGAAGACATGATCTATACAAACTAAAAAAATTAAAATAATTTAAACTTTTTCCTATGCTTAAGCATTTATTTTCCATCTTATTACTATTAAGTTTATCGGGTAAAGCCATAGGGCAAAACACCCTAACCTATAATGATGAAAAAGGTTCCCCTAAAGCTACTTTACAGGATGTAAAATGGATTTCCGGAACCTGGCGGGGTGAAGCCATGGGAGGAACCTGCGAAGAATTTTGGGATCAACCAAGTGGTAATACAATGCTATTTTGCTTTAAGTTTCTCGAAAATGACAAGGTGATCTTTTATGAGTTAGGACATATTATTGAAGCAGACAATACGCTTTTTTTAGAGCTCAAACATTTCGGCCCTGACCTGAAAGGCTGGGAAAAAGCAGATGAAAAACAAACATTCCGTTTAGTGAAACAGGATGAAAACCGCGTTTATTTTGACCGCTTTACCTTTGAAAAAGTATCCGATAACGAAATAAACATTTATGTTGTTTTTGAGAAATCGGGCGAAGAAATGCTCTTTAACTATAAAAGGGAAAAATCATGAGTAAGACTTGTTTAGAATGCGGAGAAAAAATTGTAGGCCGTGAAGATAAAAAATTTTGCAGTGATAGCTGTCGTAATGCCTACAATAATAAAATGAATAAAGATCATAATAATCTAATGCGGAATATTAATAATAAATTGCGCAAAAATTATCGTATCTTAAATGAGTTGAATCCTGATGGAAAAACAAAAATCAGTCGGACCAAATTATTAAGTAAGGGGTTTGATTTTGAATTCATGACTTCCATTTATCACACCAAAAACGGGAATACCTATTATTTTTTGTATGATCAGGGGTATATGACTATTGAAAATGACCAATATGTTTTAGTAAAAAAAGATTCGTAATGGCAAAATTGCAAAAACAAGTTTCTATATTAGGCTGCGGTTGGCTTGGTTTACCGTTAGCTGAACAATTTCTGGAGCAGGATTACCTTGTTAAGGGCTCCACAACTTCTGTCGCTAATCATGACCTTTTAAAAGGCAAAAACATTATTCCGTACTTAGTAGAATTGAAAGAGAACGAAGTTTTTGGAAATTTTGACCATTTTTTAGACGGTAGTCAGATTCTAATCATCAACTTTCCTCCCCGATTTAAAGCAGATTCCCCTGAAAGTTTAGTAAAAAAAATAGAAAACTGCCTCCCGATAATTGAAAGATCAACGATTGAACATATTATTTTCGTAAGTTCAACTGCCGTATTTCCGGACAGCTTTCCTATGCAAACCATCTATGAAGACACAGCTCCTCACCCAAATAACGAAAGAGGTAAGCAACTCTTAGAAGCAGAGAATCGATTGCGTTATAACACACACTTTCAATCTACCATTATACGATTCGGAGGATTAATAAGTGAAGATAGACATCCTATTTATCACATTGCAGGAAAAAGTAACATTGATAATCCGGAAGCTCCGGTTAATTTAATTCACCGACAAGATTGTATTAACTTTATTTTTCATATTATCAATAATAAACTCTGGAACAAAACCTTAAATGTAGCTTATCCGAAACATCCCAAACGAAAAGATTATTATCCCCAAAAAGCCTTAGAATTAAATTTAGATTCCCTTACTTTTAAAGAAAACTCTATCTCAAAAGGCAAATATATTAGTTGTAAATATTTGCGTGAAAAGTACAACTTTACTTTTCAGTTTATGATTTAGTTTTACAGTCTTATTTTTTGATCCTGCTTTGTTCAGAAATAACCCATTTATTTAGCTGAAGCAGAATTTTTACAATAAAATACGATACATTACATTTTAAAAACAAAAAGTCCCGAAAGGATTTCGGGACTAAATGTTCTTGATAAGAAATAAAATTACTGCTATTAACCATCACAAATATACGACAGCCTGAACCTATCTCGGATACAGAAAAAATGTATATTTTGTTAAAGTTTTATAAAAGAACATAAATTCATAAACCGAATCCATTTCACATTATAAAGTGGCATCATTGTTTCGTCAAAGTGATAAAAGGAGGCAACACCTGTTCTGCTGTCCCGGTTAAACAATCAGTCGTTTTCTCTCCTTTAACAGCATATGCTAAATTCATCTGAGTATTGTTATTCACAACAGCTATTAGTACATAACCGTTCTGACCACATATGAAATCTTCTCCCATATACTCTAAATGATAGGTTTCACCATTTTCATCCAGATAGCTTCCTGTTATCATCATTGGTGAATCATCTAAAAGAGGAGTAGTATCTATAATCACATTTCCGGTAGAAGCATCTGTTATTTTGTAACGGATTATTAATTCATCCATTGCAATTTCTAAAAAAGAAGATGTATATTTCGTAACAACAAATTCATAATTTTTACCATCATAAATTCCAGTCCATGTACCAATATATTTATCAAATAAATTATTTACATCTTTTATATAATATCCTTCAGGAACATCGTAAGGATATGTTATATAATCTTCTATAGGTATTATATTTTGCGAAGATGATATGATTTGTGCTTTACAACCCAATAAGTTGATTATTAAAATGAATATTAATATTATCTTTTTAATCATTATTTCAATTTTAAAAATTATTTAATTTACTAACAGTCTTGAGAAGATACTCCTCCATTTTCATTTAAAAACTTTTCCTTAACCGTTTTACCGTTTATTTTAAAAAGCCTTATACCCTCAATCCCTATCTCATTTTTTAGAAATTTTAAAAAGGCTTTTTCTCTGTTAAGTTTATATTTCTTAAAATATTCCATGTATTTTTTATCCAATGTTTTATTATTCTTTAAAGTTCTTAGATTATTAATATTTGCCAGAACATCCTGAATGTCTCCTGTAAATTTTAATGTATAATCATTTACTGCTGAATACATACTTCCATAAACATCTGACAAAGGTATTCCATTGTTATCAGCATTTTGAAGTAAGATAAGAAATTTAATCACATCACCCGGAGATGGCATTTTTATAGGTTTTACTTCCTCCGGGATTCCATCACCATTACTATCAGGTACCTCATAGCGATTTATATGAGAATGAATATAGCCAATCATATTACTATTTATCGGAATATCTAAAGCATGCCCCCGTCTGCTGTAAGTTCATTGAAGCTATTATCTGAATTTTGGGAAAAACCTATCTCATGATCGGCATTAAAAGCAGAACTACTATTAACAATATGTTCTTTCTCTTTAAAATCAGAGTTATTCAACTGATCTAAAATTTTTTTACAAGGTGTGATTAGTTCTACAGCAGATTCAACTGCCGGAATAGAAATTATTGCGCCATCACTACAACCTTTGCAGCTATCTCCGGTATCAGAATTATCTCCTGTTGTACCTCCGGTACTGCCTCCGCTGCCACTACCGCCTACACCGCCCGAGGTCTCTACTCCGGTTGTGGTCGTGGTGCTTCCGCTGCTGCCATCTGTTCCGTCATCGTAGTAATTCCAGGTACACTCGTTGGAGACCAATACCCATTCTTCCGTGTAGAGTTCCCCACCTGTGTTGTCACCCTGATGCGCCGGTACGACTTCCAATGACCATATTTCTACACAACTGTATTCCAGCACCATTTTGTTTAACTCGCCGCTGTTGAAGACCGAAGTGTCAAAATCTATCGGATAATAACGAGTCGTTGTGTTGTTCAGCGTTGTTTGAGACACAGCATTGTATTCGTCCTTTGAAAAACCATATTCTACGATATACGCATCGTAACTCCCGTCGGAACGCGACGATAGCAAGAGATTTTCCAAATGGGAAGTGACCAAACTATCCCGCGTAAGCGGAAAGTTATAGGAATGTTTCCCCGTTGTGGTATCTTCCACGTATTTCACATAAGCGGTGTTTACGGAAAAGCCGTAGGTTGAATTGTAAAGGATTCGGGAAGTACCTATCGGTGTTCCCGTTCCGGTGGCTTGTGCTTTGGTTTGCCCTGCAATCTTTTGTAATTCGTCCATAACCTTAGCATTGGACAGGATCTGTTCACTATCCAGAACCCGAATGTCAAAACGGGAGGTTGTCAGATTGTAGTTTGTTGTACTTTCCTCATAGTCTTTCTCACAGTTGGTCAACAGCAGCACTAAGAGTCCCGATAAACTTAAGAGCAGTCTTTTCTTTCGTTTTAATTTCATTTAATAAACATTATACCTTTTTATTTCTCACTATGACGGCTGAAAAGGGTTTATGATCCGTTTGGGACAATTAATACCTCTACACTGTACTTTTTTACTGTACAGGAAAAGAACAAAATGTTGATAGGGGAATCGGGATCAAATGTATAGCATTGTTCTTATAACTCGGATATAGGAAAAATGTATATTTTGTTAAAATTTCATATTTTATCCTCATGAGACACAAAAAATCCACAAAAACAAAAAGTCCCGAAAGGATTTCGGGACTAGATGTTCTTGATAAGAAATAAAATTACTGCTATTAACCGTAACAAATATAGGTGCTATATTTGTTAAATTGGATACAGAAAAAATGTATATTTTGTTAAAGTTTTGGTTTGAGCAATTTATTTTGAATTCAGCAAAATAGCCGCTTCTTTGGCAAAATAGGTTGAAATTAAACTGGCTCCGGCTCTTTTAATACACATTAGCTGTTCCATCATGATTGTATCATGATCCAGCCAGCCCTTTTCTGCTGCTGCTTTAATCATAGCATATTCTCCGGAAACATGATATACTGTTACTGGAACATTCACTGCATTTTTTACTTCTCTAACTATATCTAAATATGCCATCCCCGGTTTTACCATAACCATATCAGCGCCTTCTTCTACATCCCAAAGGGCTTCTTTAATAGCTTCAATACGGTTAGCATAATCCATTTGATAGGTTTTCTTGTCTTTCGGAACTTTTACTGTTGCTTCTTTCGGAGCGCTATCTAATGCATCACGAAACGGACCGTAAAAGGCTGAAGCATATTTTGCCGAATAACTCATAATTCCGACATTCTGAAAACCGGCTGCATCTAATCCTTCACGTAACCGCAATACACGACCGTCCATCATATCACTAGGTGCTACAAAATCGGCTCCGGCCTGTGCGTGTGAAACAGCCATTTTAACTAAAGCTTCAACTGTTTCATCATTCGCAATATCGCCATCTTTAATGATCCCGTCGTGACCATAAATGGAATACGGATCTAAAGCCACATCCGGCATTACGATCATTTCCGGACAAGCTGCTTTAATTGCTCTGATTGTATTTTGCATTAACCCATTTGGATTCCATGCTTCTTTTCCGGTATTGTCTTTTAAGTCTTCACTGACCTTTACATAAATATTAACGGCTCTGATTCCCAGAGCAAATAATTCTTTAACTTCTTCAACTGTCAGATCAATAGATCTTCTGTAAATTCCGGGCATTGACGGAATTTCTACTTTTACATTTTCGCCTTCGGCAATAAACATGGGAAACATAAAATCATCCGGACTTAAAGTAGTTTCGCGAACTAAACTGCGAATGCTTTCGTTTACTCTTAATCTTCTGCCTCTGTGTATTGGGAACATAATTCTTATATTTGGAGAACAAAGTTAAAAAATATATAAGGTAAAATGCCTTTCAAAGAACTAAAGTTTTGTTATAATTGGAGAAGCTACCAAGAGCAGTTTTTAGCCGATTTTCAATCTCATATACAAGATAATCACTTACATGTAATTGCGCCTCCGGGTTCCGGAAAAACAATTTTAGGAATTGAACTAATGCGAAGGGTCAATAAAAGAGCCTTAGTACTTTGTCCTACTTTAACCATACGGAATCAATGGCAGGATCGGCTACAGACTTTTTTTATGAACGGGTGTTATTTTGAAGCATTTTCCTTTGATATTGCTAACCCTTCAAATGTTACTTTTTCAACCTATCAATCGCTTCATTCTTTTTATAAGAAGTGCGCTTCTAAAGAAGAGTATTTTAACTTCTTTCAGGAAAACAATATTGAAGTTTTGATCTTGGATGAGTGTCACCATCTCAAAAGCGAATGGTGGAAATGTTTATACGAACTGAAGGAAAAACATCAGCAGACCATTGTAGCTTTAACAGCAACTCCTCCTTATGATAGCGAAGCACTGGAAGTTCATAAATATTTTAAACTATGCGGTGAAATTGATGATGAAATTGTGGTTCCCGACTTGGTTAAGGAAGGCGACTTATGCCCGCATCAGGATTATGTTTACTTTTCTGAACCCGAGCAAAAGGAAATCGATTTTATTCTTGATTACAGAATGAAAATCGCCTCTTTTTTTGATGCTATGAGTACAAATGAAGCTTTCATTAATTTTGTAAACGAGCATCGTTTCTTAAAGGAAACGGATAAAAACCTTACTGCTATTTATGCCAATCCGGAATACCTTTCCTCTCTTTTAATTTTCCTGAACCATTGCGGAACAAAGCTTTCTAAAAACTATTTTCTCCTATTAGGATTTAAGAAGGCAGAAAAAATAGAGATTCCCGCTTTTGATTTGCCATGGGCTCAGATTTTATTGCAGAACCTATTAATCAATGACAGAAAAAATCTGGAAGCCTATGAATCTTTATTGGAGAAAACGGAACAGGAAATACGAAAAATCCATGCTTTTGAAAATAACACTGTTGATTTTGTCGGAACCAAGACACTTTATCGTTCGTTAGCTAACAGCATCAGTAAATTAGAAAGTATAATTAGTATCCTGAAAAGCGAAAATGCCACTTTAAAATCTGATTTACGAGCTGTTGTATTAACGGATTATATCAAAAAAGAATTCCTTGATGTTCCTGAAGCTGAAATCCATAGCATTAACCGCTTAGGTGTTATTCCTATTTTTTATCGTTTAAAAGGTGAATTGCCCAAAAACAAAATTGCGGTACTTTCCGGAAGCAATGTTATCATTCATAAATCGTTACAAAATTCACTTAGCGAAAACATTAGTTTTTCTACTTTAAAAACGGATGAAGAGTACATTGTTCTCAATGCCGGAAATACCTCTGATAAGATTGTCCGAACAATTACGCAACTCTTCGAAGAAGGTAAGATTACCATACTGATCGGCACAAAATCACTTTTAGGAGAAGGTTGGGATGCTCCTTCTATAAATACTCTGATCTTAGCTTCCTTTGTGGGCTCTTTTGTTTCTTCCAATCAAATGAGAGGCAGGGCTATACGAACATCAAAAGACAATCCTGATAAAACCGGGAATATCTGGCATTTAGTATGTTTAGACCCTACTGATAGTAAAGGCGGAAAAGATATTGAAACCTTAAAACGTCGTTTTGATTCTTATGTAGGCATTTCAAACGATGAGAAAGTTTACATTGAAAGCGGAATAGATCGTTTAAACCTCCCTTTTGAATACAATGCTTTCAACCTAGAGGAATTTAATCGCAATACCTTATTACAATCCGGTCAGAGAGATCAAATGAAAGAGAGATGGAACAACGCTATTCGGCTAGGTTCTTCTTTATCGAGAGAAATAAAACAATATTATCCGGGAGATAAACCCTTTCAAAAGGAAAAAGAGCAAAAATTTAAAGATGTTGTCAAGTATTCGGTCGTAGAGCTAACAGTTTCTCTTTCTTTATTTTTGCCTCAATTCTTATTAAAGAACCTGAACATTTTACTCACCAAAGGTATTCTTACCTTTGTTTACTCTCTTTTAACAGCTCTTGGACTAACCTTTGGCATTAAATCGTATAAAGCCGTTAAAGCTTATATCCAATTTGGTTTTTTACACAAAGACATCCTGAAGATCAGTCAGGCTCTTTTAGCCTCCATGTGTGAAACTGGCTTTATCAATACTCCCGAAAAAACTATTGTTCTGAATTCGTCCGTTAATCCTAAAGGAGACGTTATTGTTTCTATTAAAGGGGTTTCTGATTTTGAAAGCGGTTTATTCATAAAAGCATTAGAGCAAATTTTAGAACCGATACAAAACCCGCGTTATTTAATTGTAAAGACCAATTGGTTCCGAAAAAATTTTGAGATCGAGAATTATTATTCCGTACCGGACATTTTTGGCGACAAAAAGAAAAACTGTCAGCTTTTTGAAAAGCACTGGCAAGAAAAAGTAGGTGAATCCCGATTTTATTTTACCCGTCACTTAAAAGGCAGACGATTATTACTCAAAGCCCGGATGTTTCATATTAGTAATACCTTTAAGGAGACCACCAAAAAAGCCGTGATCTGGAATTAGAAGCTTTATCTTTCCTTAAAAGTGTTAGAAATCTCTGAAAAATACTCTTATTTTTGCAGCATGAAAAAAATGATCACTCTTTGCTTGTGTTTGCTGTTAACGGGTTGTTTCCAAATCACGGAAAAGATCAAACACAATAGTGACCAAAGCGGTGAATATAGCTTAGTTGTTGATTTTTCTGATTCATGGTTGAGAACCAAATCGGCTATTTTTTTAAAAGAAGTGGATGGTGTAAGTATTCCCAGCGAAGAAGAGATCAAAGAAAAACTGACCCAATTCAGAGCAAAAGCTTCCAAAATAAAAGGAATCTCAAAAGTGACAACGTCTTATGACTTCAGCAATTACATTTTCAAGATCCGTTTTTCATACGCCTCTGTTGAATCGTTAAATGCTGTTTTAAATTCCATCAATCAAAATCATAAAGGATTCATTCATTTTAAAAATAAGCAAGGAATTTTTGAACGTATTGCTTCTTATCCTATTCCCGAAAACCTGATAGAAAAAGAAGATAAGAAAGAAGACCTGTTAAAAGCTAATATTGTAGCTGTTTATACATTCGATGAAAATGTTGCTTCTGTTCAAAATCCTGACTCTAAATTATCCAAAACCAAGAGAACTGTTTTTTTAAAACACAACATCTGGGATGTGTTAAAGAACAATGATCTAATGAACAATACTATTCGTTTTACACCTTAATTTTTTATATGAAAAAGTTATTTTATTTTTTAGTTGCCCTTCCTGTCGTCGCTTTTAGTCAGGTTAAAAAAGAAAACTACGATTATTTTGTACAATTCAACACGCCTCAATTGAACAAAAAAGTTGATCTTGATCAATTGTTCACTCACAAAGCTTTTAAAGAATTCAACAAAGAAAACGCTAATATTAAATTAAACGATTTTATTTCTTTTATAGATAAAGAAAGAGCGATCAGTATTCATGGTAATTTTACGGACAGTATTCCTTATTATCAGGTTACGATCCCTTTAGCTCAGGTTGAAAAGTTTGAACAGTTTTTGCAAAACAGAACACAAAAAAAAGGAGAT
This sequence comes from Flavobacterium sediminis, assembly GCF_003148385.1. Taxonomy (NCBI): domain Bacteria; kingdom Pseudomonadati; phylum Bacteroidota; class Flavobacteriia; order Flavobacteriales; family Flavobacteriaceae; genus Flavobacterium; species Flavobacterium sediminis. The sequence goes on along the minus strand of NZ_CP029463.1, from coordinate 1,624,561 downwards.
TCTATCCAGAAACATGCAACTTATGCTATGGTTACATCTAGATCCGGTTTCACTATGGCTTGGGATTCAAAAAATCTGGTTGTTTTCGAGTTATTGAATATTCCGAATTATAACACTAATCCTTATTCATATCAGTATGATGATTATAATGACGATTACTATGAAGAGGAGGAAGAGGTTGTTGAAGTTGAGATAGAAGAATATGATGAGGATACACCCACAATCAGAGAAGGAGAAATATTACCGCCGCCGCCAACAGAAGAAGAGATTGGAAATTTAGCTGAAGTTGAGCCTTATGATGAAGACTGGGAATCGGAAGAAGTTGTTGTTGAAGATGATGAATACGATGATGATTTTTATCAAGATTACAGAAAAGAAGGAGAGCAAACTCAGGAAGAAAAAATAGCCAAACAAGAAGCCTTGGTTGCTCAAATGTTTGAGAAAAGCTTTGTTGCTCCTACTTCTGCTAAAGTCAATGCTAAAGCAGATATCTCTTCATGGATCGATTACCAATCGGTTTACAGTCAAGTGAGCAGTCTTTACTCCCTTTTCTCTACATTCACTCCTAAAGCTAATGTGCCTTCAGACTATGCTATTAAAGGAATGGGAGCCGATTTATACTTTGAAAACGGGAAAGCTAGAATGGAACAAACTGTTGAATACACAGAAGCTTTAGCTAAAATCATGTCAAAAATAGTGCGCAGAAAACCAAATAAAAAAGCTTTTAATCATTTTCCGAAAAACGAACCTTTAGCATATTTAAGCTACCATATCAATACTGCTGAGGCTTTGAAAAATTACCCGAAAATAGCAGAACAAATGTTATCAAGCTTACCAGTTGAAAAACAAGACGTTGATATCATGATGGACCTGATCACTACATTGATCGATGAGGAAGCAACGGCAACTTTATTTGACGGTGACTTTACTTTGTTTTTCCACGATATGGAACAATATGAATACAGCTACACCAGTATTGAATATGATGAGGATTACCAGGAAACAGAAGTAGAAAAAACAATCACTAAAAACAAACCTGTTTTTTCTATGATCATAACATCTTCCCATCCTACTATGAGCGAAAAACTTATCAATTTGGGGGTTCGCAAACACGCTTTAACTCCTGAAAACGGACACTATACTTTTACAGACAAAGAGTTAGGAGAAGTAGCCATACTCAGAGACGGTGCAGTGCTTGTTTTTACAAATGGACTTGAGTATCTAGGAGATAATGCTCCATCTGCTTTTGCTAAAAAGGTTAAAAAGAATGTATCTTCTAATTACTGTTTCGGAAATTTTGACATCAATCGTTTTGTAAAACGTTATTTAATGAATGAAGATTTCGGAAAAGACACTGCTACTATTTTAAAAATAAGTGATCAGGTTAAAAACTTTCAGGTTAGTGCTTCTAAAAAAATAAAGCACAACAAAATGAAATTGGAAGCTGAACTTAACTTTACTTCTCAAGATCAAAATATCATTATTCAGACTTTAGATTTAATAGACTATCTGAAATAAGAAAAAAAACTTTTAAAAACAAAAAGAGCAGTTTAAAAACTGCTCTTTTTTTATACCCAATCTATCGGACTGGCTAATACTTTTATTAACTTTTCTTCTTCGCTTCCGACTTCCGGATGATAGTTGTACACCCACTGAACATGTGGCGGTAAACTCATCAATATACTTTCAATCCTTCCGTTAGTTTTTAAACCGAATAGAGTTCCTTTGTCGTATACCAAGTTGAATTCTACATAGCGTCCGCGACGAATTTCCTGCCAGGTTTTGTTGGCTTCTGTATACGGCAACTCTTTTCTTCGTTCTACTATTGGCAGGTATGCGTCCAAGAAGCTATTTCCGACTTCGGTTACGAAATTGTACCAGTCTTCCATAGACATTTTTGTATCGGTTTGCTTCGCCAATTCGCTATTGCTCGTGTCTTTTAAATAGTCAAAGAATAATCCACCTATGCCGCGTGCTTCATTTCTATGCGCATTCCAGAAATATTCATCACACTTCTTTTTATACAAAGGGTAAAATTCAGGATTGTGTTTGTCACAGGCTGTTTTACACGTTTGGTGAAAATGCTTCGCATCTTCTTCAAACAAATAATACGGCGTTAAATCTTGTCCGCCACCGAACCATTGGTTGATGATCTCTCCTTCTTCATTGTACATCTCAAAGTAACGCCAATTCGCATGAACGGTTGGCACCATCGGGCTTTTAGGATGGATAACCAAACTCAATCCGCAAGCAAAAAAATCAGCTTCACCCACACCGAACATTTTTTGCATGGTATCGGGTAATTTTCCGTGAACGGCTGAGATGTTCACACCGCCTTTTTCAAAAACGTTTCCGTTTTCAATAACACGCGTTCTTCCGCCGCCGCCTTCCGGTCGTTCCCAAAGGTCTTCCTGAAATTTGGCTTTGCCATCACTATCTTCTAAACCTTTACAGATCTGATCTTGTAATTGTTGTATGTAGGCGTAAAATTGGTCTTTCATTTTTTAGTTTACAGTTTTAAGTTTACTGTTAACAGTCATAGTGTTGATGAAATTTTACTAATTAATGAAGCTAACATTCTTTTAATTTCATCTATATTTGAAAGTATTTTCTTTGAAATTTCAAGTTCTAAATAGTTCAATTCAGCAGAGAGAAATAGTAAATACTCTAATTCATGAGCTGAACCAGATGAAATATACAAAAATCGAATAAGCTCTTTTTGTGTTTCTCTCCCACAACCCTCTGCAATATTAGTAGGTATGGAAACAACAGCACGATTGATTTGTGAAATCAGATTAAACTGTTCAGTTTTAGGAAAATTTGAAGTTATAGTGTAAACATCTAAAACCAATTGATGTGATTTTTGCCAAACAATATATTTCCTATAATCAATCATATCTGTAAACTTAAAACTGTTAACTATTTATTATACTCCTTCACCGCTTCAATAAATGCTTTCGCGTGATCCACAGGAATGTTTGGTAAAATACCATGACCTAAGTTTACGATGTAATTGTCTTTTCCGAATTCGTCAATCATTTCGTGAACCATTTTCTTAATCGTCGGAATTGGCGACAACAAACGACTTGGATCAAAATTACCTTGTAATGTAATGTTTCCACCTGTTAAATAACGGGCGTTTTTAGGCGAACACGTCCAGTCTACTCCTAAAGCAGATGCTTTTGATCTTGCCATTTCATTTAAGGCAAACCAACAACCTTTTCCGAAAACGATCACTTTGGTTTCCGAAGCTAAAGCTTCAACAATTTGGTTAATGTAATACCACGAAAATTCCTGATAATCAGTTGGCGACAACATTCCACCCCAAGAATCAAAGATCTGAACGGCATTAACCCCGTGTTTGACTTTTTCTTTTAAGTAAGCAATAGTGGTATCGGTAATTTTTTGCAATAATAGATGTGCTGCAACCGGCTCTGAAAAGCAAAATCCTTTTGCTTTATCATAACTTTTTGAGCCTTTTCCTTCAACTGCATAGCAAAAGATAGTCCATGGAGAACCTGCAAAACCGATCAATGGAACTTCGTTGTTCAACATTTCTTTTGTCATGTCAATAGCATCCATTACATAGCCCAAACTTTCATTGATATCCGGAATACGAACCTGTTCTACATCTTTCATCGAACGAATCGGATTCGGAATGATCGGTCCGATCCCGTCTTCTAATTCTACATCAATTCCCATAGCTTGCGGAACCACTAAAATATCAGAGAATAAAATAGCTGCATCGGGCTTTACAATACGAATTGGTTGCACCGTAATTTCTGACGCTAACTCAGGGGTTTTACAACGCGTAAAGAAATCATACTTTTCACGTAATGCTCTAAATTCGGGTAAATATCTTCCTGCCTGACGCATCATCCAAACCGGCGGGCGTTCTACGGATTCGTTATTTAAGGCTTTTAAGAATAAATCGTTTTTTATCATCTTTTAGGATATAAAGCTGTAGTGTATAGCATACAGCACGGTTTTAATTATAATATTTAATTACAGCCTCCATTACGTTTTCGACTGTAGGTTGATTAGCTATTTCAATATTTTGCGTTCGGTTTTCCAACGCTTTTGCTGTTGTTCTCCCGATACAGAAGCACATCTGGTCATCCAGTATATTTTCTTTTAAGAAGCTTTCAACTGCTGACGGACTGAAGAACAGAATAGCATCTGTTTTTATGTTTATTTTATAGGGTTTTAGTGCTGTTTCATAAACCTTAATTTCATTAAAGCTTATTCCGTTCTCCGTTAGTATTTCCGGTAATTCTTTTCGCCGTAAGGAACCACAAAAAAACGTAAAACTTTGATCGCTGTATTTTTTAAGAATTAACTTTCCGAGCTCTTTAGCATTTCCGGCTTGATCTGAAACTTTAAACCCTTTTTTCTTTAAAAATTTTTTTGTCTTCTTACCTACACACAAACATTCTTTCTCTAGTATAGCTGTACGTGCTTTTTTATTTTGCAATACGCTTTTTACGGCATTCTTACTGGTAAATAACATAATATTGTTACATGTTTCCAGTTGAAAACGAATAGGTTTTACCTTGATAAAATTCCTTTCAATAATCAGAAAACCTGAATTCTCAAGTACAATTTTATTCTTTTCAGAAAGTTTTTTTGTAGATAAAACGGTTTTCATTTTATTTTCTGATCTCGTGCTCTTCCTGTCCTAAACAATAATGTTCGATGTCTTTATTGTTTCCGTAAACTACCAGAATATCTCCGGGTTCTATTTTAGTGTCAGAATTAGGCCTGCCGATAGACTCTTTAATGATATTCTTTTTCCCGATTAAATTTCGTTTTTCTCTTTTACGTATAATGGTGATCAATGTCAAATGGTATTTGTCCACTGTATCCAGTTCTTCTACCGTTCTGTTGAAAAATTCCGGTTTTGCCAATACTTCTGAAATCGTAAAATTATCATCGAGCTGATAGTTTTCTAATGTTGACTTAAAATTGATCTGCTTTGTCAAGCGGTCGGCACTATCCTGTTCCGGATGAATGATATTCTGAATTCCCATTGCTTCCAAAACCGTATCGTGAATAGGCGATAATGCGCGGCTTATGATCTTTACATCGCTTAGCTTTTTAATGATTGCCGTTGTAATGATTGCTGCTCCTTCATTTTCTCCTATCGCAACGACAACTTTGTCCGAATCTTTCAAAGGAACTGCTTCATAAGCCAATTCATTAGTAGAGTCCATACAAATAGCATGAGAAATTTTATCTTTTACAAGATTCACTTTTTCCATGTTTTTGTCAATCCCTATCACTTCATTTCCGGTTTCCGTCAAACTTAAAGACAAAGACATACCGAAATTTCCTAAACCAAAAACAATGATTTTCATATCTATTTCCTATTAGTTAATCAAAATATTTTCTTTCGGATACTGATAAAACTGATGGTTGATCTGACGTAAGATTCCTATCATTAAGTTCAGCATACCTATTCTACCTATAAACATGACCGCAATAATGACATACTTACTGGGTTCTGATAATGTAGGTGTAAAATTCAAACTCAATCCAACTGTACTATAAGCTGAGAAACATTCAAATGCTACTGTTAAAAGAGGCGTCCCTTGTGGCTCTAAAATCAGTAGTGCCATAATCGCTATTCCTATTACAATTAAGGAAATACATAAAATAGCAAACGCTCTGGAAGTGGATTCACTTGAAATCCTTCTACCGAAGATCTGAATGCGTTCTTTTCCTCTGGCTATGGCCAAAATATTTAAGGTGGCCAAGGCAAACGTACTGGTTTTTATACCACCCCCGGTCGATGCCGGCGAGGCTCCGATCCACATCAGGAAGATCACAAACAACAAAGAAGGAACCGTCATCTGGCTAAAATCGATCACATTGAAACCTGCCGTTCTGGGTGTTACTGAGTTAAAAGCTGCTGTTGTTATTTTTCCGAAAAAGGTTCGGTGAGCTTCCATTGTATTGTTGTATTCAGAAAAGAATAAAAATATCCAACCGGAAACCAACAATACTGTTGTCGTATAAATTACAATTTTAGAATTCAGTGTAATGATCTTAACGTCTTTATGAACAATTTTTTTATCAAAAAATTCTGTGACGTAAGTTTTAATATATTGGTAAAAGTTGAATATGATATTGTGTCCTAATCCTCCGAAAACAATCAATATCATTATGATCCATTGGAAATAATAATTGAAACGGATGTGTTCGTCATAAAGTCCGGATGATAAAATGGAAAATCCGGCATTACAGAATGCTGAGACGGAATGGAATATAGAAAAATATAATTTATTCTCTATTGTTGCTGTTTTTAGTATGGATGTATAAATAAATATAGCTCCGATTATTTCAACTGATAAAGTAAAGATCACCACATTTAATGCCGCTCTGAATACATCTTTTAAACCCTCATGAGCAATAAAGTCACGTGTGTTCAAACCTTCTCTAAAAGAAGAACTACCTCTGAAGAAGAAAGCAAAGAATGAAGTGAATGTTAAGATTCCGATTCCTCCTAACTGAATAAGAACTAAAATGATAGACTGTCCTACAATAGTAAAATCATTAGCGGTATCTACTACAGCCAGACCCGTTACACAAACGGCACTGGTTGCTGTGAATAATGCATTGGTAAAAGTAATTCCGTTTGTTGTAGCACTGGGCAACATCATTAAAAAAGCTCCGCTTAATGCCAGAATCACAAAACTTCCTACAAATACAATCGCCGGGTTAAAATAAATATCGTAAATATGGCGCACAAAAACCATTAATCTCAGGAGGAAATAAAAGATCAGACCTCCTTCCAAGACCGGTTTTATTTTTTGTAAAACGTAATGGGTACTAAAATCGTTATTGACAACGGCTAAGACTCCGGAAATAATTAACAAAGAAGTTAAAAGTACAATATTCACTAAAGCTAATTTGATATTGCTTTTGTAATTGTATTTGTAAAACTTAAAGACATTAAATCCCAGTAAACCGAAAGTCAGAATAATTAATCCTATGACATGGGGAGTGTTGAAGTTTTCTTCAAAGTCATAACCAAAATCAAACACTATGAAAAGGAGAACAATAAGATCAAAAAATCGATATATATAATTGAGTAAAGATTCTCTTTCCATTTTTTAGTGTTCTATTTTTGTTTGGTCTTTAATACTTCTCTTAATTGTTGCATTAACTGACCGCCTCCTTTGGTTAAAATTTCTTTTGCACAATTTTCGCCAAAAGTATTATAATTGTCAAAATTACAACTTTTTTCGATAAAATATTTTTCTTTACCATCCAATGAGAACAGAACACCTTCAAAAAAAATATACTCATTTTCCACTTTAGCCAGAGCTCCTATCGGTGCGGTACAGCCTCCTTCTAAAGTTTTGAGAAATTGCCGCTCGATATACGTACAAATCTCAGTTTCCTTATCATTAAGTTTAGCTGTAGCTTCTATTACAAAGGGATCATTTTCTAATGCAACGACTAACATAGCTCCTTGTGCCGGTGCCGGAATCATCCAGTCCAGATCAATGACATTTTCCGGTTTTAAGTTAATACGTTCTAATCCGGCTGCTGCAAAAATAGCCCCATTCCATTCGTTGTCCTGTAATTTTTGCATGCGTGTATTGACATTCCCTCTCAAATCAACTACTGTATGTTCAGGATATCGATGCAACCATTGTGCTTTTCTCCTTAAACTCCCGGTTGCTATTGTGACATTATCACTTGATAAATCCAGATTGCCTTTATGAACCAATATATCAGAAACATTCGCTCTTTTTAAAACTGCTGTCTGTACAATTCCTTTCGGCAAGCTTGTCGGCACGTCTTTCATAGAATGAACGGCAATATCAACCTGACCGGTTAGCATAGCAATATCCAGTGTTTTTGTGAAAATTCCGGTAATTCCTAATTCATAAAGTGGTTTATCTAAAATAATATCTCCTTGTGACTTTACAGCTACAATCTCTGTTTTATACCCCAGATCGTTTAATTGTTTTTCTACTGTATGGGCTTGCCAAAGGGCTAATTCACTATCACGTGTTCCTATTCGAATTGTTTTCAAGGGAAGGGTTTTAATTGTTATTTAACCGAAAGACTTTCTCTATCCACTGAATGCTCTCATCAACCATTGTGTCTTCATCCTTAAGATGATTGGCAAAATGTGTGGTTATCTTTTGAATAATACGATTACTGATAATTTCTGCTTGTTCTTCGTTGAAGTTTTCGAACTTTTTTCTTTGGTAATTCAGTTCAGCCTTTTTGATATCGGCTAATTTTTCTTTCAATGAATGAATGGTTGGGGCAAATTTTCTGGCTTTGGTCCATCCTGCAAATTCATCGGCAACTTCTGTAATGATCTTTTCTGCTGCCGGAATATGCTGTTTTCGCTTTTCTAAGGTTTCATCTGTAATTTGAGAAAGGTGATCCATGTGTATCAAAGTCACTCCATCAATGTTTCGAACATCTTCATTTACATTTTTAGGAATAGACAGATCTAAAATCAGTAAAGGTTTCTTTAAATTCAGAATAGCAGCATCAACCGTAGGGTTTTGTGCCCCTGTTGCTACGACCAATACATCCGCATTCTGAATTTCAACCTGTAAGTCAGCATAATCTTTTACAATCAAATTGAACTTCCCGGCAATCTTTTCTGCTTTTTCTTTGGTTCGGTTGATTAAAACAATATGATCATTTTTGGTGTGCTTTACCAGATTCTCACATGTATTTCGTCCGATCTTACCGGTTCCGAAAAGTAAAATTCTCTTGTTTCCGATATCCGGAATATTGTTCATGATGTATTGTACGGCTGCAAATGAAACGGATGTGGCTCCGGAGCTGATCTCAGTTTCGTTTTTCACTCTTTTACTCGCCTGAATAACTGCATTGGTCAATCGTTCCAGATAAGCATTTGCCAAACTTTCCTTTTTACTGTCTACAAACCCTTGTTTGATCTGTGAAATGATCTCAAAATCACCTAAAATCTGACTATCTAAACCCGTTCCTACTCTAAAAATATGATCAATAGCCTCTCTATTTTTATACACATAAGCCACTCGCTGAAAGTCTTCAACAGATCCCTGGCTATTATCACAAAGTAGTTTTATTAATTGAAACGGATGTTGAGCGAAACCATAAATTTCTGTACGGTTACAAGTAGATATAGTTACTAAACTATCTATATGTTCAGTTTTTGCCTGCTGTAATAAATCATTTTTAGCTTTTTCGTCTAAGCTAAATTTCCCTCTCATTTCAGCATCTGCTTTTTTATAGCTTAGTCCTACAACATAAAAGCTCAAGGGCTTATTTGTATTACTGTTGTTCATAATTTTACTCTATACCTTAAAGTATAGCAAATGTATAACTATGATTTTTATAAAAATAACGCTAAAAGTACTTTTTGTTTCGTTATTGGTTTTTTTCGTAATAAAATAGTTTGCTAACAAACTTTATCTTAAATTTGTAGTAAAACCAATACTTTTGAAATTATTTATATAGAACGATTCTAAATAAACACCAAAAGAAACGACTTGTAAAGTTATTAAAAAATATCGCTATGAGTTCATTTGAAGAAATAAAAATAGAACCGGATTTAACCATGTTGCGTTTTCAGAATGATTCTGATTTTAAAGAACATTTTGAAAAACAGGTAAAAATTGGCTTCATACAATTTCACTTTAATGTGAAAGGCAAAGGGAAATTCATATTCAACCAAGGCACTTATGCCTTAGAACTAAAAGAGGAATCTTCGTTATTACTCTATAATCCGCAAAAAGAGCTTCCTCTGCACTTAGAACTTGCCCCGAAATCATGGGTCGTATCTGTTTTAATATCAATAAAACGTTTCCATACATTATTCTCTAACGATGCCGAAAAAATACCTTTTTTAAGTCCGGATAACTTAGAAAAAAAATACTATGGAGAGGAAGACATTAGCCCTTCAATGGCTATTGTTTTAAACCAGATCTTTAATTACAATCAAAACTCGTCCCTGAAAAACCTATATTTAAAAGGAAAATGTTATGAGTTGATGAGTTTGTATTTTAATAAAAATGAAGATCCATCGGCTGAAAATTGTCCGTTTCTCATTGATGAAGAAAATGTATTAAAAATTAAAAAAGCTAAAGAAATAGTCATCAATCGCTTAGCAGAGCCTCCCGGATTACAGGAACTGGCAGATGAAGTAGGATTATCTCTAAAAAAACTAAAAGTAGGCTTTAAACAAATTTACGGCGATAGCGTTTTCAATTTTTTATTTGATTATAAAATGGAAGTGGCTCGTAAGATGCTTGATTCCGGATCTTATAATGTTAACGAAGTGGGACTAAAAGTGGGCTATAGTACTTCCAGTCATTTTATTACAGCATTTAAGAAAAAGTTCGGGATAACCCCAAAAAAATATCTATTGAATCTAAATGTCAATTCATAAAAAAGAGCGCTTATAGCGCTCTTTTTTATTTTATATCTTCATCCTTTATTTTAGTTAAAGTAATAAGCAATAATCTGCAATTCATCAGCCCCTACTCCTACATACATCTTCACGGCTCCGGTTCCTGAAGTATCACGAACCGCTAACTGCGCCACAAACATAGGTGTATAGGTTCCCGGTCCCAAAATCACATAATCGGAAGCCGTATTTCTGAAATTTTTCCATTCTCCTTCTTTTAGGTAATTATTATTGTAAAACTGCCCGTTAATTGCAATAACACCAGCTTGTTCACTACAGGTTGACGTAATACAAAGAGGTATTCCGTTAATTGGGTTTCCATAATAATCAGTTATGACTGTTGGCCCTAAATAGTTACCTTGCCTGAAATATATTCCTGTTTGAATAATCCTTGCTCTATAGTCATCCAGTCTGGATCTGTCCGTAGCATTTTTTCCGATATTCCAACTCACAGAATAATTAACCTCAACAATTGCCGGCTGGGTCAATGTAAAGGAAGTAGCTGTACCTCCTATGGGTATACCAACTTCACTAAATCCTGATCCTTCTCCTGTTTGATTAATTAAAGAGGTTGGATTCTGAACATCTTCTAAATAATTTTCAGAATCAAAAATAACGTCAACATTGTCCTGTAATGTTCCAAGCACCAAATCTCCATTTGCATCAGCATAAACTTTGGTCGTCAATCCGGTTCCTAAATTATTCGGATTGTAAAACTGCCCGAGACCTTCTATTCTAATATTAGAATCGGTTCCCGCGATATGCAATTCTTCCTCCGGCGTATAGGTTTTAATTCCCACTTGCGAATTAGCAGCAAAAGCACTTAAAACAATATATATATATGTAATTTTTTTCATGATTGTAAAATTTAATTGTACACTCTAACTTTTAAGTAATCACTCGCCCCGCCAAAACCTACATAAGTTTCAACATTCGGGTTATCCAGTACTACACCGAAAAAATATAATGAATGTGTTCCGGGTGGTAATGAAGCAAAACCTTGACTATTCATATAAGAATACCCCAATGCTCCTCCGGCATCACTCCCGTATGATTGTCCGTTAAAACCATATTTAACAGCATATTCTGCAGGTGATAAACCATCATTATTAATATCTATACAAAAAAATGTCTGAATAACTCTTGTTTTTAGATCACTTATACTTTCCGGTGGATTTGTTGTTAAATCAAGAGAAGACATCAGAAACGTCAGTCCGTATTTAACCTCTATAGTACAATTCTGAGGAGCTGTAAAAGGAACACTATAAATAAATTGCTCTGCATAAGTAACTCCAGCCGGATTACTAACCACTCTCCCTAATTTATCATAAGGAGGAGCTAACATCAAAAGGTTATCCGGAACAAAATTAGGCACATCAATTAAAAAGTTTATCGGAAGCCCCATTCCGAGATTATAACTTGGCGGAGTCAAAGTTAAATTACCTCTATAATCCACATATACCGGAGCTAGGTCTACTCCATTATTTAGCGGATTATTTGCCGTACTGAAACTTTCCACTCTTATAGTATTAGGACCTGCAATATGCAACGTTTCCTCCGGGGTTTCAGTTCCTATACCTACATCTTGGGCATTCACTACACAATAGTTTAACAGTATGACTAACAGTAGTATTTTTTTAAAATAATTATGTTTCATAGTAAGTAGTTTATGAGGGGGTTAATGTAATCTGAACAATAATGAATCATTTCCTCTGGCAAATTTCACGCAGGTTTCCTTTCCTGTAAAAGATGTACTGGCTGTGATTCCGGATGAAACTTCACCAAAAAAGCGAATCGTATAACTACCAGCTGCCGGCAGAGTTATGTAGGTTGTAGAAGTATTATACATCAATCCGGTTTTACTATCACGCGATCCTCCGGTATAACATTTTGAAGCGTGTCCAAACTGTCTGGACAAACCATCAAGCATAAAATACGTATTGACTCTTCTTGCGGCCATATCTGTTAAAACATCTTCCGCTAAGTTTTGAAAAACCTCAAAACTAATACTGTACTTTACTTCCAATAAAGCTAAACTATTTGTATTGATCGTAAAGCTAAAGAGTTCTGCCACTTCAACGCCGTCTTCGTCTCCGCCGGGTAAATAAACTACAGATTCCGGCAAGGTAGCTGGATTTAAAGCATCAGAACCTTCACTATTATAAAGAGACCTGAACTCAAGAGTTAAGCTTCCTTGATCATCAACAAATAATGGGTATGTATTTGTACCACCTCCGTTAAACTCATTATTGGTCTCATTTAATCCTTCAACACGGATAGTGCCCGTGGGTGATCCAAGATGTAATGCCTGCTCCGGCACCGTTTCGTTAATGCCTACACCACTTACTTGCGCATGCACACAAGCAAACCCAGCGAGGCAAATCACTGATAGTAAGTAACTTTTCTTCATAAGAATGATTTATGTATAGATTTGATTTTCAGCATTGAAGATATCAATTTTTTTTGAAACCTCTTAAACTTATTTTAACAATTTCTTAAAAAAATGTTGTAATTATGTTAATTGTTACGAAAATGTGTTAAATAAAAAAATCGCGTTATATTAAAAACATTTTTTGATTTTTTTACAAAGCATTATTTTTTAAATCTGAAAAAATTCCATTCAAAAAAATTTAGCCTTACATTTGAAGAAAAAAATGAAAAAAGGAGTTTTATTAATTAATTTAGGATCTCCGGATAGTACATCTGTAAAAGACGTAAAAAAATATCTGGACGAATTTTTAATGGATGAAAGAGTCATTGATGTCCCTTATTTATTAAGAGCTTTTTTAGTCAAAGGAATTATATTAAACACCAGACCTAAAAAATCTGCTGAGGCATACAAAAAAATATGGTGGCCGGAAGGCTCACCGTTAATCGTTCTTTCAGAAAGATTACAAAATAAAGTTCAACAAAATGTGAGTGTTCCCGTTGAACTCGCCATGCGGTACGGAAGTCCGAGTATTGAAAAGGGACTTCAGGAATTAAACAATAAAGGAGTTGAAGAAGTATTGCTTATTCCTCTGTATCCGCAGTTTGCTATGGCAACTACTGAAACAATATTAGTTTTGGCTGAAAAAATCCGTAAAAAGAATTTTCCGAATATGGAATTTACCGTTTTACCTGCTTTTTACAACCAAAAGGACTATATAAGAGATTTATCTAACGCTATAAAAAGGTCTCTTGAAAGTTTTGATTCTGATTATTTATTGTTTTCCTATCACGGTGTACCGGAACGTCATATCAAAAAATCAGATGTTACCCAATCGCATTGTAAGATAGACGGAACTTGTTGCAACACTCCATCGAAAGCTCATGACTTTTGTTATCGCCATCAGTGTTATGAAACGACGAAGCAGGTTGCAGAATTCTTGGGCTTAGCCGAAGGTACATATAGCACTTCTTTCCAATCCCGTTTAGGAAAAGATCCTTGGCTACAACCTTATACAGATGCCACAATTGACGGACTGGCACAAAAAGGGATCAAAAATCTGGCTGTAGTTACTCCTGCGTTTGTTTCAGATTGTTTGGAAACCTTAGAAGAGATAGGAATGGAAGCTGCTCATAGCTTTAAAGAAAACGGAGGCGAAAACTTTTTAGCTATTCCGTGTCTTAATGATAATGACGACTGGGTGAAAACCTTAAGTCGATGGATCGATCAATGGGCTTTAGCATAAATCAACTATTATTAAATGGCAATAACTTCTGACGAATTAGGTACATTAGATATTAAAAAACTTTTATTGAAGCAATCTATTCCGGCATCAATAGGGATTTTATTTATGTCATTGAATATCTTAATTGATACCATTTTTGTAGGACAATGGATAGGTTCATTAGCAATTGCTGCGGTTTCCGTTGTATTACCTTTTACCTTTTTGATCTCATCTTTAGGGATGGCTATCGGGGTAGGCGGAAGTTCTATTATTTCAAGAGCTTTAGGCGCTAAAGAACCTGAAAAAGCAAGAAACACCTTTGGCAACCAGCTAACCATGACTCTTGTTTTAGCTGTCGTTTCTGTAACGATCGGTTACTTATTTTCAGATAAGGTTCTTGTTCTGTTTGGTGCTAACGGGGCAATCCTTAAGCCTGCCCGGGAATTTTATTTTCCCGTTTTGTTCGGAGTTCCCTTTTTAGCGCTTTGCATGACAGGAAACACTGTGATCCGTGCTGAAGGAAAACCAAAATTTGCCATGTATGCCATGCTAATACCTGCTTTTGGAAATCTAATTCTTGACATTCTTTTTATTAAGGTTTTGAATTATGGTATTTTCGGTGCAGCCTTGGCTACTTCAATTTCTTATTTTTTATGTTTCATATTCATCTTATGGTTTTTCATTGCCAAATCAGAAATCAGAATTTCAACTTCGCATCTTATACTTAAAGGAAAAATAGTTCAGGAAATTTCATCATTAGGCTTCGTTACTTTTGCACGTCAAGGGGTTGTAAGTCTTCTGGCTATTATTGTTAACACTACTTTATTTGTGCACTCAGGAGAAGCAGGCGTTACTATTTATGGTATTATCAACCGAATGCTTATGTTTGCTTTATTTCCTATTTTAGGCATTACACAAGGCTTCTTGCCTGTTGCGGGTTATAATTTTGGCGCTCAACAATTTGCCAGAGTTAAACAATCCATTTATTATTCTGTAATTTCCGCTTCAGTTTTAGCCAGCATCATTTTCTTAGGGATTTTTGTTTTTTCTGAATCTATCATTCGGATATTTACGACTGATGAAACCATTATACACAGTTCTTCTGATGCTTTGCGATGGGTTTTTGCTGTTACCCCTATTATTGCTATCCAATTGATCGGCGCTGCATACTTTCAGGCTATCGGTAAAGCGATCCCCGCTTTATTATTGACATTGACCAAGCAAGGTTTCTTCTTAATACCGTTAGTTTTAATTTTACCGAAATATTTCGATACTTTTGGGGTATGGCTTGCTTTTCCGATATCTGATTTTCTGGCTACAATAGTCACCGGATATTTTTTGAGAAAAGAAATTATAGCTACACTTAACAAATCGTAAAATGGAATACAATTATATAAAAGCGCTACATCTTATTTTTGTCGTAACCTGGTTTGCCGGACTCTTCTATATTGTCAGGCTGTTTGTATATCATGCAGAAGCAAAAGATAAATCTCAACCGGAACAAGATATTTTAATGAAACAATACCAATTAATGGAATACCGTTTGTGGTATATCATTACATGGCCCAGTGCTGTTCTGGCAAGTATTTTTGCTTTTTGGATGTTATTTTTTACAGAAGCGGGAAAAATCTGGTTACAAATGCCATGGATGCATGTTAAACTCTTTTTTGTTTTTTTACTGTATCTATACCATTTGAAATGCCATCAAATCTTTTTGCAATTGCAAAAAAATGAGATAAAGCATTCTTCTTCATTCTTCAGACTATGGAATGAGGGAGCAACGATCATCTTATTTGCTGTTGTTTTTTTAGTGATTTTAAAAAGTGCCATTAACTGGATTTTTGGTGTTATCGGGATTATTTTATTTTCCGTTTTATTAATGATAGGATTTAAACTCTATAAAAAGATAAGAGAGCGTAACGAAAAAAACAATGACTGATTGGTTTAGCATAAAAAGGTTATCATTGCGTACGAGAATTTTTTTCTCCATGATCTTGTTGACTTTGATTGCTTCTGTTTTAATTGCCGGAGTTTCTATCTATCAATTTCGCAAAGAAGCCAAAGTTTACCATCAAGATCGGTTAGAGCGCAAAGAGAACTCTATTTTAGAACATATCAATTATGTTCTGCAAACCACAACTTACCCGCTGACGACTGAAAATATCCCCTATATTTTTAAAGAAAAGATCTTTGAGCTATCTGATATCCACAGTATGGAAATCAACTTTTATGATTTGGAAGGAAATCTTTTGGTTTCTTCGAAAGCCGTTTTTAAACTGGATAGTGTTCAACCTAAGATCAATAAAGCCACACTACAAATCTTACGAAATTCTTTAGAAAAACGCTATATTGAATTTACTACTCGTGACGGACAACAATTTCGATCGTCCTACTCTTATATCAAAGATACCAAATTTAAACCTTTGGCTATTTTAAACCTTCCTTATGAAGAGGATACTACTTTTTATGATAATGAGATCAAGAACTTTCTGATCCGGTTTGGTCAGGTTTATATCTTAATGTTTTTGATTGCTATCATTTTATCTTATTTCTTATCAAGTTATATCACTCAATCCTTAAAGATCATCAGTGATAAAATAAGAGAAACTAATTTTAATCAGTTGAATCAAAAGATTGAGCTGGAAGCCGGAAGCAAAGAGATCAATCTACTGATACAGTCCTACAACAACATGGTAGATCAATTGGAGGCCAGCGCTACAAAATTGGCTCAAAGCCAAAGAGAACAAGCCTGGCGTGAAATGGCAAAACAAGTTGCCCACGAGATTAAAAATCCGTTGACTCCAATGCGTTTAACAGTTCAGAGCTTTCAGCGTAAGTTTAATGAAAACGATCCTGACATTAAGCAAAAATTAGATGATTTTACTAAAACACTCATTCAGCAAATAGATACCATGAGTTCAGTAGCCAGTGCTTTTTCTAATTTTGCTTCTATGCCGGCGCAGCAAAATGAAACATTAGATATCGTTAAGGTAATCAAACTGACTCTGGAGATCTTCAATGAAGACTATATTGAATTTCAATCCTCAACAGAGAAGATCGTTACTAAATTAGACAGAACCCAACTTATCCGCATCATCACTAATTTAGTTAAAAACGGTATTCAGGCTATACCGGAAGAACAGGAAAATAAAAAAGTACTGATTGCCGTAACACAGGAGAGCGACTCTGTTTTGATTAAAGTACAGGACAACGGAAAGGGAATACCGGAAGAAAACAAGCCTTATGTTTTTGAACCTAAATTCACTACTAAATCAAGCGGAATGGGTTTAGGATTGGCTATCATTAAAAACATTATTGAAAATTATAACGGAACTATTACCTTTGAAAGTGAAGAAAACAAAGGAACAATATTTTATGTTCATTTACCTATAACTGAATAAATTTTAAAAACAAATGGAAAATATTTTAATTGACATTCAAGACCATGTCGCTGTTGTTACGATCAACCGCCCAACAAAACTTAATGCTCTTAATAAAAGTACTATTGAAGAATTACACCAAGCCTTTGCAAAACTTTCTACTGATGAAACTGTTAAATCCGTTATTGTAACCGGAAGTGGTGAAAAAGCTTTTGTGGCAGGAGCTGATATTTCGGAATTTGCTAATTTTAGTGTAGAAGAAGGCGGAAAACTTGCCGCCAAAGGTCAGGAATTACTTTTTGACTATGTACAAAATCTTAACAAACCGGTAATTGCTGCTGTCAATGGTTTTGCTTTAGGAGGTGGATTAGAGTTAGCAATGGCTTGTCATTTCCGTATCGCATCAGATAACGCAAAAATGGGCTTACCCGAAGTAACTTTAGGTGTTATTCCAGGTTATGGAGGAACGCAACGTCTGGCACAATTAGTTGGAAAAGGAAGAGCAATGGAAATGATCATGACAGCCGGAATGATCGATGCTAATACGGCGCTAAATTACGGACTCGTAAATCATGTAGTTACACAAGCCGAATTACTGGATTTTGCCAAAGGAATTGCTCAAAAGATAAATAAAAA
The DNA here is from genome assembly GCF_003148385.1 of Flavobacterium sediminis. Classification (NCBI taxonomy): domain Bacteria; kingdom Pseudomonadati; phylum Bacteroidota; class Flavobacteriia; order Flavobacteriales; family Flavobacteriaceae; genus Flavobacterium; species Flavobacterium sediminis. The sequence goes on along the minus strand of NZ_CP029463.1, from coordinate 1,606,463 downwards.
TTCAGGAGTGGCTATTGCTAAAGCTATTGAAGCTATAAACGCCAACTATCAGGATGGTGTAAACGGTTTTGAAATAGAAATCAACAACTTCGGAGCTTGTTTCGGTACTGAAGATTTTAAAGAAGGTACAACCGCTTTCTTAGAAAAACGCAAAGCTAATTTTCCGGGAAAATAAAAAAACAAAAAACTGTCATTTTCAATGTAGAGAATGACAGTTTTTTTATTGCTATATTATCGGTTAAAAATTTAGTATCCTAATTTTTCTCTAACACGTCTTAACACATTACCACCAATTGCGCTTGCTTTTTCAGCACCGGCCAATAACAATTTGTCAACCTCCTCCAGATTGTTCATATAGTAATGGTACTTTTCTCTTTGAGTTGCAAATTTTTCAACGACCAATTCAAACAAAGCCTGTTTTGCATGTCCGTAACCATAACCACCGGCTAAATAGTTTTTACGCATTTCCGCTGTTTGTTCAGGAGTGGCTAATAACTTGTAAATAGCAAAGCAGTTACACGTATCCGGATTTTTAGGTTCTTCTAAAGGCGTACTATCTGTTTGAATACCCATAATCTGTTTGCGCAACTTTTTATCCTCTTCAAAAATATTGATAAAGTTATTGCGCGATTTACTCATTTTCTCTCCGTCAGTTCCTGGAATGATCATAATAGTTTCATCGATCTTTGCTTCCGGAAGCACAAACGTTTCTCCCATTTGATGATTGAATCGGGAAGCAACATCTCGGGTAATCTCTAAATGTTGTAATTGATCTTTCCCTACCGGAACAAATTCAGCATCATACAATAAAATATCGGCTGCCATTAGCATCGGATAGGTAAACAATCCGGCATTTACATCGTCTAAACGGTCTGCTTTATCTTTAAAAGAATGTGCCAACGTTAAACGTTGGTACGGAAAAAAACAACTCAAATACCACGAAAGTTCTGTAACCTGCGGAACATCACTTTGACGGTAGAATACTACTTTTTGAGTATCTAATCCGCATGCCAGCCATGTAGCCGCAACACTATAGGTATTAGCGCGTAATAACTCGCCATCTTTAATTTGTGTAATAGAATGCAAGTCTGCAATAAATAGGAACGATTCGTTCTCCGGCTTTTGGGTCATTTCAATGGCCGGAAGAATAGCTCCTAACAAATTTCCTAAGTGTGGCGTTCCTGTACTTTGAACTCCAGTAAGTATTTTTGCCATTTTATATAATTTTTTGCAAAATTAGGACATTTCAGTGTAAGGAGAAAAGAAAACCGCCATACTTATGCTTTTATTCATAAAGAAACCGGGAACTTCTCGGTTTAATGTCAAATATTCTTATTTTTGACATCAGAAGTTTTGCCTACATAGAGGTAAAGTAATTAAATAAAAAACACCTACAGACAATTCTCAATGAAAATTCTACAATATATCTTTTGGTTTTTCTGGCGTATCTGGTTTTACATTCTGGTAATGATCCCGATTCTTGTTCTTTCACCGGTTTTATTAGTATTAGTAAGTTCAGAAAGTACTTATAAACTTTTTTTCAGAGTGGCTCGCTTTTGGGCCAAATTTGTCCTTTGGGGTATGGGGTTTTATCATAAAATCAAATGGGAAGCTCCTCTTGAAAAAGAAAAAAGTTATATGTTAGTTGCCAATCATACCTCAATGACCGATATTATGTTAATGCTGATCGTTGTTAAAAACAATCCTTTTGTATTTGTCGGCAAGAAAGAACTTTCTAAGTTTCCTATTTTCGGTTTTTTCTATAAAAGGGTTTGTATCATGGTCGACAGAAGTAGTAGCAAAAGCCGATATCAAGTTTTTGAGAGAGCACAGAAAAGATTACATCAAGGGTTAAGCATTTGTATTTTTCCGGAAGGCGGTGTACCGGACGATGAAAGTATTATTTTAGACGAGTTTAAAGACGGTGCTTTTCGTTTAGCCATTGAACACCAAATTCCTGTTGTTCCCATGAGTTTTATTGACAATAAAAGGCGATTTCCATTTCGTTTCTTTAGCGGAAAACCGGGGAGAATGCGTGTTACCGTTCACAAACCTATTGAAACTACAGGTATGACACTTGACCATAAATCCCATTTGAAGAAAGAAGTCCGGGAAATTGTTTTAAAAGATTTAAAACATTAAAAAAAGTCCCGTATTCTGCGGGACTTTTTCAGTTCTATACTTTTACAAGCTACAGAACACTTAACTAAAAATTTAAGCCTAACCAACTAAAGTTTATTAAAAATGGTAGCTTATACCGGTATATAAACCTATGGCATACGGTTTAAAATTTCCGGCGTTTTCACTAAACGTATTGATCTGGTATTTAAACATTGGTTGTAAATTCGCTTGAAATGATTTAAAAAACACATATTTAAAACCCAAACCGACATTACTACTAAAATGTATATTGTTCAAATTATTGGCTTTACCAAAATCCATTTCCATTCCTTCGGAAAGTAATTTCACTTCGTTTTGTTGTAAAAATAAGGTACTCATACCACCTATAACTTCTATTCCGAATTTTTTATCTAAAAGCTTATACGTCAACTCAAACGGAACCTCAATATAGCCGATCTGTTGATTCAGGCTTCCTATCTCATCTTGTGTGAAATTCTCAACATCACCATAAACATTTGCGCTTTTATTATAAAGTACTACACTTTGAGCCGCTTGGGTTCTATCTACATGCAATGTACTTTCTGCTAACTGTTGTGTTCCGATACTTCGCTTCAATACAGAAGAATGATATACATTCTGCGTATCATAACTAAGTGCCAAATTGTTTATTCCGGCTCGAAGTGCTAATTTTGGCGTAACCTGATATTGTACTCCAACTCCGTAACTCAACGATGTTTGATAGCTTTTTGTATTAGATGCAAATTGCTCGTCCAAAGGAGATCCTTCTGTTAGAGAATTAAAATAAACGGGTGCCGCACTAGTACTGACAGCCCATTTATTTCTTTTCTCTTCTTTTTCTTTTTCATCAGCATTCTTTCCCTCTTCTTTTTCTTTGAGCAATTTTTCAAGCGCATTTTCTTCTTTTAATACTTCTGCAACTTGAGAACTATCTTGAACAATCTGTTTCTCTAAATCAGCCAGAACCTTATTATTAAATAAGGAACTGTCTATCACCTTGACGTTGTTATCAAACTCTGCTATTCCATCAATTTCATTTTTGTTAAAATCAATTACACCTTCTGTAAGTTCCTCACCGGTATTGATCTGATTTAACAATTCCTCTACATTAGTTTTTTCTTTTCCGTTATTGTTATTCTGAACAATTGTATTATTTACTCCTTGTCCGTTTACAAGTCCGTCATTGTCTTCTTCAATAGCAATTTTTCCCTTTTGGTAATTCGTTTTATTGGTCTTTGCATCAGCAATATTTTGCTCTGCTTGCTGCTGTTTCAATTCATTTATCAGGTCATTTTGATAATCTCCTTCTTCTTGTAAAATCAAACCTTCCTGTTGTTTGTTTTTATGATCAGATATTCCTGAATTATTATTGGTCAAAGGTTCGGTTTCAACCCACTTTAAACTATTTCTATCCGAATTGTTTTGACCTGCTTTTTCGTTTTCTTCTCGGTTGTTATTAACTAAAGCTTCCCCTTTCTTTAAAATTGACGGCTTTACCAATTGGTTCTTTTCTGAACGATTTCCTCTTTCAGTCCGTTTATTTTGTTGTTTTTCTAAATCAACAAATTGATCTTCCCGGTAAGAAGATGATTCCCCTGCTTCATTTAAGGTTCTGCCATTATCAACACCTGTAACGATCTCCCCGGGTTGCACAAAAACCCCATTTGGATTATTCTGGTCGAAACCTGATTTTTCATTATCTTGTTGTTCTGTTTTTTCTGTATTCGATTTTCCGTTTACTAACCCCGGCACTTCATTTGTTAGTCCTCCGTCAGGTTTACTTCTATCTATAATACCTGGAAAAAAGGAATCTTTAGCAAAATAGAACAAGAAAAAGCCTAAAACTAAAGAAGCCGCTATTCCGGAAGCTTTAAACCAAAACGGAAGAACACGTCTTTTTTTCTTCTTTTCATTTAGTCTTTCTTCAATATTGCTCCAAGCGTCCTGAGGCGGTTGTACCTCAAAATCTTTGAACTTTTCCTGAAACAATCTTTCTATGTTTTTATTTTCTTTCATTACACTATTTGTAAAACATCACTTTACATTGGGCCAGATAGACTGATTATGTTTTTCAATACGTTCTTTTAATATTGCTTTGGCTCTTGCCAGATTAGATTTTGACGTCCCTATATTAATGTCCAGCATTTCGGCAATTTCTTTATGGGAATATCCGTCGATAACATACAAGTTAAAAACCAGTCGATAACGATCCGGTAATGCCTGAATGATCTGAGTCAGAAATTCTAATGAAATGTTCTCATCTTCTACTTCTACTTCTTCCTGTTCCGGAAGATTCTCACTTATAATCTCAAAAACTCCTTTTGTCCTATACTGCTGTAATACATAATTAATAACTACCCGCTTAGCCCAACCTTCGAAAGAACCTTTAAACTGATACTGATTTATTTTTTCAAAGAGCAATAAAAAACCTTCTTGTAAATTATCCTGAGCTTCCTCATAACTTCTTGAATACTTAAGACAGACTGCAAATATCTTAGGACTTAAAAGTCTGTATATTTGCTCCTGAGCTTTAGTATTTCCTTTCTTACAATCATGTATAAGTTGCTCTACTATCAAAATTCATTTTAGTTAATTCACAACCGGTACTTCTACTTCATAAAAAATATTTTCCAAATTTTCATCAACACCTTGCCAAAATTTAAACACATAAGAACCATTGTTCGTTACATAAAAGTCTAATGTCGCCGATTTCAGTTCATCTGTAACTGTTTGACATGTTTCTGAATCCAAAACGACACTTTGGATAGCAATTGTTCTTTCATTCAAATTCTTCTCATAATAAAAACCTCCGAAAGAATAGCAAGTAGAGGGCTTATAATACCATACCTTAATCTGATAGGTCTCACCCATTACAAATTCAGTAGGCAGCTCAACTTCTTCTATTGGCAACAGTTCATAATGAAAGTTCGGTTCATCATTGTTAACACTACAAGCCGAAACTATAAACAACAAACTTAATAACAGAACTATTTTTTTCATCATTCTTATTTTTTATATGGGGGCATTTATTTATATGATACACTTTTAATCAAAAGGTTGCGTTGAATTTAAAAAAAAATCCCGAAATATTTCGGGATTCTCTTTTTTAGTGTTGATTTTTAATAGTCTCTTTGATTTTTTCTTCCAGTTCTTCCATCAGTTCCGGATTGTCTTTTATAAGTGTCTTAACGGCATCTCTACCTTGTCCTAACTTCGTTTCTCCGTAACTGAACCACGAACCGCTTTTCTTTACAATTTCAAAGTCTACTGCCAGGTCTAAAATTTCACCGACTTTAGAAACTCCTTCTCCATACATAATATCAAACTCAGCTGTTCTGAAAGGCGGTGCCACTTTATTCTTTACAATTTTCACTTTGGCACGATTTCCTATCACATTTTCTCCATCTTTGATTTGAGATGATTTACGAATATCCACACGAACCGAAGCATAGAATTTCAAGGCATTACCTCCTGTTGTTGTTTCCGGGTTTCCGAACATTACCCCGATTTTATCACGCAACTGGTTAATAAAGAAAACCGTGCAATTTGTTTTATGAATAGTACCGGTTAATTTACGCAACGCTTGTGACATTAAACGGGCATGTAATCCCATTTTACTGTCTCCCATATCTCCTTCAATTTCACTTTTTGGTGTTAAAGCAGCAACCGAGTCTATTACTACAATATCAACTGCTCCTGAACGAATCAAACTTTCTGCAATTTCCAATGCTTGTTCTCCGTTATCAGGTTGTGAAATAATTAAATTATCGATATCTACACCTAATTTTTCTGCATAGAAACGATCAAATGCATGTTCGGCATCTATAAAAGCGGCAATTCCTCCTGCTTTTTGAGCCTCTGCAATGGCATGTAATGTTAACGTTGTTTTACCAGACGATTCAGGTCCGTAGATCTCAATTATTCTTCCTCTCGGATATCCATTTACTCCTAAAGCTAGGTCAAGTCCTAACGATCCTGAAGATATTGATTCTACTTCTTCAACAGCAGAATCTCCCATTTTCATTACGGTTCCTTTACCATAAGCTTTATCTAGCTTGTCTAACGTTAATTGAAGGGCTTTTAATTTGGCTTCTTTATCTGAACTCATACATCAATTTATTTTGTGTAAAAATACAATTTTTTATTCTCGTAAAATCTTGGGTATTAAAAATAAAAGTTCATTTTCATAAAAAAAATGAAAAATATCATTATGTTCTAACTCTTCCATAGTATGGATCGGTTTTTTTAGCAACTCTGAGACATACTTTCTTATCTCTTCATTTTGGAATTCAAGTAAAACTTCATTTTCCCTCCATTTAACAAGACAATCTTTTTCGGTTAAATCATATACTGAAACAGGGTTTAAAAAAACATCAAAGTCTTCAGTATCATAAGTTTTCTGCAATAACTTAAACAATGCTTCCATAACTTTTACAGCAGAAATTGACGACAAACAAACTCTATCTTTACAGTTAATGATAACATCATAATTGCACTTCAACGTACAATTTCCGGGTTTTCCCCATACAATTTCATTCTGCTCAGAAAAACTCCCCAAGAACCCGGACCTGTCGGCCCGTAAATACCAACCGTTGGCACATTAAAAGCTCCCGCTACATGGGTAATACCTGCATCGTTTCCAATATGAAAGATTGCTGCTGCCATGGCTTCGCCAACTTCATGTAAATCTCCCGTAACCAAATCAATATGAGAATATTCTTTTGACAAAAATTGCTGCGGATTGGGGTCGTCTTTTCCTAAAATAATTTTACATCTTAGTTTTGGAAAAACTCTGTAAATCTCTTCTATAAGCTCTGCATAGTTTTCCGTAGGCCAAATTTTTAATAGAAATCCGGCTCCGGGATGTAGTGTGTAGTGAAGATTATCAAAATCCGTTTCACGATCAAAATACGGAAATCCTGTATACTTATTTGATAACTCTTTATGAAAACGACAAACCGCATCTATATAATGTTGAATTGAATGCTGTTTTACTTTTTTACTGGTAACATACTCTATTTGATCTACACTCCTATCAAAAATAGGATAGTTACCGAATTCAATTACCGTATCAAATTCAGCATGGTCTATTTGAGTAGCATCTACAACTTGAATTCCTTTCAAGTATTTTTGAAAGAAGCTTACCAAACGCGGACTCAATGCGTAGGTTACCGACTCAGAAACTTTCTTCAGTTTATAAACAGCAGGAAGTGTAAAAAAGATATCCCCTAAACCGGCATAACTTTTCAACAACAAAACCTTTCCTAACGATTTGGAAACAACATTTTGTTTTGAAATAGCTTTAATTTTATCCCAAAACTCCGGAATAGCAGACTGCATTTCTTCTTTTGCACGCTCTTTATCATCTGGATAAAAGTCAAAAGACCATGTTCCTACTCTATCATTGGTTATCAATTCACAACCTGATAGAAATGCTTCCGCAGCCAATCTTCCCGATGGTTCCGGCCAAACCGGTTTAATAACTATCTCTTTAGTTTTACCTAAAACTTTTAAAACTTCCGCATTATCAATCGGCTCTCTGAATTCTATATTTTCAGGAATATCTCTTCTAAGTTTATTACTTCCATAGACTACAAAACTCTTATTAGGATGTTCCAATGCGTAATCCACAAAAGCATCGCCACCTTTTAAGTAACTTAACTCACTAAAAAAAGGAATTGCATCTGTTTTCTCATCTGAAATAGAAATATTTTCCACATCCACTGTAGGTGGCATAACCAAATAATTATGGGAAACAGCTTCGCCATAGAATGCAACGTGAGCCTCAAAGTGTTTTGGCGATTGAAAAATATTAAGTTGAGAATTAGCAAAAAGGGTACGATACAAATGAAATTTATCGGTATCACAACAATTTCTGATATTTCTGTCTAACGTGCATAGAATATTCCTTCGAACACAGAAATTATAGTCAAACTCTATCTTACAAAACGGAATTTCGGAATCTAAAACAAAATTTAAAATATCACGTTCAAACTTACATCTTGATGTATTGCAAATGATAAGTAGATCTTGCGATAAAATATGTGTTTGGACTTCTTCAAGATTATCAAGTAAATCGACTTCAACAAGAAAGCCCAACTCATTTCCTTTTGAAACCAGTTGGGCAATCGTTAACTCTGCCCCTCTTTTTAAAGTAAGGGCTGTATCATGTAAAAAAAGAATTTTTTTCAAATCTTAACCTCCGTAATAACCATCGTCATAATAGCCATCATCGTAGTAACCATCATCATAATACCCGTCATCGTAATATCCGTCGTCATAATAACCATTACTAAAGTTATCACCGTCATCCGAGGAACAAGAAGCTATTAAATTACCTGTAATTACAATAGCTGAAGTAGCCAAAAGTACCTTTCCTGAATTTTTTAAGAAGTTACGTCTATTCATAGCCTTAAAATTTACATCGCAATATAAACTATTTTTCTGAAAAATTCTCTAAAAAAAGATTTACAGTTATTTTTAATCGATTATTGTTACCTTTGCCCCGAATTCTTCCATTTAGAATTCAAAAATTATATTTCTCACTTAAATGTTATAGCATGCAACTGTACAACACTTTAAGCGCAGAAGAACGTGCCCGTTTAATTGACGAAGCGGGAAAAGAAAGAATCACACTTTCGTTCTATGCGTATGCCAAAATTGAAAACCCGCAACAATTTCGCGACGATTTATTTTTAGCCTGGAATCCACTGGAAGCTCTAGGTCGTATTTATGTTGCTCATGAAGGAATTAATGCCCAAATGAGTGTTCCAGCCGATCAATTTCAAGCTTTCAAAACCACTTTAGACGAATATGATTTCATGCACGGCATTCGTTTAAATGTCGCTCGCGAACAAGACGATCATTCTTTTTTAAAGTTAACCATAAAAGTGCGTCACAAAATTGTTGCCGATGGATTAGACGATGCTACTTTTGATGTAACCAATAAAGGAATTCACTTAAAAGCGAATGAATTCAACCAATTATTAGACGACCCTAATACAATTGTAGTCGATTTTCGCAACCATTACGAAAGTGAAGTAGGACACTTTAAAGGCGCCATCACACCCGATGTAGATACATTCCGTGAAAGTTTGCCTATTATTAACGACCAACTAAAAGACTACAAAGAATCTAAAAACTTATTGATGTATTGCACCGGAGGAATTCGTTGCGAAAAAGCTTCGGCATACTTCAAACATCAAGGCTTTAAAAACGTATACCAATTAGAAGGTGGCGTTATTGAATATGCACGTCAGGTAAAAACTGAAAATTTAGAAAGCAAGTTCATTGGTAAAAATTTCGTTTTTGACAATCGTTTAGGCGAAAGAATTACCGATGATATCATTTCGCAATGTCACCAATGCGGAAAACCTTGTGATACCCATACCAATTGTGCAAATGACGGCTGTCACTTACTATTCATTCAATGTGACGAATGTGCTGCCAAAATGGATCATTGTTGTTCTACCGAATGTCAGGACATCATTCATTTGCCTTTAGTGGAACAAATTAACTTACGAAAAGGACAAAGCAACAGCAATAAAATTTTCAAAAAAGGAAAATCTGATGCTTTAAAATTCAAACATTCAGGGACATTGTCTGATGTTTCTTTGGCTAAAGCAAAACCAGAAAGCGATTTACCTATTCGTCAAAAAATTGCCACTAAAAAAGTTTTGGTAGGTAATGGCGAACATTATTATTCTAAATCGCAAGTCGCTTTGTTCAAGCTTACGAATAAAGAAATCAATACAGGCGATTTACTTTTAATTTCCGGTCCGACAACCGGTGAAGTTGAATTTACTTTGAAAAAAATGTTGGTTAACGGAGTTGAAAATACATTGGCAACAGCTGGCGATAAAATTACTATCGAATTGCCTTTTAAAATTAGAAAATCAGACAAACTATTTAAAATCACTAAGAAATAATGACTTCTACAGGAAAAATAGAATTAATGGCGCCTGCTGGTAATTTTGAATCCTTACAGGCAGCTTTAGACAACGGATGTGATTCGGTTTATTTTGGTGTAGAGCAGTTGAACATGCGTGCTCGTGCTTCCATCAATTTCGTCTTAGACGATTTACCGGAAATAGCACGTCGTTGCCAAGAAAAAAACGTTAGAACCTATCTCACTTTAAATACAATTGTTTACGATCACGATTTGTCGATTGTAAAAACACTTTTAAACAAAGCAAAAGAGGCCAACATTACAGCCGTTATTGCGTCTGATCAAGCGGTAATTATGACCGCTAGAAGCATTGGAATGGAAGTTCATATTTCTACTCAAGTAAATGTGACCAACATTGAAACAGTGAAGTTTTATGCCATGTTTGCCGATACTATTGTGCTTTCCCGCGAATTAAGTTTACGCCAAGTAAAGAAAATTACGGAACAAATAGAGAAAGAGCAAGTAAAAGGACCAAGCGGCAATTTAGTTGAAATTGAAATTTTCGGTCACGGTGCATTGTGTATGGCAGTTTCCGGAAAATGCTATTTGAGCCTGCATTCTCACAATTCTTCTGCAAACCGCGGGCATGCAAACAAAATTGTCGTAAAAAATACACGGTTATCGACCAAGAAACTGGTTTTGAAATTGAAATCGATAACGAATACATGATGTCTCCAAAAGATTTATGTACGATTGATTTCTTAGACCAAGTAATCGACTCAGGTATCAAAGTACTAAAAATTGAAGGTCGCGGTCGTGCTCCGGAATATGTGGCTACAGTTATCAAAACCTATAGAGAAGCTATTGATTCGTATTATGACGGAACATTTTCTCAGGAAAAAGTGGCAGAATGGATGGAAGCTCTAAATACCGTTTACAACAGAGGTTTTTGGAGCGGTTATTATTTAGGTCAAAAATTAGGTGAATGGAGTAAAGAATCCGGAAGCAGTGCTACACAAAAGAAAGTATATATCGGTAAAGGGATGCACTATTTCCCTAAAGCCAGCATTGCTGAATTCAAAATTGAAGCCTACGATCTTAAAAAAGGAGATAAAGTTTTAATTACCGGTCCTACAACAGGCGTTCAGGAATTAGTTATTGAAGAGATGATGGTAAACGATGAGAATTCTGAAAAAGCCACTAAAGGAGATAGCTTAACGTTAAAACTCCCATTCAGAATCCGATTGTCTGACAAGTTGTATAAAATCGTAGAAGCATAATGGTCATTGTTACATTACAACGAGACAAATGTATTGGTTGCAATTATTGTGTTGAATTTGCGCCCAAGCAATTCCAGATGTCTAAAAAAGACGGAAAAACCGTTCTGATAAAATCAGTAAACAATAAAGGTTTTCACACGCTAAAATCGCACGATCATACCATAACAGAAGCCTGTGAACAAGCCGAAAAAGCTTGTCCGGTTCACATTATTTCGGTAAAAGAAACATAAAACCCCCATTGATAATACTTTTTTAAAGCCTGTTCTCGTTATATACGAAAGCAGGTTTTTCTTTTTTAAACCATTCATAAATTTGTATTATCTTTACACACAAAACACACTTTTGACAAGTAGTTCCATTTAAGGAACGATCAATATATAAAACTATGGCATGTAATAATTGTTCCACAGGAACTAAAGATGGTGTTCCTAAAGGATGTAATAATAACGGTTCATGCGGCACCGGAAGCTGCAACAAATTAACGGTATTCGACTGGTTATCTAACATGGGTTTACCTCAGGGACAGGAACCATTTGATGTAGTGGAAGTACGCTTTAAAAACGGAAGAAAAGATTTTTTCAGAAATCCTGAAAAACTATCGCTTTCCATGGGCGACATTGTAGCTACTGAAGCGTCTCCCGGACATGATGTCGGCATTGTATCTCTTGCAGGCGAACTGGTAAAAGTTCAGATGAACAAAAAGAATACCGCTCTGAACGCAGAACTACCTAAGATCTATAGAAAAGCATCTCAAAAAGATATCGATATCTGGAGTGAAGCCAGAAACCGTGAAGAACCGGTGCGAATGCGTGCCCGTGAGTTAGCTATTGCCCTGAACTTGGAAATGAAGATTTCTGATGTGGAATTTCAGGGTGACGGTTCAAAAGCTACGTTCTACTATACAGCAAATGACCGTGTAGATTTTCGTCAGCTTATTAAAGATTTTGCAAGAGAGTTCAGTATTCGTATTGAAATGAAGCAAGTTGGGTTCCGTCAGGAAGCTTCTCGCTTAGGAGGTATCGGTTCTTGTGGTAGAGAACTTTGCTGTTCAACCTGGTTAACCGACTTCAGAAGTGTTAACACTTCTGCTGCTCGTTACCAACAATTGTCACTAAACCCTCAAAAGCTAGCCGGTCAATGCGGTAAGTTAAAATGCTGTCTGAATTATGAATTAGACACTTATTTAGATGCCCTTAAGAGTTTCCCGGATCTGGATACTAAACTATTTACGGAAAAAGGAAATGCTAATTGTCAGAAAGTTGACATTTTTAAAGAATTAATGTGGTTCTGTTATGAAAACAATCCTGCCCATTGGCACGTTCTAACTGTTGAGCAAGTAAAAGAGATCTTAGCTGTCAATGCTAAAAATCAGAAAGTTGCTGCTTTAGAAGATTTTGTAGTGGAAGACACCAAAACCATTGAAAAGAATTTCCAAAATGTTGTAGGACAAGATTCTCTTAATCGTTTTGACAAACCTAAGAAAAGACCTAACAAAAACAAAAAAAGAAGAAATAATAACAATAATAACAAACAACAACAGCAAAAACCAGCAAATAAAAAAAATGCGCCTAAGAAAAACTAAATACATCCTTTTATTAGGTTTTGTATCTTTTTTCTTGTCTTGTGACAAAAAAAGGGTGTTTGACCAATACGCTAAATTAAACGGCACCTGGAATCACAAGGATACCATCTCTTTTACATTTGAACAAAAAGACACGGTATCTCCCTATAATTTGTTTTTAAACATAAGGGACAATGCTGATTACCCGTTTAATAATTTATTCGTTATTGTTACCATGGAAAATCCGGATAACGAAATAAAAACAGATACTCTGGAATATGCTATGGCAAATCCGGACGGTTCTCTTTTAGGAGAAGGTTTTACTGACATCAAAGAAAACAAACTCTGGTATCAGGAAAATTTTGTATTTAAAAAAGCCGGAAACTACAAAGTTTCCGTCACTCATGCCCTTAGGGAAACCGGAAGCATTACCGGATTAGAAAATTTACCTGGCATCACAGATGTAGGATTCAGAATTGAAAAAACCAACTAAAAATATGGCAACAAAAAAGACAAATACAAATGAGTTTTCCGTTTACATAAAATGGTTCTGGAAAATTTTTATCCTGGGAATTGCTTTTGTTGTACTTCTATTCCTTTTTGCCTCATGGGGCTTTTAGGGGAAATGCCTAGTTTTGAAAAACTTGAAAATCCAGATTCAAACATTGCAACAGAGATTATCTCTTCAGACGGAGAAGTAATCGGAAAATACTATGCCCAAAATCGTGTCCCTGTAAAATTTGAAGACCTTCCTCCTCATTTAGTGAATGCCTTAATTGCAACAGAGGACGAACGTTTTTATGAACACTCCGGTATTGATGCTCGAGGTACACTTCGTGCAATTGTTAAACTCGGTCAAGACGGTGGAGCCAGTACTATCACCCAACAATTAGCCAAGTTATTATTTCATGGTGAAGGTTCTAAAAATATAATTATGCGACTCATCCAAAAAGTCAAAGAATGGGTCATTGCTGTACGATTAGAGCGTCAATATACTAAAAAAGAGATCTTGTCAATGTACTTAAACGAAGTCGATTTTCTTTATAATGCAGTAGGTATTCGCTCAGCAGCTAAAATTTATTTCAATAAAGAGCCGAAAGACTTAACTGTAGAAGAAAGCGCTCTTTTTGTTGGAATGTTAAAAAATCCTGCCTTATATAACCCTACAAAAGAAAAAAGAAAAAAACTAGTATTCGACCGTAGAAATACTGTTTTAGGTCAAATGGTTAGAAGTGGATTCTTATCTGACTCGGAGAAAAACAAATTAGCAAAAGATTCTATTGTTTTAGACTTTAAACCGGAAAGTCATAAAGAGGGTTACGCTACTTATTTCAGAGAATATTTGCGTGACTATATGAAAAAATGGATAAAAGACCACCCAAAAGAAGATGGTACGGAATACGACCTTTACAGAGATGGCTTAAAAATCTATGTAACATTAGATTCTAAAATGCAAAAATATGCTGAAGAAGCTGTTGCAGAACATTTACCAAACCTTCAGGCGGAGTTTTTTAAATTAGCCAAAAACAATAAAAATGCACCTTTCTTAAACATTTCAAAAGAAGAAACAGAAAGAATTATGATGCGCGCGATGAAATCATCCGAAAGATGGCGTATTATGAAAGAAGAAGGAAAATCAGAAGACCAGATTTTAAAATCTTTTGACATCAAAGCAAAAATGAAAATCTTCTCTTGGAAAGGGGAAAAAGATACGATCATGACACCAAGAGATTCCATCCGTTATTATAAACATTTCCTTCAAACAGGAATGATGGCAATGGAACCTCAAACCGGATACATCAAAGCTTGGGTTGGCGGTATCAATTACAAATATTTTCAATACGACCATGTGGGGCAAGGAGCCCGTCAGGTAGGTTCTACCTTTAAGCCCTTTGTTTATGCCACAGCGATAGAACAATTAGGAATGTCTCCTTGTGATTCTATAATTGACGGACAATTTACCATGCATAAAGGCAGATGGGGAATTGAAAAAGATTGGTCTCCGTCTAATTCTGATGGTAAATACAAAGGAATGATCACCTTAAAACAAGCCTTAGCTAATTCCATCAATACTGTTTCTGCTAAACTAATCGACAGAGTGGGACCACAAGCCGTAGCCGATATGGCTCATGATCTGGGAGTTACCTCTGATATTCCCGCCCAACCTGCTATCGCTTTGGGAGCGCCGGAAATAACCGTTAGAGAAATGGTAGGAGCTTTCAGTACGTATGCCAATCAAGGTGTTTATATAAAACCTACCTTCATTACAAGAATAGAAGACAAAAACGGTATTGTATTAGATCAGGTCATTCCGGAAAGCAAAGATGTCATGAACAAAGATGTGGCCTATGCTATCATCAAATTACTTGAAGGAGTAACAGAAGACGGTACCGGAAGAAGACTTCGTTGGGGCGGAGCCGGATTTAGAAATTATGATTATAAATTCAATAATCCTATCGCCGGAAAAACAGGTACTTCTCAAAATAATTCCGACGGTTGGTTTATGGGCGTTGTTCCCAATTTAGCTGCCGGTGTTTGGGTTGGAAATGAAGACCGGGCTGCCCATTTCAGTAGAACGTATTATGGTCAGGGAGCTACTATGGCATTACCTATCTGGGGATTATTCATGAAGAAATGTTATGAGGACAAAGACTTAAATATCTCTAAAGAGGATTTTGAACGACCAAAAGATTTATCTATAAAAGTAGATTGTTGGAAAAAAGAAGTTGACTCTACAGCTATTGATGAACCTGATATGGGGGAATTTAATTTCTGAAAAAGGAACCAAACTAAACCAAAAATAAATAAAACAACATGATTACTCGAAAAGTGAACAACGTTCAGGAAGCTTTACAAGGTCTTGAAAGCGGCATGACCATCATGCTTGGCGGTTTCGGACTTAGCGGTATTCCTGAAAACAGTATTGCCGAACTCGTGAAAATAGGTGTAACCAACCTTACTTGTATTTCCAACAATGCAGGGGTTGACGATTTCGGTTTGGGTTTGTTGTTGCAAAAACGACAAATCAAAAAAATGATTTCTTCTTATGTGGGTGAAAATGCCGAATTTGAACGTCAAATGCTATCCGGAGAATTAGAAGTAGAACTTACTCCACAAGGAACATTAGCCGAAAAATGTCGTGCCGCTCAAATGGGAATTCCCGCTTTCTTTACACCTGCCGGTTACGGAACAGAAGTTGCCGAAGGAAAAGAAACTCGTGAATTCAATGGAAAAATGTACATCATGGAACATGCTTTTCAAGCCGATTTTGCCATCGTTAAAGCCTGGAAAGGTGACGAAGCCGGAAATTTAATTTTTAAAGGGACAGCTCGTAATTTTAATGCGCCTATGGCCGGTGCCGGAAAAATCACCATTGCCGAAGTAGAAGAATTAGTTCCTGCTGGAACTTTGGACCCTAATCAAATTCACATCCCGGGAATTATGGTCAATCGTATTTTCCAAGGAGCGAAATTTGAAAAACGCATTGAACAACGTACAACCCGTAAACGTTAATTTTTAAAGATTTATTGATTTGAAAATTTGAAAATGAGAAACGATAAAGAAAATCTAATTGTAAAATTGACTTTTGAATTCGCTTTAGATATTATCGCTTACTCAGAATCTATAAGAAACAATAATCGTTTTGAAATGGCTTCTCAAATTTTCAGATGTGGAACTTCAATTGGAGCAAATATCAAAGAAGCTCAGAATGCTGAAAGCAAAGTTGATTTCATTCATAAATTTAAAATATCAGCAAAAGAAGCAGATGAATTGCAATATTGGTTAGAACTTTGTTTACATTCAGATTTTTATCCAAATCCAAGTGAAGAATTATTAAAAAAATTACAATCAATTCATTTGATTATTTCTAAAATTATTTCATCCTCTAAAAAGAAATGATTTTCAAATTGTCAAATTACCAAATCATCAAATTAAAATGGCTTTAGATAAAAATCAAATTGCAAAACGAATTGCTAAAGAAGTAAAAGACGGTTACTACGTAAATTTAGGAATTGGAATTCCTACATTAGTTGCCAACTTTGTTCGTGAAGATATTGCCGTAGAATTTCAGTCGGAAAATGGTGTTTTAGGCATGGGACCTTTTCCTTATGAAGGCGAAGAAGATGCTGACATCATCAATGCCGGAAAACAAACCATCACTACATTACCGGGAGCTAGTTTCTTTGATTCTGCTTTCAGTTTCGGAATGATTCGTTCTCAAAAAGTAGATTTAACTATTTTAGGGGCTATGGAAGTAGCCGAAAACGGAGATATTGCCAACTGGAAAATTCCGGGTAAAATGGTAAAAGGAATGGGGGCGCTATGGATTTAGTCGCTTCTGCCGAAAATATCATTGTTGCCATGATGCACGTGAATAAAGCTGGTGAATCGAAATTATTAAAAAAATGTTCGTTGCCATTAACCGGCGTTGGCTGTGTGAAAAAAATCGTAACCGAATTAGCCGTTGTTGAAGTAACTCCACAAGGTTTTAAACTTTTAGAAAGAGCTCCGGGTGTTTCTGTAGAAGAAATTCAAAAAGCAACTGAAGGAACACTAATCGTAGAAGGTGAAATTCCTGAAATGGTTTTAGACTAAAAAACATTTGTCATTTCGATGAACGTAGTGAAGATAAATTACATTAAGTTATGAGATTTCTCACGATGTTCGAAATGACAAGAAAATAAAAACAGCCTACAAGTAATTTAAACCTTGTAGGTTTTTTTAATTATCAAATTGACACATTCTCATTTATGAATCCAAAAGTAATTTTAAAATCAGGTAAAGAAAAATCAATACTAAGAAGACACCCTTGGGTTTTTAGCGGTGCCGTTTACGGTGTAACGGAAGAACTAACTGACGGCCAATTAGTAGATGTTGTAGATAGTAACCAAAAACATTTAGGAACTGGTTTCTACAGCGATAGAGGAAGTATCGTTGTTCGATTATTGACTTTTGGAAACGAAAAATATACCGAAAACTTTTGGGCAGAAAAACTACAATCGGCTTGGGAATTACGAACTCGCTTGTTGGATTTGGAAGTAACCAATGCTTTTCGTGTTATTCACGGTGAAGGCGATGGCATTCCCGGATTAATTATTGATTTTTACAATAATTGTTGGGTTATTCAAGCACATTCTTCCGGGATTTTTCAGGAAATGGAAAAAATAGCAGCCGCTATTCAAGCTAATTTTTCAGATAATTGCGAAACCATTTATTGCAAAAGCTCGGGAACTTTACCGAATACCGGAACAGATTATTTCTTATTCGGAGCCCAAGAAAGCACTGTAGCCAAAGAAAACAACATTCAATTTCACGTGAATTGGGTAGAAGGTCAAAAAACAGGTTTCTTCTTGGATCAGCGTGATAACCGAAAACTATTAAGCGAATTTTCGAAAGGCAAAAAAGTATTGAACACCTTTTGTTATACCGGAGGTTTTTCTATTTACGCCATGAGTGCCGGAGCTGAATTGGTAACTTCAGTAGATATTTCACAAAAAGCAGTTGATTTAGCCGCTCAAAATATGGAATTGAACTTTCCGGGAGCCAATCATAAAGCGGTTGCTGATGATGTATTCAATTTCATGAAAGAAAACCACCAGATTTATGATGTCATTGTGTTAGATCCGCCGGCTTTCGCCAAAAGTATTAAAAGCAAACATACTGCAACACAAGCTTACAAACGCTTAAACATTGCCGGATTAAAAGCATTAGCACCCAAAGGAATCTTATTTACATTTTCGTGTTCGCAAGTCATTGACGATGTATTGTTCTACAACACCATTGCAGCTGCAGCCATTGAAACCGGAAGAACCATTCGGGTATTACACAAATTGTCACAAGGACCGGATCATCCAACAAATATTTACCACCCAGAAGGACATTATTTGAAAGGATTGGTTTTGTATGTTGAATAACGTTTAGTCATCAGTAGTCTGTTAGTAAACAGATTTCCCGTTATTGTTTGTCACTTCGAGCGGAGTTGAGAAATGTCAATCTCTTCATGAGATTCCTCCTCTCGTCGGAATGACAAAATTAAAAAGACCTATTAGCTTACACTAACAGGTCTTTTCTCTATATTCTTTTGTCTTTCTTCTAAAAAAATTTATTTCAAATCAGCAAAGAAGTCGTTTCCTTTATCGTCCGTAATAATAAATGCGGGGAAATCTTTCACGGTAATTTTACGAACCGCTTCCATTCCTAATTCCGGGAAATCAACAACCTCAACATTCAAGATGTTTTCTTTAGCTAAAATAGCTGCTGGTCCACCTATTGAACCCAAATAAAATCCGCCATATTTTGTACACGCATCCGAAACTTGTTTCGAACGGTTTCCTTTGGCTAACATCACCATACTTCCACCGTGTTTTTGAAACTCCTCTACATACACATCCATACGTCCGGCAGTTGTGGGTCCAAAACTTCCCGATGGCATTCCTTCCGGAGTTTTAGCAGGTCCGGCATAATAAACCGGGTGATTTTTGAAATATTCTGGCATAGGTTGTCCTGCATCTAGCATTTCTTTAATCTTAGCATGTGCAATATCACGAGCAACAATTACCGTTCCGTTTAATTTCAAACGTGTTTTAACCGGATATTTAGTCAATTCGGCTAAAATATCTTGCATTGGTCTATCCAAATCAACAGTAATTGGTTCTTCCAAATGTGGCGCAACTTCCGGCATAAATTGTCTTGGATTGGTTTCCAATTGCTCTAAGAAAATACCGTCTTTATTAATTTTTGCTTTGATATTTCTATCGGCAGAACACGAAACGCCTAACCCAACCGGACAAGAAGCAGCGTGACGCGGCAAACGAATGACACGAACGTCATGCACAAAATATTTACCACCAAACTGCGCACCAATTCCGCTTTCGTGACAAATTTGTTTTACTTTTTCTTCCCATTCTAAATCACGGAAAGCTTGACCGCCCATGTTTCCGGAAGTCGGTAAATTATCATAATATCCGGCAGATGCTTTCTTAACCGCAGCTAAAGTCGCCTCAGCAGAAGTTCCTCCAATAACCAAAGCCAAGTGGTACGGCGGACAAGCCGATGTTCCTAAATCTTTGATTTTAGTTTTTACAAATTCCGTTAAGGTTTTCTCGTTCAACAACGATTTGGTTTGTTGGTACAAAAATGTTTTATTGGCAGAACCTCCGCCTTTTGCCAAAAACAAAAATTCGTACGAAGCTCCTTTTTTAGTATAAATATCAATTTGAGCCGGTAAGTTTGAACCTGAGTTTTTCTCTTCAAACATGCTGATGGGCACAATTTGAGAATAACGTAAATTTTTCTTTTGGTAGGTATTAAAAATACCTTTCGACAACCATTCGGCATCATCCGTTCCGGTGTACACACTTTCCCCTTTTTTAGCCACAACAATTGCTGTTCCGGTATCTTGACATGACGGCAACTGCCCTTCTACCGCCACCGAAGCGTTTTCTAATAAATTGTACGCCACAAAACGATCGTTATCCGTTGCTTCCGGATCGTCTAAAATGTTTTGTAAACTTTTCAAGTGTTTGGTACGAAGCATAAACGAAACATCTGTCATTGCTTCTTCGGCTAAAAGCTCTAATCCTTTGGGATCAACCACCAAAATTTCACGATCGCCTAATTTTTCGACAGTAACGTAATCTGAAGTAATTTTTTTGTATTGCGTATCGTCCTTTTCAATAGGAAACGGCTCTTGATATATAAAATCCATTGTGTTTGTGTTTTGTTGCGTAAAGTTAAGGATTCTATATTTTTGAGAAAAAGTTTTGTGTGGTTATTTGGTATATGTTTTTTAGAAGCAGACATTTTAGTTTACAACTCTACAGTCGTCCCGCTTTCGCCTGCACACGGTGCTTGGCTCTATCGGGGCTATGAAAAACTTGAGTTGTTTTAATTGAAAAGATTATGAGATTTCTTTTTCTTTTTTTAACGAATTAGAATCACAAAGCCCTAACTATTTAGTAAATATAAACTAATTGCAATAATTAAAACTGTTATTAAAAAGCCTATTCTGTTGTTCCAGTTTTCCATTTTAATCTGATTAAATGGCTTTTTACCAAGATAAAGAATCCATTTAAAGGCAATACCAATCCAT
This sequence comes from Flavobacterium sediminis, assembly GCF_003148385.1. Taxonomy (NCBI): domain Bacteria; kingdom Pseudomonadati; phylum Bacteroidota; class Flavobacteriia; order Flavobacteriales; family Flavobacteriaceae; genus Flavobacterium; species Flavobacterium sediminis. Next base: position 1,585,503 of record NZ_CP029463.1, on the reverse strand, counting down.
CGGAAACTATTAAAAATAGCATCTTGAAATCCAGTTACAATAATATCCTCAAAAAAACTCATCTCCTAAAAAAACCAACTTGCCACAAAAATGGCTGTTAACACACAAATCAAATCAACCAGTAACATCATCCAAAGCGTGTAACGCGTATCCTTGATATTTACTGAACCAAAGTAAACCGCTATGACATAAAACGTGGTTTCGGCACTACATTGAAAAATACAACTCAAACGTCCGGCAAAAGAATCGGGACCATAAACACGCATAGCATCGATCATAAATCCGCGCGAACCACTGGAAGCAAACGGACGCAACATGGCAACCGGTAACGAATCGATAATTTCTTTATGAACGCCTAAATGCGAGAAAATAAAAGCAATTCCGTAACTTATCAATTCAAATAAACCGCTATTTCTAAACAAAGAAATCGCTACTAACATTCCCATCACATAAGGAAAAATCATAGCGCCTGTTTTTAAACCATTGTTAGCACCTACCACAAAAGTGTCGAACAAATTAGTATTCTTTTCAATAAACTTCTTTTCGTTTACAAATGAAAAAACCAAGGTAAAACCAATAATTACCAACAATAAAACACCAGATAAATTGGCCGTAAAATAATTTTTACCAATTAAATCTAATGTGTTTACATAAAACAACAATCCAACAATTGCCCCAATCAAAGCCATTAAACCGGCAATCAGAGAAGCGCTTTTGAAATTAATACGTTGTCTTATTCCAACCAAAATAAAAGCCGCAATCGTCCCCACGAAAGACGTAATGATACAAGGCAACATTACATCGGCCGGATTAGCAGCATTTTCAGCAGCGCGATAGCCAATAATGGATGTCGGAATTAATGTTAACCCGGCTGCGTGCAAACACATAAACATAATTTGTGCATCACTGGCTTTGTCTTTATCGGGATTTATCTCTTGTAGTTTTTCCATGGCTTTTAAACCAAATGGTGTGGCCGCAGAATCAAGTCCTAAAAAGTTAGCTGCAAAATTCAACGTCATGTATGAAATGGACTCATGATTTTTAGGAATCGAAGGGAAAATTTTGGCAAATGCCGGACTCAAATAGCCAGCTAATTTTTCGGAAGCTCCTGAAATAATTAGTAATTCCATGATGCCGCAAAAAAAGGCTAAATAAGCAATTAACGGAATAATCAGATCCAACAAACTACTTTTGGCCATGGGTAACAAACCATCTGCCTGTTGTTTACCACTGTAGATTTTTACAGTTTGTTTGTTGTAAACATAAGTAGTGTCTGCATCTGTGGTAACTTTATTTAAAACAAACTCTTTGCTTTTTGATGCTTGTAAACTGTCTTGTACAAATTTCGGAACTTCGTTTAGATATTTTTCACCAATTAAAAGGGCTTCGCCTTGTTTTCCGTTCAATACATAATCAATGGAATAATATTGATTGGTAAATAATCCTGCAATAATAAATGTAATGGAACAAACGAATATAACGAGCCAAAATCTGCTTAAAACCATAAATTGAATTTTTGTAAAAGTATGAATTCAATAGCAATGTCAAAAATCAATTCCAATAACAATTTTATTATACATGCGTAATTTCCTCTTCAATCAATAAATCTTCTCTACGAAAACGAAGAAAGACCTGAGCTACGGCAATCACGTCTTTTTCACAATAGGTTATAATACGATCAATATCTTTTTCTATATAGTATACCCGAGCTACTTCACTACCATCGATATCGTCTTTGGGTGACGGAACACCTAAAACTTTGGTCAGTAATTTCAGTGATGTAAAATGTTTAAAATCACCAAATTTCCACAATTCCAGTGTGTCTAAATGTAGAACTTCCCATGGTTTTTTTCCGAATAAATTTAATTTATCCGGCAAAGCAATTCCGTGAATGATCATTCGCCTTGCAATGAAAGGAATATCAAATTCCTTAACATTATGTCCGCACATAACATGAGCAGCCGAGCCAAAATGATTGTTCAGCAAGTTAGCAAAATCCTGTAAAATCTTAGGTTCTTCTCCCAGAAACTAGTTACTCTAAAATTACGAATATCTCCTTTGTTTGTAAAGTACCCCACAGAGATACAGATGATCTTTCCGAATTCAGCCCAGATTCCCGCACGTTCATAGAAATCTTCTGCTGTAACCTCATCACGACGTTGGTATTGTGTTTTTTGTTCCCACAATTTTTGCGTTTCTTCATCCATTCCCATGTAGGAATCATATTGAGGAACAGTCTCAATATCGAGAAACAAAATATTATTAAGTTGAATTTTTTCGAGCATAATTTTTATAGTTGTGAAAGTTCAATTATTTCCGTTGTGCTAACATTTCATAAGCTTCATCTACATACACATACAGGTCATCACTATGCGGATCTGTTTCTGTTTGCAACCCTTTTATGTGCCCTAAACGCACAATAATTAAGTCGTCTTCCGGTATTACAATAACAAATTGCCCTAAATGACCGCGCATATAATACAGTTTTTTACCATTGATCGTATGCATCCACCAGCCATAACCATATTGCGGACTTTCCGGGAAACGAGGCGTTATACATTTTTGTACAAAAGCCGAATCCAGTAATTGCTGTCCGTTCCATTTTCCGTCTTGTTTCATCAACTTTCCGAAGCGAGCAAAATCACGGGCATTACTGGCAAAACAACAATATGCTTTTTCGATTCCGTCTCCTTCATGATCCAATTGCCAAAGTGCATCGTTCTCTGCTCCTAACGGTTGCCAAAACTCTTTAGACACATAATCTGAAAGGTATTCTCCGGTGGCTTTTTCAACACACATGGCCAGCAATTCCGTCGCTCCGCTTAAATATTTGAATGATTGACCCGGTTTCTCACTAACTTCCAATCCTAAAATAACATTCTTTAATTCATCGTCAAAATAAGCACGGGTTACAATAGAAAACGGACTGTAATAATGTTCGTCCCAACTTAACCCGGAAGCCATTGATGATAAATCTCCTACCGTTACATCTTTAGCATATTCGCCCTTTAACTCAGGAAAAAAGTCAACTACTTTTTGATCCAAACCCGTAATCTTTCCTTCCATTATGGCTTTTCCTAAAGCTAATGTTACAATACTTTTAGCCATTGAAAATGAATTGGATTTTGAATCCTTTCCATAACCGTCATAATAACTTTCATGCCAGATACTATCGTTTTTAATGATCATATAGGCAACCGTTTGTAATTCTTTATGCGTGTTTTCTAAAATTTTTGTCGCCGGAACGGAATTGTAATCTTTTGCGATTGCCCAAGGCTGTGCTACTCCTTTTTTAACTTCCCGATTCGGAAAATAATGGTAATCATCTAAAAAGGCTGTATCGTGTCCGTTAAAATAAACTGTTCGAACCGCTCGTAACAAGTAATCAACATTAAAGATATACATTAACAGTACCAGAAATAGTATCGGGATAATAGCCCACTTGGTAAGTTTATTGAGAAATTTCATGTTTTAAAAAAGTTTAAAAGACCACTAATACACGAATGTACTAATTTTTTGATTTATTTTAAACAGATTAAAACAAAGAATTCAGAAGAGTGTTTGTTGTTTTTCTTCCTGTTCATGTTCTAACAACCATTGTTTACGCCAAAGTCCGCCGGCATAACCGGTAAGTGAACCGTTTGAACCAATTATCCTGTGACAAGGAATTACAATCCATAGTGGGTTTTTTCCGTTTGCTGCAGCCACGGCTCTGATTGCTTTTACATCTCCCAAACGTTTTGATAGTTCTAAATAAGAAAGTGTCTTTCCAAAGGGAACTTTTAACAACTCTGTCCATACCTTTTGTTGAAATTCAGTTCCTTGCGGATTAAGTTTAAAGGTAAAATCTTTCCGAATACCTTTAAAATACTGTTCCATTTCTACAACTGCTTTTTCTAAGATTTGAGGAATATGTCCAGTAGGAGCTACATCATCATGCCCAATTGAAATTTCCGTGATGCCATGTTCATCTCCAATTATTTTAGTTATCCCTAAAGGTGTATAAAAATAAGCTGTCTCCATAAAATAAAAAAACCACCTTAAATATAAGGTGGTTCACTGTAAAGATATAAAAAAGTTGTTTTTATTACTTTAATAAGATTGATTTTTCTTCTGTTTCAGGTTTTTGAACTGTTCCTTTTATGATTAACACTTTAGGAGCAGCACCTTCTTCATTAGTTGTAACAGTAACTGTTTTGTGGAAATTTCCTGGGTGAGCTGCATTATAAGTAGCTGTAACAGAACCTTTTTCTCCTGGTTTAACCGGAGTTTTAGTGTAGTTAGTTGCAGTACAACCACAAGATGGTTTTACATTCGTTACTAAAATCGTTTGTTTCGAAGTATTCGTAAATGTAAACTCATAAGAAACCGGTTTCCCTTTTTCAATTTCACCAAAATCATGAGTATCGTTATCCCATTTCAAGTCAGACTGTTTTGTTGCCTTAGCTGCTGCTGCCATAGCAGGCTTTTGTTGAACTGTCATTTTTTTTGCTGTAGCCGGTGTTTGAGCAAATGATAATGCTGAAACAAATAAAGCCACTAAAGATAATTTTAAAGCTTTCATATTTACAATTTTTAGTTATTATTAATTTTGTTTCACAAATTTAAAAAAACAAATGGTAGTTTTGTTGTTAACCAAACCGTAATGATTGTTAACGACTTGTTAACAGGGTAAAAATGAAAGTAAATAAACTAAATATCGTAATCTTCATAGGGCTACTGGCTATTATAGGAGTTATTATAATGCAACTCTTTTTGTTAAGTCAGGCTTACAACTTTGAAAGAAAGGAACTCGATCAAAGAATTCATTTTGCTTTACAGGATGTAGTTCGGAAGATCTATAATGACAATCAATCGAACCTCCCTATTACCAATCAGATCAAAAAAGTATCTGACAACTATTATATTGTTAATGTTGATGATGTTTTTGAAAACAACATTCTGGAACATTATCTGAGAACGGAATTCAATAAAGTAAAGCTCGATCAGGATTTTGAATATGCCATTTACAACTGTGCAACGGATGATATGGTATATGGGAATTATATTTCTGCCAACGGTAAGCCGCAAAAAAAATGTGAAAATTGCTTCACTAAAAAGAATGAGCTCATTTATTATTTTGCTATCCGCTTTCCGAAACTAAAACAGACCTACGCGAATGATCTAAAACAATACTGGATATTTACTTTTGTTCTGATCGTTGTTTTAGTTATCTATGTTTATTCCGTTATATTGCTACTAAAGCAAAAACATTACACAGCTTTACAAAATGACTTTATCAACAACATGACGCACGAGTTCAAAACACCGTTGTCTTCCATTCTTATTGCTTCAAACTACGCGAATTCACAAAAAGAAATTTCAAGCAACAAAAAATTAAGCCGTTATATTCAAATCATTATTGATCAAAGCAATAAATTAAACCAACATATTGAACAAATCTTATCTTTAGCTAAAGCCGACAGCAATCAAATCCAATTACAAAAGAGTTGGATAGATCTGGAAAAAACCTTAGATCTCATTAAAGAAAACATCAGCTTAAAACATCATAAAGAAGTTTCCTTTGTGTTTAAAGACACCATAAACATCGAAATATTTGCTGATGCTTTTCACTTTTACAATTTACTTTTTAATTTAGCTGACAATGCTGTTAAATACGGAAATGACACCCCTGAAATTTCAATTGCAGCACAAAGTGAATCCAAATATTTAAAATTAATTATTTGTGACAACGGACCGGGGATTCCTAAAGAAGATCTGCCTTTTATTTTTGATAAATTTTATCGCGTAAATCGCAAAGACAATGAAGAAGTAGAAGGTTTCGGGATAGGTCTGGCTTATGTAAAAAAGATTTGTGAATTACACCATTGGCATATTACGGCCAAAAATTCAGAATCCGGATTGTGCATTGAAATAAAAATACCTCTTAAAAATATCAGCAATGGATAAAAAGAAAATCTTGTATGTAGAAGACGATGAAACACTGGCTTTTTTAACAGCTGATAATCTGGAACAACACTTTGATGTTGTTCATTGTAATACCGGAAAAAAAGCATTCGATCTTTTTTGTCGGGAAGATTTTGATTTATGTGTTTGTGATATTATGCTTCCTGAAATGGATGGTTTTGAACTGGCTACTGAAATACGAAAACGCAATGCCGATATTCCGATCATATTTTTATCGGCAAAGACTATGAAGGAAGATCGTATTAAAGGGCTAAGGCTAGGTGCTGATGATTATTTAGTGAAACCCTATTCTATTGAAGAGCTGATTTTAAAAATTGAAATTTTCTTAAACCGTAGTCAAAAATACAACGATAAGGCACCTAAGGCTTACACTTTCGGGCATTTCACTTTTGAGCCGGAAAATTATTTGTTGTCACTGCCCGATAAAGAAATTACCTTAACGGAAAGAGAAGCCGCTTTGCTGAAATTCTTTTTAGACAACCCGAATACCGTTCTGAAGCGTGAAAAGATATTAACCTCTTTATGGGGAACAGATGATTATTTTTCGGGCAGAAGTTTAGATGTTTTTATTTCCAGATTACGAAAGATCTTTAAAGAAGAAACCCACGTTAGGATTGAAAATATTCCGCGCGTGGGCTTTAAAATGGTTATAGATGATTATTAAAAACTTTTAATATAGGCTTCTAAAGACTGTAACTCCTCATCGGTCATTTGTTTCGTAATAGCAAAATTAGCTTTCATCACTTCAAATTGCGTCGGATCGACCAACGGATCTGCTTCTCCTTTTAAGAAAGTAACAATACTGGCGTCTTTAGCTTTGTAGGTCGCTGATATATCCTTTAAACTTGGTCCGATAACCTTTGTTGAAGGCTGATGGCACGAAACGCAAGTTCCTTTTCCTTCAAAAATTTCTTTTCCCTGATCTGCTAACGGATTGGATTCTGTGACTGGTTCTGATACTGTTTCAGTTGTTGTTTCGGTAGCAACAGGCTCTTCCGTTGCTTTGCCAAATGGCTCTGCTTCTTTTTTATCGCCACAACTAACCAGTGCAAGAACAGCTAATGCAGCGAAACTTAATTTAACTTTTTTCATTTTGTTTTGTATTTGCAAACTAACACTCAAAAGTAATATGATTTAGTAAAATAAAAGGTGACTTTTGTCACACAATCTGCATTTTTAAGAATTGTTAATAAAATTTGTTGATAAAATTTTGAAGAGCGTATTGTTTCCTTAATTTTGTATTTATGATGATTGAAAAACATATATCTGATTTACTGTATCGCTATCAATGCGTTACGATACCCGGGTTCGGTGCATTTGTTACAGAAATTGTATCGGCTCAGGTTAACGGTAGTGCTGCTACTTTTCTTCCGCCCAGAAAAATAATCTCTTTTAATCCGAATATTAAAAACAATGATGGCTTATTGGCCAATCATATTGCACAACGGGAAAAAATCACGTTTGAAAAAGCTGTTGCGTTATTAACTCAAAAAGCGAATTCTTGGATTGCTGAATTACAGCAACACAATAGTGTTTCTTTTCCTAATATCGGAAATATTAGTGTAAACGGTGAAGAATTGAACTGGATTTTTACTCCTATTGATTCTGTGAATTACTTAACTTCTTCTTTTGGATTAACCAGTTTTATTTCTCCTGAAATTAAGCGCGAAGTTCTTAAAGCCATCGAAGAACAACCTGTTTTTGAAAAAATAGAGACAAGTACCACACTAGTTAAGGAAGAGGAAGAAGATACAAAAGTAATACCTTTTGAACCGGTCGCAACTAAAAGAAATTTCGGTTTCGCCAGATATGCTGTTGCATCAATAGCCTTACTTGCTGCTATGGGAACATACGGCTATAAAATGTATTATGACCAACAAATAGCAACTAAAACTCTGATCGTTCAAAAACAAGTTCAGGAAGAAGTTCAAAAAAAGATTCAGGAAGCCACTTTTGTTATTGATGTACCCGAACTATCCGTTTCGTTACCGATAGCTGAAGAAAAGATGCCTTACCATTTAATTGCGGGAGCGTTCAGAAGTGAAGAAAATGCAGACAAAGCTGTAAGGCTATTACAAGAACAAGGTTTCCAGCCTAATAAATTAAATCGCAATAAATATGATTTAATTCCTGTTACCTACGGTAGCTATAAAACTTTAGAAGAAGCCGAAGCAGAAAAAGTTAAACTTCAAAAAGAAGTCAATGCAGAGGCTTGGTTATTTATTGAATAATATTCTATCCCAATATTTTTACAGAAAGACAAGGTTATTGACCTTGTCTTTTTTATTTCCTCATAAAGTCGCTACCATTTTTTATCTTTGTCAAAAAAACTATGAAACCTAAACACCCTTCGGATTCCGTTACTATTCTAACAGATCTGGTGCTGCCGGGAGAAACTAATCCGTTTAACAATATGTTTGGCGGAGAACTCTTAGCCCGTATGGACAGAGCAGCCAGTATCACTGCCAGCCGTCATTCCGGCAGAGAATGTGTTACGGCATCTGTAAATCATGTCGCATTTAACTCCCCTATTCCGTCCGGAAGTATTGTTTCTGTAGAGGCTAAAGTGTCACGCGCATTTAATACATCATTGGAAATCTTTATTGACGTTTGGTGTGAAGACCGCAAATCAGGCAGCAGAATAAAAGCTAATGAAGCTATTTATACTTTTGTTGCTCTTGATGATGATGGAAATCCTGTTTCTATTCCGGCAATAGAGCCTGAAACGGAATTAGAGAAACAACGCTTTGAAGCTGCTTTGAGACGAAAACAACTTAGTTTAATTTTATCCGGTAAAATGAAGCCTCAGGATGCAACTGAATTAAAAGCTTTGTTTGCTTAATTCCATAACATTACAGAGGGGCAAAACATAAATTTTCAGGTTCTAAATCATCTATCTTTAAAAAGAAAGACATCACCAATAGCCATGTAAAAAAACAATCAAAATTGGTGCTGTGCTAAAAAGGAAAAGCTTCCAGAACCTGGAAACTCGATAAACTTTCATAATATCTAAATTGAAACGTTAATTATAAAGAATATTCCGGATAAGTTTCTTTTAAATAGATTTCTACTTTTGACGGAATTTCAAATAAAATGATATATTCTAAAAGATAAAACAATACAATAAAAACACTGAAAAAAAGAGTCTTTAGTATTCCAATTTCTGATTTTCTTTCCATTGTGCTTCTATGTATTTGCCAAATGATCTACTAATTCCGTTTGCAAATCATACCTTTCTACATGATACTGATATGTAAATTGATACAAGCGATCAATCTGTTCCGATGTTAGTTTCATAGTTCTACGTATTGTTTATATTCTCTCTCCAGGGTTAAGCTTGTTTGGTATACAACCCATGAATATACAATGATTAAAGCAAAAAACACCATTCGGATATATTCAGAATCAATGTGTTTATCTACCCTAAAAACATAATTCAACAAATAGGTTGACAGTGCATAAAACCCAATCATTTTATCGACAACAGCTATTCTTTTAAATCTGTATTTTCCGGAAAAGTTTTTATAGAGATAAACCAAAGCCAATCGTATAATGAAAACCATATAGACAACACTATATACGTCAAAACTTAAATCACTGTCCCACAAAAAATTTATCCCGAACAATAAAGCCAAAGAACCAAATGCTACCAAAATTGTTGAGGGTAAATAAAATCTTTTTAGCAAAATTCTCTTTGCCTTATTCCCTGCTCTTTTTGTTGCTTCCGAATTTATTTTTTTAAACAATTTCCCTTTGTTAAAGATAAAATTTTCGAAAGCCTCTTCAAAATCAACATGTTCTGCTTTCATTTTTTCCTCCACAGCAGTTGCCACATGATCGACCATCTCCATACGAATATCGTAATAAACAACACCGTTATTTTGTAAATAGTTGTCTACAAGCACAATGTTTTCTTTCGTTAACTTCATCTCAATAACTCAATTTAGGGTTCACAATAGTTTGCATATTCTTAATAAACTCCTCCAGTTCAGCCAGACGATTTACTGTTTCTTCCGAACCTTTTTCTGTGAGCTTGTAATATTTTCGCAGTCGGTTGTCTACCTTTTCTACCTCAACATCCAACAAGCCTTCTGCCTCCAGTTTGTGCAACGCCGGATACAATGCACCTTCTGTGATATGGAGTTCTCCTTTTGTAATTTCCTTTACTCGCTGCGTAATCTCATAGCCATACATTCTGCCGTTCTCTTCAAGCAACTTCATAATGATGGTATTCAAACTCCCTTTGTACAATTGCGAATTTTTCATTTGTATTCTTTTTTAGGCATCCCGTTTGTCTATTATATTTACGGAAAATGCTACTTTCATCTCTAATGCAAAACAAATGTATACATAAAAAACTTATGTATAATGATCTTAGGTATAGTTTTCTGATTTTTATCATATAATAAAAAAATAGTTTCCTTAATTTTGCCATTTAAAAATTATATTTTAATGTCGTCATTTTATAAACTCAGCATAAAAGAAGTAAAAAGAGAAACCCCTCAAGCTGTTTCTATTTCCTTTAATATTCCTGCCGAATTAAAAGAACACTACACTTTTGTAGCCGGACAATATGTAACTGTAAAATTAACGTTAGACGGACAAGAGATCCGTCGTGCTTATTCTATTTGTTCTTCACCAAAAAGCGGTGAATTACGAATTGCAGTAAAAGCCATTCCTAACGGACTGTTCTCTACTTTTGCCAATGAAAAACTGGTTGCAGGAAATGTTTTAGAAGTAAGCCAACCTGAAGGTAAATTTACCTTTGAACCGAATGTTGATAAGCAACGTAATTTAGCTGCATTTGCTGCAGGAAGTGGTATTACGCCTATTTTATCTATCATTAAATCCGTTTTAGAAGAAGAACCACGCAGTTCATTTGTTTTACTTTACGGAAACAAAAACCCTGAAGAAACTATTTTTCACGAGGAGATTTCTCAATTACAAGAACAATATTTAAGCCGTTTCTTTGTACATTATGTATACAGTCAGGCTAATATTCCGGGCGAACACTTTGGTCGCATCGACAAGCCCAATATCAACTTCATCATTCGCAACAAACACAGCGAAAAAACATTTGATAAATTCTTCCTTTGCGGACCGGAAGAGATGATTAAAACAGCTAACGACGTTTTAAAAGAAAATCATATTCCTGAAAAAAGTATCAAATACGAATTATTCACTACTTCCGATAGCGGAAATGAAAAAGTAGAAAACCTAGAGGGTAAAACTAAGATTACTGTTTTACTGGATTATGAGGAAACTACTTTTGAAATGGATAAAAGTCAAACGCTTTTAGATGCTGCCGTTAAAAAAGGATTAGATGCTCCTTATTCTTGCCGCGGTGGTGTTTGTAGCAGTTGTATTGCCCGTATTAAAAAAGGAACTGCCGAAATGAAGAAAAATGAAATCTTAACGGATAAAGAAGTAGCACAAGGATTAACATTAACCTGTCAGGCACACCCTACATCAAGCGAGATAGAAGTGGATTATGATGATGTATAAACACAAAACACATAAAAATAAAAAAGGAGCTATTTAAGCTCCTTTTTTATTTTTTCTACTACAGTATCCGGTTGAATGCTTCGCATAGCATCTTCATAGCCTTCCACTTTTTTATTTCCGTAAACTGATGTTGGCAACAACGGATATTGTGTTCTATCAGCCGTAATACAAAAATCATCCGGTTGGTTAAAAGGCTTAAATCCGGCATACGGATGTGTAGCACCCCAAAGTGTAATCACTTTTACACCAAACATGGCTGCAATATGAGCATTTCCGCTATCCATGGATAGCATCACATCCATATTAGAAATCAGATCAAGTTCTTGTTTAAATTTCAATTTTCCGGCAACTACTACCCCATTTTTATATTGGTTTTGTAATTGATTCAATTTTTGTATCTCAGCTTCGCCGCCGCCAAAAAGGAATATAGTATTCTTCTGATCCTTTGCTAAAGCATCCACCACTTGTTGCATCAGATCCTGCGGATATACTTTGGTTTCATATTGTGCAAAAGGTGCAATTCCTATCCAATTTTGTTTTTTTTCTCCTGTAACTGCAAGAATTTCTGTTGAAAGTTTCGCTTTATCCGGAAATATCGGATGCTCTAAAGAAATAGAAAAACCTAATCTTTCAAAGGTATCAACATGTCTTTCAACCATCGATTGTACCGGAGCAAAAACCTTATTCTCAACACGTGTCAGGGCCTTTTTATCGGCTCTGCCTTTATCAGTTGCAGCGACTTTCTTTCCGCTTAGTGCAAATAAAGTCCGTACCACTTTTGAGCGTAATACATTGTGCAGATCCGCAACGGCATCAATCTTTAATTGGCACAAATCGAAAAACAAACGCAATAACCCTACAAAACCTTTATGCCGCCCTTTTACATCAACACCGAAAAAAGTGACATTCGAAATTCCGTCAAAAAAAGGCGCAAAAAACGGTCGGGAAACCACTGTGATTTTAACTTCGGGATATTGCAAAGAAAAAGCTCTCAACACGGGAACCGTCATTGCGACATCGCCCATAGCTGAGAGCCTGATAACTAAAATATGTTTAGGCTTAGCCATCCAATATTTACTTCTTATTTTGATACAACACCGGATTCAATTCCTCGTCGTTATACATTTTCATTTGTTTGTACACCTTCATGTATTTGTCTCCGTTCTCAATATCTGTCAACAATTCGTTAATAGAAGTGTACATATCACTTTTTTGCTCCAAAAGAACATTCAGTTTTTCCTGGCATTTTGCACGATGCTCTGCTGTAGCTTCTTCACGATTAGCTTCTTCGCTCATGTGGTAAATCTTTAAAGCCAAAATAGACAAACGGTCAATGGCCCAAGCCGGACTTTCCGTATTGATTTTAGCATTCGGTTTTACCTGAACATCCTTGTATTTTTGAAGAAAGTAGCTGTCAATAAATTCTACCATATCCGTACGAACCTGGTTTGAAGCATCTATCTTGCGTTTTAGGTCTAATGCTGCCACCGGATCAATTTGCGGATCACGAATAATGTCTTCATAATGCCACTGTACTGTATCTACCCAATTTTTAGCATATAATAAATATTCTATAGTGCCTTTTTCATACGGATTCTTAACCGGTTGGTACACATCGTCAATTATATGATAGTCTTTAATAGATTGTTCAAAAATGGGAAAAGCAAATTCTGCAAACATGATTTTAAATTTTATTTACAAATATAGTTTTTATACTTTTATCCTTGAAAACATTTCATAACTTTTGACTTATGCACATTCATTATATCTCAGAACAAAACAGTATTTTAAATCATTTTTTAACGCAATTGCGCGATGTTTCCATTCAGAAAGACAGCATGCGGTTCCGTAAAAACATTGAACGCATTGGCGAAATTATGGCTTACGAATTGAGTAAAACATTAGATTATAAAAATATTGATGTTCAAACTCCGTTAGGCGTGAAACACACCACAACTATTGCTGAGCCAGTGGTTTTGTGTTCCATTTTAAGAGCCGGATTAGCACTACATCAAGGTTTTATGAACTTCTTTGACGATGCTGAAAACGGTTTTGTTTCTGCCTATCGTCATCATTATGACAATGATGATAAGTTTGAAATTTTAGTAGAATACCAAGCAGCTCCGTCTTTTGAAGGTAAAAACCTGATCCTGATAGATCCTATGCTGGCCACCGGACAATCCTTAGTGGCTGTTTTAAATCAACTGCATCTGGAACAAAAACCAAAAGAGATCCATATCGCTGTAGTCATTGCTGCTCCGGAAGGAATTCAGTTTTTAAAGGAAAACCTACCCGAAAATTGTCATTTATGGGTAGCGGCACTTGACGATCATTTAAATGCTAAAAAATATATTGTTCCGGGATTAGGCGATGCCGGAGATTTAGCTTACGGCAGTAAGCTATAAAGAGACCACAAAAAATACAATTCCTAAAAGGAGCAACACATCAAAAACGACTTCTTTTAGGATATTGTTCTTTATTCCTTCAAAAAAATTACTTCCCATAATAGAAAGCGGTGCCAGACTAAAGAGCAAACAACTGTTATTCTTATCTGCCGAAAACACATAGATAGCAACACCTAACAGAAATGAAAAAATAAGTTTTTTAAACGATGTTTTCATATTCAATGGTTTTCCCTGTAACGTAAAGATCATGTTGAAAAAAAACAAAAGTGCTATTGATGAAAACAATGCCAGTGCGATATTCTGATAAACACTTTCAAAATAGGTAAAATCGAAGCTAAAGAACGATTGGTTCAATAAATGAGGTAGTAATTGGTTACCCATCATTAAGTTTACCATAGAGAACAGGATCCCTACTGTAAAACAAGCTATAAAAGGGATGATCCAATTGCGATAATCTCCTGACGCATGCAAAATAATTGCAATAAATACCAATGCAATATAAAGTATACTCCAAAAATGGAACAAGGTTGCCAAAAAGATCCAAAATGAAGCATCAAAAATTTTCTCTTTTGTGGCAATTAATGATTTTAAAGATATTAAGCGTCTGAGTGCCAGCAATAAAAATAAATTCGAAATCAGGATCTCTCCGTTTTGAAAAGTCTTCGGAAAAAATAAGAGAAAGATCAGAAATAGTGCAATGGCATAGTTGTTACCTTTCGTTAAACTGTTCTTTACCGAAATGAAATCAACTAAACCGATACTGAAAACAATAACCGAAAAATACAATGTAAAATACCCTACTGAAATTAGGCCTTCTGTAAAAAGATCGTTGCTAAAAAAGTATAAAAAAGAACATACAAGCAGGACAACCCCTAATAATAAATAATTTAATGGTCTTGTTTTGCTAAAAATACTTGTAATCATCAGGATATTTTATATTTTTGTGGTGTAAATATAATACATTATAAAGATGAAATCGTTTTTTGAGGCTATACAATCATTGTTTGTTGACTTTTTACTAAAACCTTATGATGCATTAAGAGCACTAGAATTAGAAAACTGGTGGACTGCTAATACAATTAATTGGATCTTTATGATTATTTGTTGTGTAGCATTCGTTTACTGGATGAAACAATTAAGTATTTTTAAAGCAAACAGTGAAGATGAGCAAGATACAACAGCTCACTCTTTCTTGAAATAATAAAAAAAGTCCCGAATAAAAATTTCGGGACTTTTTTTATTGTCTTTGGTTTTACTCTTATAAATCAAAACCAATGTCTTTTCTAAAATACATTTTATCAAAAGCTATTGTATCTATGCTGCGGTAAGATTGTGCTATAGCTTCTTCATAGGTTTGCCCATAAGAAGTAATGGCTAAAACACGACCTCCGTTTGTAACAACTTCACCCTCTTTTAAAGTTGTTCCGGCATGAAACACAATTGAGTTGGCTACCTTTTCAATGCCTGTAATTGTTTTTCCTTTTTCATAGTCTTCCGGATAACCTCCTGACACCATCATTATTGTTGTTGCTGCTCTTTCATCAATTTCTAATGAAATTTTATCTAATTCCTGTCTAGAAATTGCTTCAAAGATTTCAACCAGATCACTTTTCAAACGAGGCATTACTACTTCCGTTTCCGGGTCACCCATTCGAACATTATATTCAATTACAAAAGGATCATCACCAACTTTAATTAAACCTATAAAAACAAAGCCTTTATAATCCATGTTGTCTTTCTGCAAACCGGCAACTGTTGGTTTTACAATTCTATCCTCAATTTTAGCTAAAAATTCAGGCGTTGCAAACGGAACCGGAGAAACAGCTCCCATACCTCCCGTATTCAATCCGGTATCGCCTTCCCCTATTCGTTTGTAATCCTTTGCTGTTGGTAAAATCTTATACGATTGTCCATCTGTTAAGACAAAGCAGCTCAATTCGATCCCACTTAAAAATTCTTCGATAACTACTTTAGCACTGGCAGAGCCAAATTTAGCATCGACCAACATGTTCTTTAATTCTTCCTTAGCTTCAGCTAAATCATTTAGAATCAAAACTCCTTTTCCGGCAGCCAGACCATCTGCTTTTAACACATAAGGAGCATTCAATGTTTCTAAAAATGCATAACCTTTTTCAACGGTTTCTGCTGTAAAGCTTTCATAACGAGCCGTCGGGATATTGTGTCTTACTAAAAACTCTTTAGCAAACTCCTTACTTCCTTCTAATTGTGCAGCGTATTTTGACGGGCCGATCACCGGAACAGAAACCAGATCTGCATCATTTTTAAAAAAATCATATACTCCGTTAACTAGCGGATCCTCCGGTCCTACTACTACCATTTCTATTTTTTCTGCTAAAACCAGTTGTTTTACTGCTTCAAAATCATTTGGATTAATAGCTATATTTTTAGCAATCAGGGCTGTTCCGGCATTTCCGGGAGCAACAAAAAGTTGGCTACATTTATTGCTCTGTAACATTTTCCAAGCCAATGCGTGCTCGCGACCGCCCGAACCTAAAAGAAGAATATTCATCGTGTTGTGTTGTTTTTTAATCTGAATCGTTCAGATAGTGTTGTTAATTCTCTGCAAAAATACATTTTCTAAAGAAGAAAGAGAAAAGAAATTTTTTACCATAATTTTTATACTTTTGGGTAAACCCAAAGCAATGCTGAAACTATTTGATCTAAGCTTAAAATTAAACGGCTTTCCTATTGCCAAAGCACAAGAAGAATTTGCTTCATTTACAGCAGTTTCAGCAGATGATTACCCAGAATTTATTGAAAAACGAAAACAAGCTATTGTCGATTTTCATTTGAAGCACAATACTTTTTACCGCAATTTAGCAGGCAACGAAACCTTTACTTCCTGGAATCATTTACCCGTTTTAGCTAAAAAACATCTTCAAAAGCCTTTAGTTGAAAGACTTTCTGAGGGATATACCGAAAAGACCGTTTTTGTGAATAAAACTTCCGGTTCAAGTGGCGACCCATTTGTTTTTGCCAAGGATAAACATGCTCATGCTTTAACCTGGGCTTCCAATATGTATCGCTTTGGTTGGTTTGGCATTGATTTTAATTCGTCGTATCAAGCACGGTTCTATGGTATTCCTTTAGATAAAACAGGTTATTACAAAGAACGATTTAAAGATTTTTTAAGTCACCGTTACCGATTTCCTATTTTTGATTTATCAGACAAGGTTTTGGAAGGTGTTTTAGAACATTTTAAAACTAAAAAATTTGACTACATCAACGGTTACACCAGTTCGATTGTATTGTTTGCCAAATTTTTACAACAGCGCAACATCATTTTAACCGAAGTTTGTCCGACTTTAAAAGTCTGCATGGTGACTTCGGAAATGTTATTTGAAGAAGACAAAAAGTTGTTAGAAACGTATTTAGGAGTTCCTATTGTAAACGAATATGGCGCTTCAGAATTGGATTTGATTGCTTTTCAAAATCCACAAGGCGAATGGCAGGTAAACAGTGAAACCTTATTCGTAGAAATTTTAGACGAAAACAACCAACCTGTTCCATACGGCACGGAAGGAAAAGTAGTGATTACATCTTTAGACAATAAAGCCCATCCTTTCATTCGTTATGAAATAGGCGATATGGGGATTCTGGATGAAAAAAGCACTGCTAAAAAACCTATTTTAAAAAAACTAATCGGTAGAACCAGTGACATTGCTTTGTTGCCAAGTGGCAAAAAATCGCCCGGACTAACCTTTTACTATGTAACCAAAAGCATCATTGAAGACGACGGGAATGTAAAAGAATTTATTGTCCGCCAGAAGACCTTGGATTCCTTTGAGATTGATTATGTAAGCGAAAACGAATTGACTTTGAATCAAATTACAGAAATTGAAAAAGCTATTGCCAAGTATTTAGAACCCGGATTGCATTTTACCTACAACAGAAAAGAGATTTTAAAACGAACAGCCAGAGGAAAGCTAAAACAATTTCAAACGGAACTATAACCAGATTACTTTGTGAAACGGGGCTTGACCAACAATTGGTGAATCAAAAACAAACCTGTATTGAAAGCAGCTTTCAACGGATTATTGCCATGAAAATCTTTATAAATGGTATAATTGTACTTAATCAATTTTACTTTGGATGACGAAACAGAATTTTTTCGCACACGATAATAAGCTAAACTTTCCGGAACCGGTTTTACCTTACCAATTTTTTTAACCAATGTAAGCCATAAGATCCAATCCTGGCGTTTTTTGATGCTTGCTATCGGAATTTTACCGAAAAAATCAACAGAATAGATACCTGTTAAGTTACCAATCCAGTTGCAATAAAATAATTTAGAATAGGTAACCTCTAAAGGTGCTGTAATTTCTTTTTGCAGGCTATTTCCTTCTTCATCTATCTGTTCATAGAAAGAAAATGTCATCGGAAGATGTTCTTCCTCCATAAATTGAAGTTGCTTCTCCAGTTTTTCCGGTTTCCATAAATCATCTGCATCTAAAAAAGCGATATAATTTCCCTGAGCTTGTTGAATAGCAAAGTTACGAGCTACACCCGGTCCTGAATTTTCAGCCAATTGGAAAACTTTTATACGCGTATCCTGCTTAGCAAAAGACCGGAGGACGGAAACCGTATGATCCGTTGAAACATCGTCTACCAGAATTAATTCCCAATGAGTATGTGTTTGTTTTAAAACCGACTGAATGGTTTCTGCAACAAATTTTTCTGCATTAAATGTGGGTGTTATAACAGAGACTAATTTCATTAGTATGCTTTTTCTTCTCCTCTCACAGCATTTGCGATGGTCATTATAATGATCTTAATATCCAACAAAATAGACCAGTTCTCTAAATAAAAGATGTCGTATTTTACCCTGTTGATAATATCCTTTTCATTTTCTACTTCTCCCGATAACCATTCGTCTGGGCTAAACCTGTAATTCCCGGTTTAATGAAATGACGAACCATAAACTTATCTACTCGTTTAGCATACATTTCAGTGTGGCTTACCATGTGAGGCCTCGGACCGACAACTGACATATCTCCTAACAACACATTAAAGAACTGGGGCAACTCGTCAATACTGGTCTTTCTCATAAAAGCACCTATTCTGGTAATTCTGGGGTCGTTCTTTTGTACCTGTTCCAAATCAGCGATCGGGTTCAAACGCATGGAACGAAATTTATAACAATAGAACTCTTCATAATTTAAACCATTTCTTTTTTGTTTAAAAAACACCGGTCCTTTTGACTCCAATTTAATCCAAATAGCCAAAACAGGTGTCAACCAAGATAGAACTCCGATAATGACAAACAATGAAAAAGCAATATCAAATGTTCTTTTAATTATTTGACTGGTTCTTTTGTCCAAAGGTATATTTCGCAATGAAACTATAGGTATATACCCATAATAGTCTAAAATCAAATTACGGGATAAGACATTTTTACTGTCGGGTAAAAGTTTTAACTTTTTAAGATTATTATCTGTAAAATTAACGAAACGGTTTAGTTCATTGTTGGTCAAACTATTCAGGGAACAATAGATTTCATCGATTTTATTTTCTGTTACATATTCGAAACATGATTTAAAATTGTTCTTCTTTAGCTCTTTCGTATCAAAAACATGTATGAGCTTATATCCGTAATCGGGATTGTCGTTAAAAAAATGGATCAGCTGATCTACTTGTTTACCGTTTCCTACAATAATGACTCTTCTGAAATTCCCTCCGAAAGTAACCCTGAAACGCCTTAAAAAGTAATACACTGAAAACTTTTCTACTGTAACCAAAACTAATGATAACGAAATAAATTTTATCATTTGAGAAGGTTCGGAAAACTTGTAAAAGTATCCTAAGTAGGCAAAATTGAATATGAGGAATAAAACATATTGTTTTACGATCTTACCTAAGATCTGGAACTCAGTTGTGAATCGAAAAACTTCATAAAAAGCTACATTCCAGGCAATCAGTATCCAGGCAATTGATATGAACAGGTGATAGCTAAAGATATTTAGCGGTTCAGGTAAAAAATAATAGCTCAGGAAGTTGATTATCAATAAATCAATTCCATAAGAAAATGGCCTTATATAGCCTGAATATCTACCTGTTCTTGATGACAATTTTTAATGAATAAAATTGGTAAAATCTTTATGCTCTTCTTTGGCTAATTCCTCAGGAGAAAGTGCTTTAAAATACTCATACGTAACTTTCATTCCTTCTGCTCTTCCTATTTTAGGTTCCCAGCCTAACAATTCTTTTGCTTTAGTAATATCGGGCTGGCGTTGTAACGGATCATTAGCCGGTAATGGTTTGTAAATTATTTTTTGGGTTGTTCCTGTTAATTTAATAATTTCTTCGGCAAAATCCTTGATAGTGATCTCATCCGGATTTCCGATATTAACCGGTAAATGATAATCAGAATGCAACAGACGAAAAATTCCTTCTACTTGGTCGTCTACATAACAGAACGAACGCGTTTGCCCCCGTCTCCGAAAACAGTTAGGTCTTCTCCTCTCAAGGCCTGGCCTATAAATGCCGGAATTACTCGTCCGTCGTTCAATCGCATTCTCGGACCGTAGGTATTAAAAATACGTACAATTCTGGTCTCTAGTCCGTGAAATGTATGATAGGCCATTGTAATGGCTTCCTGATAACGTTTGGCTTCATCATATACCCCGCGAGGTCCTATCGTATTAACATTTCCGTAGTATTCCTCAGTTTGCGGATGTACCAACGGATCTCCGTATACTTCAGACGTTGAAGCAATTAAAATCCGTGCTTTTTTTACACGAGCCAATCCTAATAAATTGTGTGTTCCCATGGCACCTACCTTTAAGGTCTGGATGGGGATTTTTAAATAATCTATAGGACTCGCCGGAGAAGCAAAATGTAAAATATAATCCAGTTTTCCCGGAACATGTACAAACTTAGTGATATCGTGATGATAGAACTCAAAGTTCTTTTCTTTGAACAGGTGTTCAATATTTTTTAGATCCCCTGTAATCAGATTATCCATCCCTATAACATAATATCCTTCTGCCATAAAACGATCACACAAATGAGAACCTAGGAATCCTGCTGCTCCTGTAATTAATATTCTTTTCATTTCTTTATTAATTTCTACTATTTGAAACGGCGAAAAAAGAATAGAAAGCGGTAAAAAAAACTACTCCTCTCTGCCTCCATAAAAATGATTCTGTCAAAAATAAGCTTATCATCAGAATTGTAAAAGCAATATGCATAAAATCTTTAACCTGTAAAGCTTTGTAAAGTGATACGCCCAACATAACTATTAAAAGAATAAATCCTATTACTCCTAACTCGGCAAAATTCTGTATGTACTGATTATGAAAATTGAGCGTTCCATAACCCGGGTAAAGATCATACTGCTTTTCTTTATCCAATAATTTTTTCAGAGAAGCATTTAA